>NZ_CP009516.1:0-313662 GCF_000970285.1 Methanosarcina horonobensis HB-1 = JCM 15518 | reverse complement strand
TGGATTCTTCAGAAATGTCTTTCAAATCTGATCTTTTTTTCTGCAATTCCTTTAGCATCTCTTATTGTGCCTCCCGGTCCAGCAAAAGAGCTGGCATTTTAGTAGTGTTCGATGTCGACATGCTGTGCCTGATTACAAAATTGATAAGAAAGAGATTCAAGAACAGGGATTACGGCTCTCAGATCTTTTACTGTTATGACCACGTCCGCATACTCCCTAAGGATGGGCTTTGGGTTGAAAGCTATGGCAAAACCTGCTATCTCAAAAATACAGGCATCGTTTGCGCCGTCCCCGACAACCACACACTGCTCGGGCCTGACATTGTAGAAACGTGCCAGTTCCTCGAACACTTTTGCTTTGGAGTCGCTTTGTGTGACAGGACCGACAACTTCTCCCGTGAGGTAGCCGTCTTCCACAAGCAGTTCGTTAGAAACGACAAAATCGATACCAAGCGTTTCACCTACCCTCTCGGCGGCTATGGTAAATCCACCGGAAATCATCGCAGTCTTGTAACCCCGACTTTTAACATACAGGACAAGATCGGCTGCTCCCGGCATAAGATTAATCTGATTTACAGCATCAAGGGCAGTTTCCAGGGGGAGCCCCTTAAGAAGTCTGACCCTTTCTGCGAGCGCTTGCTCGAAATCGAGGTCTCCATACATCGCTCTCTTCGTAATCTCCTCTACTTTGCTTACAACACCTGCAGCCCTGGCGAGCTCATCGATGGTCTCAGCGTCTATAAGGGTGCTATCCATGTCAAAAACTATAAGTTTGTTTTCAGTAGAATCATTTATAGGACAGTTCACTCAATCAAAACCTGGACCTGAATATCTATAGATATAGCGGGACAATTCCCGAAAGAGGGCATACTGCCAGAAGTACCGTTTCAGGGGTACCCCCGCAGCCTGAGATAATATATCTGCCCTGACATTAAAAGCCCACCAACGGATAAGTTTTTCAAATTATAATGCGGGTTTCGCGAAAACAAAACCACAAAACAACAGCATTGATGTCAACGTTTTTGAGTGAAATAAATCACATCCCTTTTAAGCTTTTCGGAGGAGCAACAAAATATATCGAATAATGATTATAAATAAGACAGATATATATAAAATAAGGGTGATAAGGAAGGAAGATTGCCAAAAGGATTATAAACCCTTTAGGAATTCCACTATTGAAGAAAAAGGTCAACACAGGATTTTGAGAAAAATGGTCAACATAGGCTTTATAAAAATGGGCAACCTGGGAATGAGCCAGGTTATCAATCTGATCCAGGATGAAATTGCAGCGCGAGAAGGAATCACTGTAAGAGTATTCGGTACAGGCGCCAAAATGGGCCCCGCCGATGCTGCAGACACTGAAAGCTTCAAGCAGTGGAACGCTGACTTCGTGGTAATTATCAGTCCGAATGCAGCAGCTCCAGGTCCCACAGCAGCCCGTGAAATCTGGAAGGATGTACCCTGCATCGTAGTTTCAGACGGTCCTACAAAGAAGGAAGCCCGTGAGGCTTTTGAGCAAGAAGGCTTCGGATACATTATCCTCCCGGTAGACCCCCTTATCGGAGCAAAGAGAGAATTCCTCGATCCCGTAGAGATGGCATCCTTCAACTCTGACGCCATGAAAGTGCTTTCCATCTGTGGTGTTGTAAGACTCATCCAGGAAGAGCTCGATAAAGTAACCGAACAGGTAGCATCCGGAAAGTCAGGAAAGGATCTGGAACTTCCGCACATCTTCGCAAAACCCGAGAAATGTGTAGAACATGCAGGCTTTGCAAATCCCTATGCAAAAGCAAAAGCTCTTGCTGCCCTTCACATGGCTGAGAAAGTCGCACAGGTTAACTTCCCTGCTTGCTTCATGTTAAAGGAAATCGACCAGGTATGCCTCACAGCCGCAGCTGGACATGAGATCATGGGAGCTGCAGCCCAGCTTGCAACTCAGGCGAGAGAAATCGAAAAATCCAATGACACCGTCTTCAGGCAGCCCCACGCAAAGAGCGGAGCCCTGTTGAAAAAAGTCAGGTTATACGAAAAGCCAGAGTAAACGCTGGAAAAAGTTTTTCAGCTCTAAAACATAATCCTGGATCTCATTAGCAACTGGAGGAACTGGAAAAATGTCCCTCTCAAACCTTGAAAAGTAGGTGAGGGACAAAATCCTCCAACAAAACTACAAATTATCCTTTATCTTTTCTATATAGTCTTTAAGGATGCTTTTTATAAGCTGCTACTTTTTAAACCTTCTTCTATCTCATTTTTTTGCATCTTCAACTTCTTCCAGTACGGAGGTATATTCCTGAAAGACAGACGGAAGATCAATCGTAGCCAGAAGATCCACGATTCCGAGAGCTGCAACAACTTTCCCTTCCTTTGAACGGATGGGAGCAACTACAACATGTTTTCCACGGTACACGCCTTCTGTGGGAACTTCGTGGGCGACTTTATTAGTCTTTAATACCTCTTCAAGTACAGGTCCTGTATAATCCCTGTCAAGGACTTTTCCCTTTTCCAGACGGAGCCCTCTTCTTTTAACGCTTCTGATAGTAGTAGGGAGGCCGGTTAGAGAATGTATTGCAACTGCTATTGGCTCAAGGTCTTCAGGCCCTGAATCTTCGGATATAGATAGGGAAATAATGTTTTCACCCCCAGAAAGTATTTGGCAATCGGTACAGGCAAAAACAGGAACCTCAGAAATCAAAAACTTAGCCCCATTTTTCTGCCATATTTAGATTATATTTTTCCAAAGAATATATAATCACTCCTCGTTCTCAAGTGCTTTTATTAACGCCTGCTTGTGCAATTCTCCAGACTCGTGAATTCCTCCCATATCACCTCTTGAAGCCCGACAGGGATAATGCTGAACCAGCAATCCGGCTTTAGGAGGGGCATCCTTTACCGGCACTCCAATGATTTCCTTTGCCATATACCATGTGCTTCCGCAGGGAGCACCTTTTATAACCTCAACCTCGGCTATTTTCCCGTCCTTTGTCTTAACTTTTAGGATGGGAGACCCAAAAATCTCAGTAAAAGGCCGGTTGCAGGAATTGGGTTCGAGGGTGCAGCAAATCTCGTCCACTTCAATATCCATTCCGGAAGCTTCAGAAATATTTTTAAGTTCAGGAACCGATGCCCTGGAAGGCCCTCCTGGCACGATTAAAGAGCGTACACCAGCTTCTGCAGCAAGCTTTGCAATTGAAGATGTCAGGTCAGGATGCAGAGCATAGCTAACTACGATATCGGCAGAAAAGACATGCCTGTCGAAATCCAGGTTTTCCAGAAATTCATCTGGATCCTCGATGAATGCAGGCACAAACTCGGGAAGGTCGGTAGTTACAACCGAAAAATCACTGTGCTCCTTTATAGATTCAATAAGGCGGTGCCCGTACTTGCCCCGTGTGATAACTCCTATTACAGTCATTACTAAGCTATTTTTAATGTTTACATAAATAGATGCTCATTTTATCCGGAACTACTGCCCTAACCTGTCAGCTACCCGCGACCTGTATAGGCTATAAATACTGATAGTGCATTTCAATAAAACCTGTTAAAAGAAAAATTGAAGAGGCAGTCCTTATGAAAGGCAAACTGATAACACTTGAAGGTATTGATGGTTCAGGCAAAAGCACGGTTGCAAAAAAGCTCCAGGAAAACTCTGAAATTCGTCTCTTTGAACCGGTCTTTACAAGAGAGCCTACCAGAGGCACCCTTACCGGAAATGCTGTCGAAAATGCTATCCAGTCTGAAACCGACCAGCTTGCCGAACTCTTCCTTTTTACAGCTGACCATGCCGAGCATCTGGCAAAGCTTATAAAACCTGCACTTGAGAATGGGAAAACCGTAATTTCTGACCGTTACTCTGACAGCCGTTACGCTTACCAGGGAGTGACTCTTAAAGACCGGCTTGAAAATCCTCTGGAATGGGTAAAGAGCCTGCATAGAGAGTGGACTATTGTTCCGGATCTTACTTTTCTTTTCGACATTGAACCTGAAACTGCAGTTGAACGCTGCGGAAAGCGAGGAGAACAGACCAAGTTCGAAAAAATAGAATTCTTACAAAAGGTCAGAGGAAATTTCCTCAGTCTCGCCAAAGAAGAGCCGAATCGCTTCGTTGTAATTGATGCCTCCTCCTCCCCTGAAAAGGTTGAAAAAGAAGTTGTACAAAAAATTATTGAGTTTATTAAAAAAGATTAAACGATATGTTGTGAAATAATATGAACTGGGCGCCCGATAACCAGACGATAGGAATATAAAAATAAAAAAAGAAAGAAAAATAAAAAAGAAAGAGAAAATTCCGGTTAGAGCCCGTTATCATCCGCAAACTTAATCAGGGCTTCCCCGAGCATCCGAACGTGCGAAGGATTGAGATTGAAACGTGACTTTTTCATGCCTCCGCGCTCTTTTGCGAGCTCTACGTATTCTTTTTCAAATCTGTCACTGTGGGCCAGGGAGATAGTCATGTACCAGCCGCCTCCCATCTTGATCTCCACATAACCGTCTCCGCTGCTTCCTCCTGCACTCTCATCAACTGGCTCTTCAATACTTTCCTCAGTTACCTTTCTTGTTGCCATGCTGTAACCTCATAAATTTGTTGTATTTAGGTAAAATCTAATAATCCGAACATAAGTCTGCTAATTGGGTTATGCCTGTAGAGTTATATAAGATACTCAATACTTTATATACCAGAGGCATAAGATAGAGCATAAAGCCCTCCCGTGCACTCATTGATCAGTATTCTTAGCCTTCTCAAGTCCTCCTGTCATCACTTCCGGAGGAACCGAACCTGAGTGGATTGCAGTTGCCACCAGAGCGCCCTTTATACCGATTCTTTCAAGAGCAAAAAGGTCCTCCATACCCCTGACCCCCCCTGCAAGCAGGACGTCGTGCACTGAAGCCTCAGCCAGTTTGCGCAGGAACTCGGGATCAAAACCTGAAGCTGTGCCGACTCTGTCAAGATCAAGAAAAATCAGGTCTTTTAAAGGAAGTCCATTAAGAAGTTTCACGATTTCAAAAGGGTCTTCAGGAATCTCAGAATCCCGTTTCAGAATCTTTCCGTGCTTGATATCGATACTGACACTGATACGTCCCGGGTTTCTGGAAGCTGCATCCTTAATTATTGCAAGCGTGCCTGTCTCCGTACCTATAATCGCAATTCCTGCAATAGAAAGGGCTTTATCTACATCCCTTAGAGAAGATATTCCAAAATCAAGCATCGTATCCGCTTTTGAACTTACTTCCCGGATAATCTCCGAATTAATGTCAATAGGATCTTTGCCCTGCAGAGCATTGAGATCGGCAATATAAACTTCTCCGGGATGTAAAAATTCAAGTATTTCCAGGGGAATTGAAGTCCCGCATACAGCACTCGAATCCGAGACCGGGCGGTAATTCTCCCTTATTCCGCCTTTTGCAAGAACCACGTTACGATTAAATATATCCATTACAAAGACTACTCGGAACATACTTATTCGATAGTTTCATCATCCTATAAAAAAATATAAAATAAACCTTATTGTATAAAAGGAAGAATATACATCGTTAAAGATTTAATTTCATGCTTGACTAGAGGCTTTATATGAAACTGCTTGTGAGTCCAATTAACAGAGAGGAGGCGATCATCGCTTCTATAGGCGGCGCGGACATTGTGGATGTCAAAAACCCCAAGGAAGGTTCCCTCGGAGCCAATTTCCCCTGGATTATCAGAGAAGTTAAAGCGGTTGTAAACGGCAGGCAGCCGATAAGCGCAACAATCGGAGATTTTAACTACAAACCCGGAACTGCCGCCCTTGCAGCCCTTGGGGCAGCAGTCGCAGGAGCAGACTATATAAAAGTAGGTCTTTATGATATCCAGACTGAAGCACAGGCTCTTGAACTGCTCACAAAGGTTACGCGGGCCGTAAAAGACTATGACCCGTCAAAAAAGGTTGTTGCCTCAGGATATTCGGACTACAGACGCATTAATTCGATTTCTCCTGTTTTACTCCCCGCAGTTGCCGCAGAAGCAGGGGTAGACGTTGTTATGGTAGACACAGGCATTAAGGACGGAAAATCTACCTTTGAATTCATGGATGAAAAGGAGCTGAAAGAATTTACCGATCTTGCTCATAAGTACGGGCTTGAAAATGCAATTGCCGGGTCCCTGAAATTTGAGGACCTTCCTGTACTCGAAAGGATAGGTCCCGACATAATTGGGGTCAGGGGTATGGTCTGCGGCGGAGACCGAAGAACTGCAATCAGACAGGAACTTGTAGAAAAACTCGTGGCTGAGTGTCAGGCCTGAAAATCCTGTGTACCAGCAAAATCACATAACGTCGGAATTTGCGCTGGCATGCCTTTGAGGCAGCCAGCCAAAAAATAATTATACATCATTTACTTTTTTAATCTGATGTTTATTTTCGGGCATATAGGTATAACCCTGGGAATTTTCTATTTCCTTAGCCGTCTATTTCCGGGGAAGAACATTCCGGTAGACATAAAATGGATCGCTTTTGGAGCACTCCTTCCGGACTTAATTGACAAACCCCTTGGCAGAATAATCCTTGCTGAAGCCGTAGGAAGCGGGAGGATATTTGCTCATACCCTTATCTTCGCAATCCTGCTTGGACTGGCCGCATATTACAACTTCTACCAAAAGGGCTGGAAGGTACCTCTTGTTATTGCAGGTGCTTCGTTCTGTCACCTGCTTGAGGACCAGATGTGGAACTCACCGAGAGCATTTTTCTGGCCGCTACTCGGATGGGAGTTTCCAAGAGATACATTTTCCGGAAGTTTTATTGAGTACTTCATGAGGATTTTAAATAACTCGTACAACCCGGCTTATTCAAGTGTATTTATCTCGGAAATAATAGGGTTAGGGATCATTCTCCTGTTTGCAGGCAGCTATATCAGGTCAAAAGCTAAAGGAAATCACATAAGCTCTCAAGTAATGAAAAAGGAAGCAGAGCAGGAATAATAAAACGTAGTGCTTTATTCTCCGAAAAGGACCTGCTTCTGGCCGAAAAATATTTTTCTTGACGGGAGGTCATATTCCAGTTCACAGGCAAATAAAGCGCCCAAGCCAGTCTGCCTTGCAGCCGACCAAATGAAGATAAACGACTCAATATAGCGAGTACGGTTGTAAGGATCAAAATATTGTGAATTAGTTTTTCTGTGCTTTGAGAAGATTTCACTATCATAACTTCCAAATTAGTCCTCTAGAGCTCAGCTTACTGCTAATAATCTATAAAGTAGTCCTCTTGAGCGAAGCGAAAAGGACCTCGTGCTCCCGAAGCGAAACTCGGGTGCCGAAGCGAAACTCGGGTGCCGAAGCGAAACTCGGGAAGAAAAGCAGACTCAAGCGGTATGCTTGTAGATTTTTATGTCAAGAGAGTCATAAATCTGGCACAGAAGATTATCGTCCTGGTTTCCAGAGCTATTTCTAGCTGAAGAGTAGCCTATGGACCCTGCTGACTTTTCAAGGCCTAGAGCCTCTGAAAAGGTTGTCGCTATAAAGTAGAATGAGTTATCCGTAGTATTACTCTTAAAAAATTTTACATCCTCACTATGGTCTGCAGGGGTTGACCCGAACTTCGCAGAAGCTTCGGAAGTGTTTCCTGAGAAAGTGTAACCTTCTTTTTCTCCGGAAGATATAATATACGGGTATGCTGCTTTTGACTCTATCAGCCATTGAACTCCTTCCACTTCGTTTTGTGGAATAGCTTCCGAGATTCCGCCGGTACACGGGGAACTGAAACAGCTGAAAAAACCTAAAGTCCATAGAAAGCCCAGTATAAGGATCGTAGCGCCAAGACCGGTCGCATACCCCTTCCTGAGAAGGACAATATAGAGAGAGTATCCCAGCAAAGGAATCTGGGCAAAGATAATGAAGCTCAGGTTTACAAATCTATCCGGAGGATAGGGTATGAAAGGGTTTAAGAGAAAGCCCAGTTCAAGGAAAAACGAGGCTATATATAGGAGTAAAAAGCGGGGATACCTGCGGACAAAATGATGACAGAATCGTTTGCGATTTTGCCATACGATAATTGTGTTGATTACAACAAAAATTAATGGAATATAGTATTTACCATAGTAAAGATTGAAGAGATGTATAAATTCGAAAATTCCTGGTTCCATGCTTGGAATTGTAGCAAAACCCGCTACGGTGAGGGTCTCAATACGCCAGACAAGAGATGGAAGAAAAATATCAAAAAACTCTGAAGCATACTTTGCGAAGAGCAAGAAGCCGACTGAAGTAAATGAAAGGAAAATAAATAGGGGAACTATTTTTCCTGAAGAGCTGGAAAGTGGATTTCGAACCAGGCTTTTAAGACTGAGAGCTTTTTTAAGGAGGCCTGACTGCGTTACTCTACCCGCAAGAGTCAGAAGCAGGGTGAAGCACAAGAGATAGGCAAAGATAAAAGGATGGGCCAATGGGATCAAAGGTATCATAAAGAGCAGACAGGCAACCATTGCAGCTCTGTTTTTATCGGATACTGCATTCCACAGCAAGAGGAGATAGATAGGAACAAGGCAAAAAGTGAGGTAATATGAGACCGAGGATACCTGGAAATGCCCGAAATATGGAATAACTGAAGAAAGAAATGTTACTGAGACCAGCTTTTCCCGGCTCATAAAGCCCCGATAGAACAGAAACATGCCGGCAATAAATATAATCGAAAAGAAAACCGGCAAAAAGTGAGATAGTGCCTGTATATTCATACCTGAGGCAAGAGCCAGAGTTGAAACTAACAAAGGACCGGTGGGGGAGAGATCTGAGAATGCGGACAAACCTGAAGTTTCTGAAATTCCTGTATTTACTGCCAGGCCCGGGTATAAGAATTCATCTCCTCTACCTACTGAAGCGTAGCCTAGCATATAGGGAATTATCATTACGATAACATGAACAAATAGCAGTATGAAAACCGCACTAATCTTTCTATATGCAAGAAGTAGAAAGCAGGCGGACAGGTAACATAAGAGCAGGATCAGGTAGAAGCGGAAAGGAAGCTGATCATAGATATTAACTATGTATCCTCCAGGCTGGATTTCTCTAAGAATAAAGAGACTGTAAACAAGTAGCAGCAGAGAAATCGAGGTTACCAGATTTAAGATATTATTATTGAGTTTAGACAATGTGTCCCCCATCCTTCCGGAAAGTTGCAGAGTCCAGTTCCCACACTTATATTCAAGGATAGCATTGAGACAGCCCTCTATTGTTTTCTTAGAATCTGCTTTCACAGGCAGTCTGCAATAAGGGAACTTTCTTTCTCGAAATTTCCTTATATCTAAGAATTTTTTATTATTTTTCTCCTTTTTATTTTTCGTGTATGCAATCGCTTAATAAATAATTAATCGTTGCATCCGGTGCCAGGTTGATATTCCCTCCTCAAGTAGTTGGTGTTCCCATAAATAAAAATCCTCAAGAATTAAAGGCTTTCGGGCTTTCAAAGAGATAAATGTAGATATTTAAGACGTTTCCAGTACTTTTAAGACATATAGATGTGACAGTAAGACGTTATTCACAGGAAAGAAAAAGTTATGGAAGTTGAAGCCTGAAAAACAGGAAGAGAATACTGCTCAAGTTCAGAAAGTAATTACCCATAAATTGAATTTTGAGGGCAGGAATTCGATATTCTTACGAACCCTACGCCTTTTTAGACTTCCTGACTATACACCTTTTTGCTAAAATATTAAAACTCAGGCACATTCAGAGTACAGAAAGTAGAATCCTGAACCTACGTTAAACATCAGGAAGTATAATTTAAACACATGACACTTCCGAATAATCCCTCAAACATATTTTCTCAACTTCACTTAGTTTATTCAGGATGTGCCTGATTCTTTTTTCAACAAACCTCCCTTTTATGCACCAGTAAAATGGCCTTTTGTTTCCAAGAGATGGAAACTTTGCACAGGAAATATCCAGTGGATGGAAATAGAATATGGTGTGCCCCCTTTTAAGACTCTGCATAAGCCCATCAAGTATAAATGATGACCCCAGGAATCGGAGCATAGGGCCACCTGATGCAGGAAGTTTCAGTCCATGTTGAGAATAGGCCCATGGGAACTCAATAAAGTCTCTGTCATCACCCACTTCGAGTTCGCTTTTTGCGGGATAGTAAGGGAAAGACGAAACTGTGCTAAGGGCCGAATCAGTTTTGTTATATATGGAGTTTACCGAGACAGAGGAATCGTATTTAAATCCCATCCTTTCAAGGGAATCAATCATCCATCCGCTTACCAGAGCATTTGGTGCCCTGTAGCCTATCAACTTTTCTCCGCTGATTTTTTCGAGCATTTTCTTTGCAGTTAAAGTCCTTTGCTCAAAATCTTCTACACTCATCAATTGTTTTTTTGTTTCAGGATCAATCTTACAGGCATGGCTCAGCCCATGACAGGCAAGTTCATGTCCTCTATCTACAATTGACTCTACCAATCCCGGGTAGTGTTCAATGGTATCTGCAACTACAAAGAAAGTAGCATTTACATTGAACTCATCAAGAATATCCAGTACTCTTTTTGTAGGTTCGCTTAAGAAATCATACCTGCCATTCCAGTTCTTGAAGAATTCGTCCACACTCCTGTAAACCGAAAATGGGGAACTGCAGACGGAAGGAATATGATACCAGTCTTCAAGATCTACCGTAACCGAAAGACTACTGTTCATGGAATCCCCTCACTCGATCGTTTTTATAATATCGTGAAACTAGATTGGAAGTTTTTCACGAAATGGGAAGTTAGCAACTACGCGAGTCCCCACTAAGCTTAGAAAGCCCCCCAACTAAAAGGACACACTAAGAGTATAAAAGATTTTTCTAGATATCCTCAGAAAAAAAAGGACTATGAAATACTGGATTAAAGAAATAACTCCTTAACAGCGAGAACAAAAAAAATAATTTTTACTAAGAGCATAAATATAAATATGAGACGATTACTAAATATTGTCTTTTCATAACATAATTAATATTTATTGACTTTATTTGAAGATACGGAGTCATAATTTCAGTTGTATTATAGAGAAAAAAGGATTGTGGACTTTTTAGGAAAATAATTAAGAATAGTTTTTGAGTTGTACTTATTATTTAGTCCCGAAATCAAAGTAATTTTTAAGTTAAAACCAATTGGTAAATTGATTCTTTTTTTAATATTATCTCGTATTAAATCGAGTTCGTTTTTATCTCATAAAAACGGGCTCTAAGAAACCTCCCTTTCAAATTTCTAGATATTGTTTGTTCTGTTATATAGAGAAAAAATACTATTGTAACGACCTTCATCTTCAATTTCAGATTATCCGGTTTACAGGCATGCCAGAAAAAACATCTCTATTTTTAGAGAGGATACATATAATTTAAAAAAGAGATTTTTCAGCTCCAGGGGCTATTTACATTATCCTTAATACTATATTTAGTTGAAATTTTAAAAAAAGTGATTGAGGGAAATGGTAGAAAAGTCGATTGGATAAGAAAATGAGAGACTTCATTATAAACATAGAATAAGTCATGTGGAAAAACTTAGATGACTTCAGTTATTATTTTATTTATTTTTCTCTCTCCAATTTAAAGGTTTATTTTAGAATTTCTCACCGGATTTACCCGAAAACTCTGATGTAAATATAAATAAAACTTTGATGTAGATATAGACCATAAGAACTATAAAAGACATTTAATAAGGATTTTAGTTAAGATAAAAATAAATTAAATGTTGAATTTGTGAGTAGAAAGATTTCACAAAACCACGAATTTTGTAAAATTCAAGCTAGTGGAAATTAATTTATTTACATCCTTTCTTATTTTGCAAGAGAAAAAGAAAAAAGACAGATAATTTAGCTAAAATTTGCTGTCGAATCTAAAAACAGTAGTGCACTTCTATTCTACCGGTTCAAGCTTGAACATTTGTGCAACTTTCCCTCTAAAAAATTGTTTTTTCCGCCTCATAGGACTCACAAAAATATAAAGATTCCTAATACAATATAAAATTATTTAAAAAATACCAAAAATAATTTATAATAGATTCACATAAACTTCAGAATCAACTCACCTATTAAATAAGTAAACAAAAATTTCGCAGATGAGTTTACCGGGCTAAAAGCTACGGCTAGGAAGAACAGAAGATACTGATTTGAAAAAGAAATATCCTGCAATTATAACAACAGGTTTTTAACAGGAAATCCAGAGTCAGAGCTTCTCAGATCCGGTTGCCTCCGAAAAACAGTGTTTTAACATTAAATACAGAGTTGAAAATCCTCTGCATCGTGTCCGCCCCACAAAACGCAGAGAACCGAATTGGATAGATTCAAAGATATTACGCAGACGTAATTAGAATTTTGAATTACCGTATAGATCCGACGTAATTAGATATTTGATACAGGCTCAGTCTAATTAGATAGTTCGGAAAAGCATTATGAGTACGTAATATGGAATTTTGAGAAATATCCGGGAAAGAGTATACGACTATCCTGGAGTTTTTGAGTTTACTCAAATTCTAAATCCAATCCAGAGGCGATACGATGCTAAAAATGAAGCAGGAAACCCTATTCCTGACAACACGTCTTAGTTTAACTGCCGTATGTGCTTTGGGAAAAATAGACTCTAATCCTATGAAATTTTTTGAGTCTACTCAAATTCCAGATCCAACCCAAAGGTGATACGATGCTAAAAAGACAGATAGGAACCCTATTCCTAGCAGCATGCCTTATTTTAACAACCGTACCCGCGGCGTTAGGCGCACAGAATACAGTAACCGTAAGTCCGACCTCCGGGTCAGATGCCCAAACTGCAATCAATAACGCAATAAATTCCGTAGCATCAGGAGCAACAGCAAGCAACCCTGGATATGTTATCCTCAGTGCTGGCACTTATGAGATAAGTGCACCTATAATTTTGAAATCCAATGTAGTACTGAAAGGTGCAGGCGACAGTACAATAATCTTTGCTAAAGGTTCAGTCTGCAATTCCGAAGGATCACCTGCATATATATTCGGATCAGGTGTTTCTAACGTTGAAATATCCCATCTTCAATTTCAGAGTACAGCAACCGGACCTGGTGATGGAGGTCATGGAGCCTATCGAAACTGCATAAAATTCACATCTGTAACCGATAGTAAAGTACATGATATCTTACTTACTCGCTATCTGTATGGTGATGGTGTTAGAATCAGTAAGAGTTCTGGAATAGAGGTATATAACTGCAGAATACAGTCCTCAGGACACGATGGCGTATCATTTTTGTCCGGCACCAAGGATTCCAGAATGTATAACTGTTATGTTGAGGTTCAGACCAACACAGGTGCCAGGGTAGACAACTGCGCAAATATTGAGGTTGACCATAATACCTTCACAGGTAGCGCAGGGTCCGGATGGTGCTGTGTTGAGCTGGAAAATACACTGACAAATGTGAATGTCCATCACAACATTATGCATGATTACAAAGGATCAAGCAGCAGTGCAGGCATTGGAAACTGGAATGCAAAAGGGTCAATTAGCGTTCATGATAACGTTATGTGGAACGTGTCCCCTTACGTTGAGGTAGGATCAGGCACAAACATACTGGGCCCATCCGATCACAGTGTTGAGAATTGGGTAGCCAAAGGGTACGGATATGGCTCTCTTGACAATGCATCAGGCACACAGGATACAACAACTGTAGATCCGATATCTGGATCAAATTCCCAGACGGCAGTTAGTGAAACTCCCGTAACAGAGACTGCTCCTGAACAGGTAGTTGGGACTCATAACACATCATTGGCAAAAGAGAATATTACAGGCACTGTTATTGACAATCGACTTAGGGAAGCCTCTCCTGATACAGCATATCAGGACAAAGCATATCTCGACATAGGAGGCAGACCTGGGATCGGGAAGTATAGAGAGCTGCTTTTATTTAATCTAAGTGAATACGGCGATGCTGAAAACATTAGCAACGCTACTCTGTCTCTCTACTGGTACTATCCCGATGGAATAGAAAGGCCAGAAGACACAATTATAGAGATATATAGGCCGGCTGCAGCATGGAACCCGGAAAACGTAACCTGGAACAGTAGGGATAACGGAGTACTATGGACACAACCTGGAGGAGATTGGTTAGACATGAACAATGTCTCTCAGGGAGACGCACCATACGCTACAATAACTCTGAACGGAAGCGATATACCGGACAACAGATACTACGAGCTGAACGTAACAGAACTCGTAAAAGAGTACGTCAGCAGTGAGTATGAAAACACAGGGTTCCTGATAAAAACTCGTACCGAAAATGCGGATTATATAGCATTCTACAGTAGCGAGGTCGAAAATGAAAACCAGCGTCCAAAGCTGACTATAGAAGAAAAGGAAACAGTTTAACAAATCTAACTTCATAAAGAAAACTTAAGAGGCTGGAAGTATGGAGGTAATAAAAGGCCTCCTACCCGAGTCTTTCAGTTCTTCTGACCTATTTTTTCATGAGGAATTTCCAGTTTGAACTGTGGAACCAGACTACATATTTAAAGAATCAATAATAGTGAGGAATCCCTCTAAACAGAGTTTACTACACAATTGTGATAATTTTAAGCACATAAGCTTTTTGTATACTGCCGTAATCAATGACTAGTATCTTTATGTAGTAACCCGTATATCCAAGAAAAAACGAAGACGTTAAAAGAATCATTTTGAATTATTGCAAAAATTTAACCTGCGAAATGACTGAAAAGATCAGGCTTTTTAAAAACTCCATTGGCAGTACCTTCCTTCCAGCAATAAACTTTTTTCAAGTTTGGAAGGTTTTATATCTCCAGGGTACAGGGATAAAAAATGAAAGGAAAGGACCTTATAAACACATGGGGAAAAAGGAAAAAAACAGGAGTTTACATTGCAGTTTGTATGTTCCTGATTATAATGGTGACGACTACCTTATCCACTACACCATCAGGCATGACGGTTTATGTGGCTGGAGACGGGAGTGGGAACTTTAACTGTGATGGAACTGACGACCAGGTAGAGATCAATAAAGCCCTTGCATACATAGCAGAGAACCCGGAGTATACAACCGTTTATTTGAAAGGTCCTAACACATACGTTATCTCAGAGAGCATCTTTGTCGGAAGTGATGTTATCCTGCAGGGAGACCCTACAGCTGTGATAAAGCTTAAAGACAAAGCAGACTGGTCATGGAACCAATCCCTGATCACACAGACAGATAATGCAGGGATTAGTAATATTACTATAAAGGGCTTTGAGATAGACGGAAACCATGACGGCAATGCAGAAAAAAAGAGAGGTGCCGGATATTATAACCTGATCTACTTTACCAGCTCGAAGAATATTCAGGTTCATGATATGTATATGCATGATAGTCATGGAGACGGACTGAAAATAGAAAACAGCTCAAATATTCAATTTTACAATAATGTAGTGTATAAGCTCGGACACGACGGCCTTTATGGGATCCAGTCTCAAAATATAGAAGCCTGGAATAATACAATAACCTGCAGGACTAACAGTGGGCTTAGAGTGTGGAACTCAAATCATGTAAAATTTCATGACAATACTATTAGTTCTTTTTATCACTGGAGCGCAGGCGGGCCCGGAATTCAGATTCAAAAATCTTCAGCCATCATGGATGATGTAGAAGTATATAACAATACAATCCACAACACTTATGGTCCTGGCATCTGGCTGGTGGCTTATGGCAGTTACCCTGTGGCAGAAGCACAGGGTGTCCATATCCATCACAATACGCTCTACAGCACAGGCACAAACCCGAGTATTGACTGGGTAGGAGGTATTGTAACCAGCGGATTTAACAATACCCTGATTGAAAATAACGTGTTTGACGGCACGTATCATTCTGCCATCGTCCTTATGTACCCTACAGGCTACTCTACAGATCTCTCACCTAAAGGTACAGGATACACTACAATTGTCCGTAATAACATTATTACAAATACTGAACGGCGCAAAAGCGAGTCGAGCGGGACAGGATTTGGTGTTGTCAATTATCTCCCGGAAACCCATAGTTTCGTACTGGAAAATAACTGCTTTTACGATAATGCGGCAGGAGAGTATAGAAATGCAACATCAACAAGCGATATTTATGCAAACCCCCTTTTCGTAAATCAGAAAGAAAATGATTACCATCTCAGGTCAGCAGGTGGCAGGTGGAACGGGAATACGTGGGTAAAAGATATCCGGAGCTCTCCGTGTATTGATGCAGGGTATCCATCCTCTGATTACTCACAGGAGACTGAAGACAATGGACAGAGAATCAATATCGGAAGGTACGGAAATACTGAAGAAGCCTCCAGGTCAGGAGTTATGCCCGGATATATAGCCTGGTGGAATCAGATATTTTCACCTGAATGGAGGATATTCAGGATACTCCTGAGAATCTTCCTTCTATTCTGCTTTAAAATTCACATTTAACGCTTTTTCAGGTTCTCTCTAAGGTTAATTTTTAGTCCTTAAAAGAGGTTTTGACTTGAACTTTCAGGGGTTTGTTTTTAATATCTAAAGTTAAATTCGCCCCGGTTCAGTAAACCCAATTTAAAACTCTTTTTTGAACTCCGATGAATACTAAATCCTTATCACATACCGGGTCTTTACTACATCTCAAAGATTTACAAATCATCATAGAATATCTGTTAATAACTTTATAGAAATTGAAAAGTGATTTATCTAAAAATCAAGCTCTTCGGACATCAAGCTATAAAGGATATCCAAACATTTACTTTAAAAATTTTTTATAAATCATAACAGATAACTTTTTTTAAGCTTAGAGAGTTATATTAAGGGTATTGGGGGTACAAAATGATAAAAAGTCAGTGGATACATAGACAGGGAGAAAAAAAGAAAAAGGGAATCCTGATCTTAACTCTGATTATTCTGATTGCAAGTGCAACTGTTGCCCTCTCAAATGCCTTGTCTGAAATGACAGTTTATGTAAACACTGATGGGAGCGGGGATTTTAATTGTGATGGAACTGATGATCAGGTAGAGATCAATAAAGCCCTCGAATATGTTGCAGAACATCCGGAGTATACAACCGTTTATTTGAAAGGCCCCAACGCATACGTTATCTCAGGCAGCATTTTCATTGGAAGCAATACTATCCTGGAAGGAGACCACACAGCTGTAATAAAACTTGAGGATAAAGCAGGCTGGCCAGAAGAGAAGCCTCTGATTACCCAGATAGATAGCTCGGGAAACCAGAACATTACTGTAAGAGGTTTTGAAATTGACGGAAACCATGATGGAAACAAAGAAAAAGGCAGGGGAAAAGGGTACTACAACCTGATTCATTTCCTCAACTGCAAAAATATCAGCGTTTATGATATGTATATGCACGACAGCCACGGAGACGGGCTAAAAGTGGTGAAAGGTTCCAATATCCAATTTTATAATAACACAATATATAAACTCGGACATGATGCTCTTTATATTATTTACTCCTCAAACGTAGAGGCATGGAATAATAAAATAACGTGTAGAACAAACAGCGGACTCAGGATATATAATGGAAATCATGTGAAATTCTATAATAACATTATTAATTCCGAGGGAGAAGGAGGAGCCGGAATTGAAATCCAGAAAGCAGGTTCTTCCACAGTAATGGATGATATTGAAATCTTCAATAATCTGCTATATGAAACTAATGCCGCAGGGGTCTGGATTACAGGTTATGGGTCTGCATATTCGAAAGACTCTGCAAAAAATGTGCGCATCCACAATAATAAGTTTTACAAAACCGGCATTAATCCCGGTGCTGACTGGTCCGGGGGTGTAGTTCTCAATGGTTTTTACGATACTCTGATAGAAAATAATATATTCGACGGGTGCTACGGAGCGGCAATTGCTCACAAAGAGGTAGACGGCGAGTTTTCATCTTCAGGGTCAGGATATACAACCATTGCAAGAAATAATATAATAATTAATAGCCAGTCAAGTCCTGCAGCAGGAGAAGGTTATGCTTTCAATAATGAGTTAAAAGACACTCACTCATTCATTCTTCAAAACAACTGTCTCTTAAACAATGCTGGTGGGAACTATATGTATGCCAGCTCTACATCGGATATAGAAGTGGATCCTGCACTTATAGAACAGCTGGATAAAAATGGATCTTCGGTGCCGGATAACTTACCTTGTGCAGAGGCTATAAAAGCCGGACCGCAGGGATTATCTTATGAGATAAACGATGATGGCATTGATATAGAACAGGAAGAAGGGCAGGAAGAAGGTCTTGAGTCGGCTATTAAAAGAGTTATCTCAGAGATTATAAGATTCGTGAAAAGTATCTTTTCAGGCTTTACTTCGGGAGGATCTGATAATGAAGGTCTTAAAATTGCTTTGCCTTCGGTCGTCTCAGATAACAGATTAAAAGAAGAATCTTCTAATACGACATTCAGGGAAACTGAGTATATAGATGTGGGAGAAAGGCCAGAAAGTGGAAAGTACAGGGATGTCATACTGTTTGATCTGAGCCAGCTAAGAAAAACATATGAAATTGAGAAAGCAACCCTTTTTATGTTCTGGTATTACCCTGATGAGACCAGGCCGGAAGATACTATTCTGGAAGTATACAGGCCGGAAAAATGGTGTGAAGAACATGTTACCTGGGAATCAAGAGAAACAGGAACTCTCTGGCAGAACTCGGGAGGAGACTGGTACGATAAAAACGGTGTTTCTCAGGGGGATACGCCGTATGCTACAATAACTATCAAGGGAAGCAATCTTCCGGATGACAGATACTGTGAACTGGACGTAACAAAACTTGTTCAGGAATACGCCAGCGGAAATTATGAAAATACCGGCTTCCTTATAAAAGCCAGAGAAGAAAGCAGTAATTATATTGCCTTTTACAGTTCGGAATGGCAAAACAAAAGCCAGAGGCCCAAACTTATTATAGAATATGCAGACGAATAATACAATCCGAAAAGCACTGAAGTTTGTAGCATATAAAAAATCCGGAAGTTTACCTTCCAGATCTTAACGAGCAAGTCCTACTCTTTCACTCCTTTTCTTTTCAACCTGCATATCAAAAAGCATTCCGAACAGGAGCATTTGAAGCCCGGTGCCCAGTACGAGAAAACCGAGCAGTGGGTAATAGGACGGAAGTGGATTTTGAAGCAGTATCTGCAACAATCCCCAGAAACCAAGAAAGACACTCAGAGGTAAAGCAAGCATCCCAAGGAAATAGAAAAGAACTAGAGGATGGAAATCAAGGACTGTGTACTTGATCCTTAGCCTCCAGAGAAAGCCCCTGAAGAGCATGGGTGAAATCTTACGGATATACTTACTGTACTTTATAGAGGACTTCTCTCTGCCGTAACGGGCAGGAATCACTATATCCATAACCCTCATTCCAAAGGCGTTAAGCTTGATTAACAGGTCGTTACAATAGCCGTAATAAGGATAAACCGAATCCAGATCGATAACCTCAAGGGCCTGCCTGGAAATAGCTGTATACCCGTTCTGCGGATCCATGACGTGCCAGTATCCACTACCTATTTTAGTCAGGAAACTCAGCAGAAGGTTTCCAAAGGATCGCCACCTGCTCATCCCGGTCATAAAATTATCAGAGAGAAGACGGTTACCCTTTGTGTAGTCAGCCAGCCCCTCAATAATCGGAAAAATCAACCTGGGAAGATGGGCAGGATCCATCTGATTATCCCCGGCCATAACTGCTACAATGTCCATTTCGTCTTTTAGAGCAAGCTTATACCCGTCAATTATACCTGCCCCGACACCTTTGTTTACTTCGTGGCGCAGATAAACAATTCTTGAATCTCCGAACTTTTTTACAATTTCTCCTGTCCGGTCAGTACTCCCGTCATCGATAACATAAATCCGATCCACGTACTCTGGAATCCCACTCAGGGTTTCACCGATAAGCAATTCCTCGTTATAGGCAGGTACTACGATCCCTATTCGGGTACTTTCAAGCTTCCTGAATGCCGGGTCAACGTCAAAGCTCAGGTAGTTAACATTAAGTTTTTCGGTTTTCGCAGCAGAAAGCAGGGATTTCAAAGAAAGATGTTCTTTGCCCGAGCTAATGTTTTGAAGCGCTCTTGATGTTACGGCAAGGAAGCCAATCTTTTCCTTGAAGGTACTTTTCCCGTTCAGAAGCATAACTGTCTCCTGCTCACAGGAAACGCGGCAGGGCCAGGAACCCACCGAAAGGTCAAAACCCTGCTTCAGAGGCTCAAGGACATGAGAAAGCAGATCTATGTCCTGCATGCAATCAGGATAGATAAGAACAACGAGCTCCGAATCGAGGGATGCCCTGTAAAGGATTTTGAGCAATGCTTCCTCTCCTCCTGCCAGAGGAACGACTCTTGCTCCACCAAGAGCTGCCACTTCCATAGTTCGGTCAGTAGAACCTTTATCAAGCACAAGTACACGGTCCGCGTAACTCGCCGCAAGCAGGACTTTACTCCCGATGGAAGCCTCTTCATTTTGAGCTGGAATCAAGACCGTGAATTCGTGTTTTAGAGGCCTATCTGAAAGTTGAGATGGCGATGAGACTATACTGATAGGATCGGAAATTAGAGAATTAAGACAAAGTGTAAGGGCTGAATACAAACCCTCTCCACCCCCTTATAAGCATGAATTATAATATAACCCCCTGTATGTGTATAAAAACAAAATTATTAAAGGCTATCATTTAAAAAATATTTTGATAAAAATGTTTATATAATTGCGATCCAACTGAAAATAATTTGTTAAAATATTAACAATTTACTGGAATTTTCCTTTCATTAGATAGAAATTTGCTAATACATAAATAAGAATTATAATTTTTATTATTCTGACTTTTAAATATCCGGAATATTACAAAATCGAGGTACATTTCTGAATATTTGGAAAAAGAATATATTTAACAGGTAAATTTGCGATAAGAGGTAATTAATTCCCTGCAATTTACGTGTTAACAGCAAATGCAAAAAAACAGCTCATTTCTGCAAAAATAAAGAAATGTTGCCCCAGAATAGCTTTTTTGATGGCACATCAGTCTGGAAAATTACTGTATAAATTATTCTAAGAAGAGAGAATAAACTGCAGTGATGTGCTCGAACTTAATTATCTGTCGCAGCATAGCTTTCATGGATCGATAATTTAAGGATTTTACCGACTTGCGAGATCGAAAGGGTGAAAAAGTACTGTGAAAGGCAGTAATCGTCCATTATAAGAATAATATTGTTCCTGATTTAAGAAGAGTATATAATAAGCACTGTAAAAACTCCTGGATCTCTCACAATAGCATTAAGAAAAATAATACATCGATAGGAAGCTTATTTATTCCTCCGGATATAAGGAAAAGAAAGAGATGTGGGATTATAAAAGGGATAAAAAAATTCACCTGCACAGCTCTGTTCTACGAGGAATGAAGCAGTTATTGGAGTTATTTGGTTGAGAGAAATAAAGGCAAAATATATGAAAGTGTCAATAGGCTTTAAAAAATTAAGCAGAGAAGGCTGGAATATTCAGATAGTTAGAGTAAACTGATAAAAAATACTAATACAGGGCTCAAACTTACATTATAATAATACTTGTTCATTTAGAGAGAGACCGCATACTGTTAAAACATTATGCCGTCAACTGGGGTAAGAGAACTTGAAATTTAGTTTGCATGTGTTCCGAGAATTTTTCCATACAATGAAAGGAAGAATAAAGAAAAACTGAACCGGGGTCATCTGAGAAAGAAGCAAGAACTTAATGCCTATTTTTGAAGAATGGGTTTTTATTTTATTCATAGCATACTATCCGTGTTAAAGTATTACGCTTTTTCAGGATATTGGGGAAGTTAAGGAAAAAGCGCTTGATGTATTATTAGTGGGGGTAAAAGATTGATAAATGTAGGAGTAGTTGGAACCGGTTACATGGGGGAGAATCACATCAGGATCTATAGTGAAATGGAAGATGTGAGACTAACAGGGATATCAGATCCCAATTCTTCAAGGGTAAAAGAGCTTGCGGCAAGATATGATACACTACCTTTTGCAGACCATAAAAAGATGTTCGAGAAAATAAAGCTTGACGCAATAAGTATTGCAGCTCCTACTACTCTTCACTGCCCTATAGTGCTTGATGCTCTTGAAGCAGGAATAGACGTGCTTGTAGAGAAGCCCATTGCAGACAGCGTAGAAAATGCAACTGCAATGATCGAATCTGCTGAAGAGATGGACAGACATCTGATGGTAGGACATATAGAGAGATTTAATCCTGCCGTTCTAAAATTAAAAGAGATCATTAATTCTGGAATCCTGGGGAAGATAGTCTCAATTTCAACCAGAAGAGTCGGACCTTACAATCCAAGAATAAGAGATGTGGGAGTAATCCTGGATATTGGAGTCCATGACATAGATATAATCTCTTTTGTTTACGGAATGAAGATAAAACAGGTTTATGCCGTAGCGGGATCAGATATTCATTCATCTGAGGATCATGCAACTGTTCACCTGCGCCTGAACCATGAGTACTCAGGCCTTTTAGAAACGAACTGGCTTACCCCCCACAAAATCCGAAAGCTTACGGCTGTTGGTCTGAAGGGAGTTGCGTACCTGGACTATCTTGATCAAAGTGTTGAGCTTCACGACGACAGCTGGGTCTGGAAAGCCAAGGTAGAAAGAGCCGAACCCCTTCAAAAAGAACTTTCTCATTTTATCGGCTGTTCAAGAGACGGAACCTGCCCCAGACCTTCAGGAGAAGAAGGAAAGCATGCTCTGGAAGTTGCTCTGGCTGCAATCCGGTCATATAGAGAAGAAAGAATGATTGAGATCTGAACTGCAGCAAGATGGAGCAATCTCCGTGGAATTTCTCATTAAATTGCTTTTGTTTGCAGATAGAAAAGGAATGAAAACATCATTTAAAAAATCATAGAAAAGCGAGCAGTAATTTCGAGGCTGATGAAGTGCTTAAGAAGGTAGAGCAGAACAGAGATTTATGGGAGTTATTTACGAAAAAGGAGGAATACAATGCTGCCTTGCTGGATAAGTATGGAAGATTTCCTTATTACCTGAGCAGGCAAAGAAACGTTTTTGAGCCTGAGGTTTCAGAGTTTTTGTTGAAAAACGGACTGAATCCGGAGTATCCCGAAGGGAAAAAATTTGCCGTATGTCTTACTCATGATATTGATTTTGTGTACATTGACACGTTAAACACTGCGGCAAGGACCGTAAAGGCTCTCAAAAGAGGGCAGTTTGCGGAAGCTTCAATGCTTCCGTTTTCAAGAATAAATAAAACGTGGAACCCTTTATGGAATTTCAGGCGTATAATGGATCTTGAAGAAAAATACGGGGCAAAATCTACTTTCTATTTTCTGACCCTTGATCCGGGAAATGAAGATTTCACCTTTAGTATTGAAGAACTTGAAGGAGAACTTGGCTACATTCTTGAAGAAGGATGGGAAGTAGGACTTCACGGAGGGCATGAAGCTTACAACAACCTGATTGAGATAAAAAAGAAAAAACAAAAGCTGGAAAAAGTCCTCGGAGAAAAAGTAATGGGATACAGAAACCATTATCTCAGGTTCAAAACTCCGGAAACCTGGGAACTGCTGGCAGATGCCGGCTTCAGCTATGACTCAACTTTCGGATACCATGACTGCGCAGGTTTCAGAAACGGGATGTGCCATCCTTTCAAACCATATAACCTTAAAACCGGAAAAGAAATCAATATCCTGGAACTCCCGTTAACTATAATGGATACAACTCTTTTTCAAAGTCAGATGCGTCTGGACTTCGAGCACGCATGGGCTCTTACGGAAATGTTAATCCTTACAGTTGAACGCTGCAGAGGAGTCCTGACGGTTCTCTGGCATAATACGTATATGCAGGGAGAATACCTGGTATTTTATAAAAAACTCTTGCAGCACTGTTCCGAAAAAGGAGCATGGATGGCTCCGGGAATTCAGATTTGTAACTGGTGGAAAGAAGAATACGACAGTCAAGGATAATTATAAATCTAAAAAAAGTAAAAGAGATATCAATTTAAAAAGCGTGATTAATTAGAGGGAAAAGGGGAGAAAAGACAGATATTAAAGCTTAAAAATAAAGCTTGAAAGGAGCGAGTAAAAGAAACCGCAGACCGATAAGTAAGATAGTTCTGTTTGTAAGAGAAAAATAATTCATCGGGAAACTATTTAATCTCAAAGAAAATTTATTATGTCGTGGGTCATATGGAAATTGGAAAAAAATATAAAGAGAAGTTTACCGGGAATCTGGACACGATTCTCAGCTTCACAGGATTCAGTTTAGGCTTATTCATTGTTTCTTTATATTACCTGATCAACTTAAACCAGCAGGACATTGGAATTGCTGTTCTTTCTGCCTGCTTGATTTACTCTGTGTTCAGGAAGAAGTTTAAAAACGAAGCCCCCATTTCCTCAGGAAAAGACAGATTGAGGAATATACTCAACCTTTCCTTTTATCTTGTCTTTCTGATAAGTATCTTTATCTACAGCATGAACCTGTACTACAGGCCAATATCTTATTTTATACTTATATGCGTGCTCGCAGGTATCATAGCCTCGGAAATCCTTTATGTAAGAGAAGGAGACAGGGTAGCTCCGATCTTGCTGCAAATATTCCTGCTTTCAATTCTGATAAGAGCCGGAATCTATTACAATTTTCCAAGCCTTATGGGCTATGATGCTTACTTTCATGCAGGTATGTCAAAACTGATTACCGACACCGGGGCTGTCCCTCCGATTGAAGTCAGCAGTAAATATTTCTATTATCCTCTTGCACATATTTTTGTCTCGATGACCCAGCTTATGGGTGGACTGGATGTCAAAGACAGTTTCTTTTATTCTATAGGTTTTGCCAATATCTTCAGCACGGCAGGGATTTACCTTATAGGGAAGAAACTTGAAGGTCCCCAGATGGGGTTACTTGCCGCTTTACTAATAAACCTGAACAACCACAATATTGTCACTGGAATTGCTAACATAACTCCGGGTTCCCTGGTTCTCTGCTACTTTATAATTATTCTCTATGCAATCTTCAGCGAAAAGCCGGGTCTGGTGCAGACAGGTCTTCTTCTCCTGACTACGATTCTAATAGTGCTGACCCATCAGTTGACCACTTTTGTGGTTTTTCTGGCTATAGTATCAATATTAGCAGGGAAATACCTTCATAACCTCCTATATGGAAGTTTGCCTGTTGAAGCAGCCAGCTTTAACTATATCCTTTTCTTTGTAATTAGCCTTCAAACCTACTGGATGTTTACATATGTTACCCAGGATACCTCCTTTTTTGAGATGATTTTCAGGCCTCTTGTGGAGGTACTTCAGGCAGGGTCCGGTTACTCGAGTGACGAACTTATCACGGGAACAGCAACCAATCAGGACCCGATGGAGACACTGATACTTCACATAAGTTACCTTGCCCTGCCTTTCTTCGCAATAGGAGGAGTTCTGACCTGGTTTTCCCGGAGAGATGCCGAAAAAATAGATAAGTTCTCAATTGCAATTGTTGTTGCAATTCTTTACAGCTTAGCCTACGGAATTCCTTTACTGGGTATGAGAAATTTCCTCACAAGCAGGTGGTTCCCTCTAATAGGAGTATTTCTGGTGCTTGTAGCTGCTTCATATATACTAAAACTTGTAAGCCTGTTCAACTCTAAAAAAGCAAAAATTCCTGCAGTCTTTATTATACTGCTATTATTCTCATTTGTAATGGTCACCACACCGGGGATTAATAAAGACAACCCTCTGGTAGGAAAAGATACAACCGTAAGAAACCAGTTCAAGAACATTGAAATTCAGGCTATGAAAACCTTAACTGGAGCGTACTCAGGAAGCATTTTAATGGATTCTCCTTATGACAGCTGTATTTTTTACAGGGATCCGGGATACGATGCAAATAATGCAACATACTTTGATACGAACCAGATAGAGACAGGAGAAATAAGCGGCGATCGTATGATACTGCTAAGAAGATCATCCCTTAAGGAGCCTACATCCATAAATGATCCGAATAGATACGGGGTAAACATAATCAAGCCATTACCGGTGGAGTTCTTTAACAGCTTCGAAGCTCCGGAGTATGCTCTGGTGTATGACAATGCAGAGGTACTTGCTTATCTTAAAGAGAGTAAAGAAGTAAAAAATGAATGATCCATTGGAAACTATTATATAAATCGCTTGAGTGAAAACACCTATCCATGACTGGAACTGAGTTAATATAATTAAAAGGTTGAACCCCTATGTCTAACTTTATTACTAATGTACTGAAACTAGTATCAGGAAGTGTTGCTGCACAGGCTCTGGGAATACTTCTCATACCCATAATCACAAGAATTTATAATCCAGATGATTTTGGAATTTTCCAGCTTTTTATTTCAATCTCAGGCATACTTGTGATAGTTTCTACTTTTTCATATCAACTTGCAATCATGCTACCTAAAACAGAGGAAGACGCTGCAAATGTTACCTCTATGTGCACTATACTGGTAACTATTACATCTTTACTTGTAGGTGTCGTAGTGTTACTTGCTCCGGGAAATATCGATGATATATTTAATACGCCCGGGATTTCGAAGTACCTGCCTCTTCTTCCACTGATAGTATTCCTTAATGGGATATTTTTTGTGCAAAACTACTGGCTTTCAAGAAAGACCCGATTCGGGGTTATCGCAGGGTCCAGAGTTTCAAACACCCTAACAACAAAGGTACTTCAAATAGGGCTTGCGAAGTCGAGTGTTACTCCATTTGGCCTGATAGGAGGATATATTGCGGGATTCGCATTTGCAGACCTCTTCATGCTTAAAGGCGTAAAAAAAGATATTCAGGTTTTCAAAAAAGTATCAATAAAAAGAATGAAAGAATTGGCTATTCAATACAAAGATTTTCCTTTATTCAGCTTCTGGTCGTCGATCGCGAACACTATTTCCCCACAGGTCCCTGCTTTTTTGCTTGCATACTTTTACAGCACCTCGGTTGTAGGACATTTCTCACTTGCAAATCAGGTTGTAAACCTGCCAATGGGGATTGTCGGCAGCGCTATAGGGCAGGTCTTTTTCCAGAAGGTAAGCGAGGTTAAGAACGGGAATGGGGAAGGAAACATGAAGACTATAGTTAGCGAAGTTTATAATAAACTGATTTCAATAGGTCTTTTCCCTATGATACTCCTGATGCTTCTTGGGGAGCAGATCTTCACATTTGCTTTCGGAGAAGAGTGGGGTATTTCAGGTATATATGTGAGAATCCTTGTCCCCTGGATATTCCTTGTCTTTCTTTCTTCGCCTATAACAACTCTCTATAACGTATTTGAAAAGCAGAAAGTCTGGCTCATCTTTAGCATAGCTCTTCTTGCTTCAAGGATAATAGCACTGATCATCGGAGGAAGTCATGGAACTCCTGAATTCGCCCTTGCCCTGTACAGTTTTACAGGGATAGCGTTCTGGCTCTGGAACAATGCATACCTCCTTGGGCTTGCAGGAATTAGCAAGAAAGAAAGTATAGGAGTTCTTGTGAAATACGCGGTAATAAGCCTCATCGTTTCGACCCCGTTAATTCTGATAGAATTGATTTCTTCGAACTTTTATGTAATAATGTTTGTAGCTGTAGTCGTAACAGTTGTGTATTACTTAATAGCCCTTCATGAAGATCCTATGTTCAGAAAAATGTTCTCATCTTTTCTTGTAAAAGTAAAAAATAGGAGCTGAAGGAGAATTAAATCTTTTACTCAGGAATGGGTTCGATAGAAGCTATTATTCTAAGAGCTTCTACGAAGCCTTGTGAGAAAAAAGATTCAGGAAGATAAAGTTTCGGGAAAGAGGATTTCTGCTCATCATTCAGTTTCTTCATGCGTAGCCTGATACAATATTCTCATGAGGGAATACTTTTTGCTGCGCAGGGTTACAGTATAATAAGGGACAATCTTCGGGGAAAAACCCATAATAAAGTCCGCAAATCTTGGAATGTTTGCTGCCATTACATTCATATATTCGAAATTTCTGGCCTTGAGGTCGAGAAACTCGTTATAATATAGAAGTGCATTGGGACCCATTCTGCCGAATTCGGGGTTCAGGGCTGAAGACCAGGTAACAGTACATTTCTTACCATACAGGTTAAGATGAGATGCAACTACTTCTCCTTCGGGAGTCTCCGAGACAAACATATAGCCAGCATCTTTCTCCTGGATCAATTTAAATACTCTTTCAAAGAATCCCTTTGGCACAGGAGGTTCCAGATTTTGTTTCTCATAGACAAGGGAAAGCAGGTGGTAATAAGTCTCAGGATCGTTTGAAGATCTCGTTTTAAGCCCTGCTTCTTCTGCGCTCTTAAGTTCCCTCCGGATTTTTCTCGAAAGGTTGCTGTCTACGTTTTCTTTAAGGTCCAGATGATGAGTGTATCGCACGCTTGACTCCCATCCTTTCCAGGTAAAAGGTCTTACGTCTTCAAGCCCAGGAGAGAGGGTGAGGTGAATACTATCGAACCCCTGCTTGCAGAGAAATTCCCTGAGGGCCCCAAGAATCTCATGCGTATCCTGCATACGTTTGCTGGCTTTAGAGCTGGCTCCTTCTTTTATAAGGGGACCGCAATAATCGGTCATATTACAGGTAGAGGAAGCTATTTTCAACATACCTTTAATGTTTTTAACGAAAATGGGACATCCACCCACAAGCTCGCCGTTTCTAAAACATCCATAAATCTTAAAGTCTCTGGAAAGGACATCCCTGCAGATTTCCAGCCAGTCACTTGTGTGAAAGAGCGTACCGGGTTGAGCTTTTTCCACAAGCAAATCCCATTCTTTGTATTCAGACGGCATTAATTCTCTAACTTCAACTTCGTCCATTTTAAGCCCCGTTTGACAGATAATAATTTAGATATTCAATAAATTATAGTAGTTATTCAATAAATTATAGTATTAATAGAAAGACAGCTTTTAATGTTCAGTCCTTGAGCCCTGATTTGCAGACTCCGTCTACCTGTCTCGCAACACTGTACCAGCTGTAATTTTCAGTAACATAACTTAAACCTTTTGAGCCCATACTCGCTCTCAATTCCTTATTTTCAAGCAGCTTTAAGATAGCCCCTGCAAGAGCTTCCGGATTTTCCGGAAGGACGGAAATTCCTCCTTTCGAAGCCTCAAGTGCATCAGCAACCCCACTGATAGCACTTGCAACAACAGGCTTTCCGCAAGCCATATACTCGTATAACTTCAGAGGGGAAAGCCCTATTTTTGCATTCCTTGCCAAAATAAAGGGTGCAGCGCAGACATCGCTTGCATTGATGTAAGCCGGTACGCGGTCATAAGGAACCACACCTGTAAAAATAAACCTGTCTTCGATCCCGAGCTCTCTTGAAAGGTTTAAGAGCTCATTTTTCATAACCCCGTCCCCGACAATAAGAAAACGGCACCCAGGATATCTGGAGAGTATTGAAGGAGCTGCCTTTACAAGATACTCGACTCCCTGCCAGGGAGCGAGGTTTCCCACAAAACAAATATAAGGGGCTTCCGGGTCAAGCCCAAGCTCTTTTCTACAGGCGTCCTGAGCAAGAGGTTTGAACAGCGAGGTATTTGCTCCGTTAGGTACAACGGTTATTTTTTCTCCAGGAATTAGATAAGCACTCTCAAGGTTCGCTTTAATTCCAGGAGTCACTGCGATAATTTTATCCGAAAACCCGAGAGCGTTTCTCAGAATAAAAATCTTTAACCTGGATTTTGCAGAAGAAAAATATCTTAATAGCTCTCCTGTCCCTCTTCCCTGTAAATTATCTTCACCGTGTCTTAATTTAATAAGGCTAGTTTCATCCTCTGGAATTCCATTTAATTCGTAAACAAGAGCTTTGTATCGGCCCCTGCAAAAGAGCCCGGCAAGAAAGCCAAAATTCGGATTTCTGGTATATAGCACATCAAAACTTCCAGAGCCGACCAGACCTGCAGAACTCCTGAAATAATTGATTGTGAGAGAAAGCAGGCTTCCAGGACGTACGTAGTGACTGCGGATGTTATCCAGATGAGAAAGAGTAGAGGTATCAGTGGTGAAGATATGAACTTCATTCTCCAGCTTTGCAAGGTTGCTTACAAGTTCATGCCTGTGAATAAGCGAACCATCAGCCAGGTAAAGGGGCCACACTATATCCAGAAAGAGCAACTTCATACTATCACTTTTAAATCAGAGTTGTCTCAAAATATTTAATTCGTTTATTGCTCTCCCTGTTTGAGGTCCATAGAGTTGCGGCTGAAGGCTCCCGAAATTCTGGAAAACAAAAACCCCAGATTCTGATTTTTATAGTAACTCCTTATCTCCGGGTCCTGAATTTTTTTCTCCCTTTTAATAGCCGAACTCAAATATCCATAGAAGTATGCGATACCCGGGTAATATGGAGATTTCAGGGAACGATAAAGAATATTGAATAGAACCATAGACAGGCTTTTATCCACATAATAGGCCATCCAGCCATTTTTGGCATACCCTTTCCAGAGCCCCTCTCCGGCACTCGTTTTTCTTTTCTGGGTCTCGATCACATCTGCATACTGCCTTAGCTGCCAGCCCCTAAGGAGAGCTTTAGTATTGGAAATAGAATCAGGAGAAGGTTCTATCTGATAGCCTTCGGTCTCGAGGAAACAGGCTTTTCTCCAGAGCCTTCCAGTGCCTCGAGGCAGATTTATATCTGTTACTTCTCGTGAAAGCTTGCCGTCCACATCATAGTAAACCCCTCCGCTTGCAATCCCAAGAGAAGAGTTTTTCTCAAATTCATCCATCAATTTTCCAAAATAATTTTCTTCGAGTACAGTATCGGCATCAAGAAGACCTATGTACTCATACTCAATTCCATTTTCCCTGCAGTATTCCAGCGAATAATCAAATCCCTGCTTGCAGACGTAGCTATAGTGGAAGGTTATATCCCTTGGCCTTGGAGGAAGCCTTATACTCTGAATCCAGGGGTATTTTGCCTTCAGGACTCCGAGAATTTTGGGAGTGTCATCCGTACTTCCATCGTCTACTATGATCCAGAGTGCAGGTGTTATTTTCTGCCCGGCTACAGACTCCGAAACCTCTGGCAGGTTTTTTTCTTCGTTCCTTGCAGGTGTAATCAGCAGGTACTTCCTTTTAAAATCGGAATTCATTTCCCCACCACCTGTAAATCTCTTCCCCGCTTGTCATCCATGCCCCTTTATCGTAACAGTAGTGCAGTGCTTTTTCGTAGAGTTTGATCCAATCATCTCGGAAATTGCATCCGAAAACGAAGTTATGCCATAACAGAGTAATGACTCCATTGAGCCTTGCTGTTGTGTCTATCAAATCCTTTGTGCGTCTCCAGGCTTCTTCAAAAGATCTGGAAGTCTTAAAGAGAGCGACATCCATTAAAGTAAGCGGAATTTCCAGGATGTCTATCTCCCTGTCTTTGTTCACATTATACGGTCTAAAAGGATGACACATACCATTCCTGAAACCTACCGATTCGCTGAATCCGAAAGTGGAGTCATAACTGAAACCTGCTTCTGCCAGCGATTCCCAGGTCTCCGGGGTTTTGAACCTGAGATAATGGTTGCGAAATCCCAGGACTTTTTTACCCAATACTTTTTCCAGCCTTTCTTTTTCATTTTTTATAGCTTCAGAACTGTCGTATGAATAATATCCCCCGTGCAAACCAGCTTCCCACCCTCTGTCGGAAATCTCTCCCAGACGGCTTTCCAAATCCTCTATATCGTATCTGAACCTATTGGGATCTTCTCTGCTGGCAATAAAATAAAAAGAAGATTTTGCCCCGAAATCTTCCTCAAGATCCATTATTTTGGAAAAATTAAGGTAAGGGGAGTACTCAGATCCCCGGAACTTCCAGAGAAACTGAGTTGCCAAACCCCGAAAGTCCAGATTTTTCAGGCAACAGGATGAGGACAGCAGGCTGTGAGAAAGAGGAGGATAAATATCATCCATGTCATGAGTCAAGCACACAGCAAAGGTTTTGTTTTCCGGGAATTCAATCTCCATCCCGTTTTCTACCAGGTATCTGGAAACCTCAGGTTTAGAGGCATTTCTCATGTATTCTTCAGCAAAAAGGAAACGGCCGTGCTCGTCAAGCTTATTAGAATGGTATTCTTCTTTTCTGGTGAAAAGGTCCCAGATTCCTGCTTTTTGCTTCAATAATTCATGCATAGCTCTCATCCGAAACCGCAGATAAGGATACTCCTTGCTTTTTCCCCTGCCTTTTTCCAGGAGTCCCCTCTATGAGTTTTATCATGAATTCGGTTACGTCGATTTTATCCTTGAGAAGCTCGGCTCTCTTGAGATTCCAGGTTTTCTTAAGTTCAGGGTCCTTGAGAAGTTCTACAGCCTTTTTCAGAGCAGCTTCTGAATCACTGTAATTGAAAAGCAAACCATACTTCTCTTCGAGTTCCGAGAAGTTTCCCATAGTTCCCGCAAGAGAAGAGACATAGATTGACGGAGTCCCAAGGAGTGCGCTTTCGACAGCCATGGTTGCACCCTCACCTACGCATAAGGTAGCATAATAAAGAAGACTATGGATCTTTTCAGGGGGAACCTTGATTCTGTACCGGTCAAATTCTTCTGCCATTTTTCCTTCTGAAGAAATGAAGACCTTCCCGTATTTTTCGAGTTCCTGAATAAGTATTAGCTTATTACCAATTCCGTGCTGCCCTACATCATGGTGCGCGCTCCATGAAACAAATCGCAGAATCACGAACGGTTCGCCCATCTCCACATCGAGTTCCCGTAAAACCTCAGGATTCGGGGAGAAATAAGCTGGATGAAGATATGCCAGTTCATGGTAACCTCTATACCTGATCTGCTTTTTACCTGCGTCTCTGTTAAAGGATGTGGGAGTGCAGATAATATTGCAGAAAGGATAGGTCATTTTCTGGGCTATTTCTGCATGTTCAGTGTCATTAAAGATTATGGATTTCTTTCCCAACGCCCATGCAACGTGAGCAACAGGAGGAGAAAGAATGCCTATAATAAGGTCAGGGTTAAACTCACGGGCGATTTTATAAAGCTTGGATTCTCTTACAAACCACTCTTCAAACAGGTGAACTTTTCCCGGTTTAACCTTACTTAGAACTGTATGCGGAATTTTATAAGCATTTAATAATTCTATTACGACATCTTTATCCCTTGAGACAACCACAACCTGGTGTCCTTTCTTTTCAAGGTTCCATATAGTGTTTTTGAAAAAATGAACATGGGCAGGATGCCCTATATCAACGATGATCCTCAAGATTTTCACTCCCTAACTGGTCCCCACTTATAAATGTACGCATTCAGGGAAAAGAGCAGTTTTTCTTACAGGAAGGCAGCAGTAGAAAAGAAGATAAGAAGCGAAAACATATGCCAAATCCGGAAACAAATAAGGCAAGATGTTTCAAGAAATCAGGGAGTCTTTCTACTTCGTTTGTAGAGAAGCAGTAGATAGGACCCTGATTCTTCCTAAGTCTCTTTTCCTAACCTTGCTGTAAGACTTAACGTCCTTTAAGACTTAACGTCCTTTAAGACTTAATGTCCCTAAAATCTCCCTGTTATGGACAACAGGGTAGCAGCAACTCTGGCCCCCCCGGCCATAGCCCCACCCTATTATAGCGCCTCCTTAAACCTAAATTTTTTATTCTGATAGGATCGCTAACAAATACTATTATATTAAAGAATAAATAGTTCATAAATAAATAGTTTTGGGAGGTAAAATTCTGAACTAAGGATGGGGAAGAAGTTTAAAACATGAATAATTCTGATTTTCCTACAGCTTCACAAATGAGAAAAAATAACCTGTTTTTACTCCTTGACATTTCAATAGGACAACTTTCTTTAATGAAGGAAGAAAATAGTCAGATTATAAAAAAATTAAAAGATTTAAGGGGCCAACCCTATGAAAATAATTTCTATCCCTGCAAAGAGGAAATTGGCAACAAAACATATTAGTAGTGAGTATATCCCCATCTCAATAGAATCGATTGAAAAACGATCTTCTTTTCTGGAAACCAGAAGCATTTCTTTCATTCCCAGAAGGACAATCAATCCCAGGACTGTTATCCTGTAATATGCAGGAATTCCAAAGTCCGTATAAACAAAACAGACGCCTGAACCGGGAAAACTATTTCCCAGAGTGAGCTTTTCTGTACCCAGGATCAACATAGAAAGCACTAAAAATCCCCCAAATTATCGCGGTAAAGGTATTGTCAGAACATGTACTAAATTCTAACTATAGAAACTTATAAACTGTTAAACTATATAAATATTTAAATGGGTACGAAAAGGATAAGTATGTGAAAGCCTGAAAGCGAGAACCTTAAAGATTTGGAAATGATGAAGAACTCATCAAAAAATTAAATAAGAACTAGGATCGATTACTTATTCAATTCACGAGAAAGAGGTAAGACTATGAAAGTTTCTGTTATAGGTTCAGGGTATGTAGGTTCGGTCACTGCAGCCTGTTTTGCAGAAGTAGGACATGAAGTTATCTGCGTAGATATCGACAGGAAAAAAACAGAGCAGATAAACGCAGGCATTCCCCCCATATACGAAGAAGGACTTGAAGAGCTTTTGCAAAAATATGCAGGAAAAAAGCTCATAGCAACTACTGATTATGAATTTGCGGTCAATGAAACAGATATTTCCTTTATTTGTGTAGGAACCCCTTCGGCAGAGGATGGAAGTATAGACCTTTCAATTGTTAAAGCAGCAGCAGCAAGTATTGGTGCAGCCCTTGGAAAAAAAGAAAGGTATCATGTAGTGGTAGTAAAAAGCACAGTAGTCCCCGAAACGACAGAGAAATTCGTTCTCCCTGTTCTTGAGGAGGCGTCAGGGAAGATAGCCGGAAAAGATTTCGGTGTTGCGATGAATCCGGAGTTCCTGAGGGAAGGAAAGGCAGTCCATGACTTCATGCATCCTGATAAAATAGTAATCGGAGCAATCGACAGAAGATCAGGAGACCTTGTATCTGAGCTTTATCGGACTTTTGAATGTGAAGTCACACGTACGGGTCCGGCAACTGCAGAGATGATAAAATATGCGAACAATTCCCTGCTTGCAACCAAGATCTCTTTTGCCAATGAAATAGGAAATATTTGCAAAAAACTGGGAATCGATACCTATGAGGTCATGGAAGCTGTGGGTAAGGACTTTAGAATTTCCCCAAAGTTCCTGAACTCAGGAGCAGGTTTTGGAGGTTCATGTTTCCCTAAGGATGTTAAAGCTCTTATAGGAAAGGCAAAAGCAATAGGGTACTCTCCTGTGCTCCTTGAATCAGTAATAAGTGTAAACGAGAGACAGCCCCTTCTTATGACCGAAATTCTGCAGAGGAAAATCGGAGACTTTGCGGAGAAAAAGATTGCAGTCCTGGGCCTTGCCTTCAAAAATGAAACTGACGATATAAGAGAATCCAGATCAATTCCCGTTATTGCTGAACTTCTCAGACTTGGGGCAAGAGTTTCGGCTTATGACCCGATGGCAGTGGAGAATATGAAGCGTATCTTTCCTGCAATTGAGTATTGTAGTAAGGCTTCCGATGCGCTTAAAGATGCAGACGCCTGTCTTGTGATGACAGAATGGGACGAGTTCAGGAATCTTGATTCCGAATTCCAGAACATGAAAGGAAAAACAGTTATTGATGGAAGGCGGGTAATTAAAGCTAAAAATATTGATTATGAAGGGCTCTGCTGGTGAGAACCAGCAGGATTACCCTTGAATATAACTGATGTAGTTTTTGGCCGTCTTTCTCCAATCTATTTATCTCTGTTTATCTTAACCGATACTTTTTTTATTCTGGTCATTTCAGGTTCTCTCGGTTCATTTACTACTTTTACTCTTTCCTTTCTGCGGGAATCTTATTAACTGCAAGTATTTCCCGAAGGTATTCAAGTACATCGTCTCTGAGACTTTCGTTTTGAAGAGCAAAATCCACTATGGACTTTACATATCCAAGTCGGTCTCCGGTATCGAATCTTTTTCCTTTGAACCTGCAGGCATAGATCATCTGGGATTTGTTCAGGAGTCTGATCCCGTCTGTGAGCTGTATCTCGCTTCCAACACCTGTTCCGGCTTGCTTTATGCAGTCAAAAATTTCCGGAGTGAAAACATAGCGTCCGATTGCCCCTATATTGGAAGGAGCATCTTCAGGCGCTGGCTTTTCTACTATGTCCTCAAGCACGTACAGGGAGTCGTCCAGAGGCCTGCCCTTTATAATTCCGTAGCTGTTCAGTTTTTCGTAAGGCACCTCTTCAACTGCTATTGTCGACCTCCCATACTTCGTAAAGTTCTCAATAAGCTGGGCAGTACAGGGTTTATTATTGACGATAATATCGTCTCCGAGAAGCACTGCAAAAGGCTCGTCTCCTATATGGTTCTCTGCCCTGAGGACTGCATCTCCAAGCCCATTGGGCTCTTTCTGTCGGATGTAGTGGATATCCACAAGGGAAGAGATATCCCTGACAAGCTTCAGCATGTCTGTCTGGTGTTTTTTTGCAAGGTGCATCTCAAGCTCAGGAGAATCGTCGAAATAATCCTCAATTGCTCTTTTGCCCCTGCCTGTAATAATGATAATGTCTTCGATTCCAGAGACAATAGCTTCCTCTACTACATACTGAATCACAGGTGTGTCAATGATAGGAAGCATCTCTTTTGGCATTGACTTGGTAGCCGGCAGAAAGCGGGTTCCAAGACCGGCTGCCGGAATGAGTGCTTTTTTGATAGTCAAGGTTAACTCTCCGATAAAAGGAAAAATTCTATAAAGATGTATTCTTACTAAGTTAAAGTACTTTTCACCCTATCTCTTTAATTTTTCCCTTACTTCTCCGCAAAGTTCAATAGTACACAAAGAATTAAACCATTTTCCTAAATAGTGTAAAATATTAATAAAGAGAGGAAGATTATTTGGGGATGTATATGCCTGCAAAGAACAGAATACTTGTGACCGGAGGAGCCGGTTTTATAGGGAGCAATCTCATAGACTGCCTTTTGGAAAAAGGAAATAAGGTTATCGTTTTCGACAATCTAAGTTCCGGTAAAATGGAATTTATAGAACACCACCTTGAAAACCCGGATTTTTCCTTTGTAAAGGGAGACCTTCTTGATCCTGAAGCGATCGAAAGCGCCTGTAAGGATGCTGATATGGTATGCCATGTAGCCGCAAATCCTGACGTCAAACTTGGAGCCTCGGATACGAAAGTCCATCTGGACCAGAATATTCTGGCAACCTATAATCTTCTTGAAGCCATGAGAAAAGGCAGTGCAAAAAGAATTGCATTTACCTCCACATCTACGGTCTATGGGGAAGCAAGTATTATGCCCACTCCGGAGAACTACGGACCCCTTATTCCTATATCCCTCTATGGAGCCTCAAAGCTTGCCTGTGAAGCTCTCATTACTTCATACACTCATACCTTCGACATGCAGGCATGGATTTTCCGTTTTGCAAACATTGTCGGACCTCGCAGCACACATGGGATTACTGTCGATTTTATAAACAAGCTGAAGGAAAATCCCCGCCGGCTCGAGATTCTCGGGGACGGAAAACAGGAAAAATCCTATCTTCATGTCTCGGAATGTGTTAATGGGATCCTTTTTGCAATAGAAAAAAGTAAAGAAGAGGTAAATATCTTCAATATTGGCTCTGAAGATACTATCAGTGCTACAGGCATAGGAAAAGTTGTTGTGGAAGAAATGGGGCTTTCGGACGTAGAGTTTACATATACCGGAGGGAGCAGAGGCTGGAAAGGCGATGTTCCAAGGATGAGGCTCGGAATTGAGAAGTTAAAAGCCATAGGATGGAAGCCTGCCTATACCTCGGAGAAAAGCGTGAGAGAGACTGCCAGGTCACTGCTTACCGGAAACTGAGGATTTATTACTCTGGGACAATTCATCTTCAAGAATAAACCCAGTTCTTTTTCTTAATTTAATTTTTTATACCGCAATTAGAAAGTTGTGGGAAAATAGAGGACTACAGTTAGAGAAGAGATTAGAAAGCTCCTATGGTTAACCGGGAGCAACATACTGAGAATCTGTTCAAAATTTATTCAACTACTTGAATAATCAGCTAATCTATATTTGCTCGATACCGAGAATAGAGAGCTGGTTATTTGCTATTTGGACTAGCCTCTGACTTGAATAAATATCTTTTTATTAAAGACATTTCATGGTTGGTAAAGCCGCCTATCAGAAACATCACAACCAGATAAATAAACGTGCCCGCTCCCACTGCTTCGAAAAGCTCAAGTATGCCTGAGATAGCGAAACTGGAAACAAAGAAATACATGGCCATTGACGACAGAATACTTTTTGCAATGTCCAGATAAAAAAAATCGAGTTTAAAATGTTTCAGGGATGTACGCACGCAAAACATAGCCATCAAAAAATAGGAAACAAGCGTTGAAATAGCAGCCCCGATAATGCCTACTGAAGGAATGAGAATGAGGTTAATCAGTACGTTTGAAACCGCGGCAACAATGTTAATATAAGTGGCAGGTCTCGTTTCCTTTATAAGGAACATCGTATTTACAAAGATCTGGAATATTCCTGCCATAAGCCCGGCAAAAGCAATAATAGGGATTACAAACCAGCCGGAAATAAAATCTTGAGTGGTAAGAACCCCAAGCAAAGGCTTTGCAAGGGCTGAAAGTCCAAAAACTGCCGGAATGGCGATAATAAGGAAGTATCTCAGAGAATGAGACATGTAGATTCTTACTTCATCCATCCTATTCTGATCAAATAGCTTCGAAAGCTCGGGAAAGAGAATAAGCTGAAGCGGGCTTACAAAAAGCTGAATAAGGTTCCCGATCGAACATGCCGCAGAATATACACCTACACTGCCGAGACCGAGGAAGTAAGTGACCATATATCTGTCACTCGATTCCGTAACCCATCTAATAAGTGCGTTCGGAGTTAGAGGAAGAGAAAACTGCAAATACTCTCTGATATAAGTAAACCGTGGTATGACAAATCCGATCTGTGAAATTATAGTAATGAGGGTGATTGAAAAAATCAGACCCTGAACCATTAAAGTGGCAGTTATTACTCCAAGGAGTCCGTACCCCATTTTAAGGAAAATCAATATGAATAAGAGTTTTCCAAAGGTTTCAAAAAGAGTAAAATAAGAGAATTTTTCAATCTGCCTGAAAACTCTGAAGTAAAAAAGGGATATGGACTCGATTACGTTCACAAGAATTAGGAGGGAACCTGCCTTGACAAAATAGGTTGCTGCGGGGTCCTTAAAACCAAAAGTTGCAAGTGGTTCTGCAAACATATACAATACGAATGAAGCCAGAAAGCCTGAGACCATAACAAAAAAAAGGATTGAGTAAACTGCTTCCCTTATTTTTTTCGTATCGGTTTCGGAAGATAAAAATCTGACGAAACTCATCGAAAGTCCCATAAGTGCAAGGGAAGAGATTAAAGATACTGTAATATTGATCTGTGCCCAGAGTCCGTAATCGTATGCTCCAAGAGTTTTTGTGATAATAGGAAGTAAAAAAAAGGTGCTCAGGCTTGTAAGTATCTGAACTGTCCCGATAAAGCCGACATCCCTTGCAAATTTTTGATATGACATCATATCACCCTAAAAAGAACTGTCTCCTTTCCGTTTTTAATGAAGGATTTATTAGATAGTCGCGCGAAAGATCTTTTCCATAGCACGACCCGGTTTATTAATTAATGCTCGGTATATAAATCCTTTTGAACGCCATTGATTATCCGGCTCAGGTCTTAGCCCATATATTAATTGTTTTTCTATAACCAGAGCGAATTTGTTTATTATCATTAAAACACCTTTAATTGTAAGGGAGAAAGCCTGAAAAAATTTTATTTATTCTCAGTGTTAACTTTATTCTTATAATAGGGGCACAATAATTGTGATTCATAGAAACACCTTTAATTTGGGACATTCCTGAATTTAAAGATGGGAGATCAAGAGATATTTTTCACCGTTAACTTTGAGTCTATTTGAACATCGTTCTCTTTTAAAGAAATCGGGCTCCTTCTCACCCAAATAAAAGATTTCCACAAAGGATAAAAGCCTTTGTGTTTAAATAAATTTTTATGATAGTTAACTATGTAGATAAACAGACTTCTAGAAAAAGGAATTTATTGGTAGAGAGAATAGATTGAATAAAAATTTAAGAAGAGCGTATAAAGAATCAGAACAGAATATGTAAAGTAAATAAAAAAGTTTGGCTTTAAGATAGAAATAAGAAGATCTAGAAGATTGTCAGTTTAAGTGAAGATCTCAGGGTATGATAAAGTCACTTGTCATAGTTAAAATAGAGCCTGCAAAGATAATAGATAAAAAACTAAAAGTAAAAGTACCTTATTAAGGTACTTTGTTTACTGAAAATTCTTAGATAAACCCTTAAAGTTGAGTAGTTTCTCGCAGGTAAGTTCAGGCGTTGTATACAAGTTGAAGTTTTGGCACCTGATTTATCTTCCCGATATCATTGCTGTAGAATGCAATATAGTTGTTACTCTCACTGCGGGCTTTTATCAGAAATCCCGTGTTTTCGTACTTGCCACTGACGTACTCTTTTACGAGATCCGTAACATTCAGCTCATAGTATTTGTTGTCAGGAAGGGCACTGCCTTTAATGGTAAGTGTAGCATAAGGAGTGCTTCCCTGAGAAACACCATTTTTATCGTACCAGTCTCCTCCGGGATTTTTCCATGAGACACCTTTATCTCTTTTATTCCAGCTTATGTAATTTGAGTTCCAGGCAGAAGCAGGCCTGTAAATCTCAATTACGGTATCCTGAGGCCTTGAGCTTCCTTCAGGATAATACCAGTATAGAGAAAGGGTCGCATTAGTAACTTCAGAGCCATTATACTCGCTCAGATTAAACCGGATTGCGTCCCTGTACCTGACACCGTTCATTCCTCCTATATCAATAAAAGAGCTGTCCTGATAGACTACATCAGGAGAAGCTTCACGCAGCCTGTTATCCTTTTCACCATTAAGGGTCACATTTACAGTGACCACAGGTACGGTTACTGCAGGCACTTTAGTTATTATGTTAAGCTTTGGCTCCTGATTTTCGTTTCCGCAGTCATTGCTGTAGAATGCAATGTAATTGTCACTTTCAGTTTTTACTTTTATCAGGAATCCAGTATTTTTGTACTTTCCACTGACATATTCTTTTACGAGATCGGTTACATTGAGCTGATAGTACTTGTTGTCAGGAAGGGTGCTACCTTTAATTGTAATTGTGGCATACGGAGTACTGCCCTGCAAGACGCCATTTTTATCATACCAGTCTCCACCAGCATTTTTCCAGGCAACCCCATTGTCTCTCCTGGTCCAGCTTACATAGTTTGAGTTCCAGGCAGAAGCAGGTCTGTAAACCTCAATTACAGTATCCTGAGGTCTGGTACCTCCTTCAGGATAATACCAGTAGAGCGAAAGGGTAGCAGCTCCAATCTGAGAGGCATCCGTATATTCACTCAAGTTGAATCCTATTACATCCCTGTACCTGACACTGTTCATCCCACCCAGGTCAATGAAAGGAGAACTCTGATAGACTGTGGAAGGAGAAGCTTCACGCAGCCTGTTGTCATATACGGCAACTTCGGAAACGATAGTTTCATCAAACACAGGCTCTTCAGGAGTTGTACTATCAGAAGACGAATCATCAGAAGATGTATCATCAGAAGATGTATCATCAGAAGATGTATCATCAGGAGCAATCCCTGAGAGAGATGCGTATATAGTGTTTCCATACCTTCCGATATTGATTCTGTTTCCATTGTCCTCCGGCTCATTTGAGTAATCAGAAGAAGCGGATCCGGCATCAATACACGAAGAACCAGTGCTATCCTTTACCCATGCTGTCCCGGTCCAGCGACCAGCCACGGACTTCAGGTGGTAATCATGATTTTTCGAGTCTACAAAGAGAGGATCAACATTGATGTCCGTTGGATGGACGACGTTTTTATAATTGCCAGCCGAATTATTGTAGACACAATTATATTCCAGCACCATAGTATGTGATTTGGGAAGGCAGTTTGAAACACCATATCCGGTACCGGTCCCTTTTGTGGTTCTGGGGACAGTATTAACAATTATGTTATTACGGACAGTGGTAGTGAACCCTGTGCCTGAAGGTCCTGCATTGTCATCAGTTGAATACATGTTTACAACTGCTGCATTGTGGACTCCGTCAAAGACGTTATTTTCAATCAGGACATTGTGGAATCCGCTACCAAGAACCCCGCCAACCCATTCTATGCTCGGATTAGTACCGGAACCATAGAAGATGTTGTGGTAGATATGCACACTTGATAAGCTCTTATCGTATGCTCCGGCAGTTCCTATAAGCCAGATACCTGGACCATAGGTGTTCGTAATCACATTATCATAGATCTCAATATTATTCATATCACCTGCGGATCTCTCAACCTGAATTCCGGGCCCGCCTGCGCTCCAGTGGTAAAAGGAATCAATAAAGTTATCATGGAACTTTACATTGTTTGAATTCCATACTCTTAAAGCGCTATTGGTCCTGCAGGTTATCGTGTTGTTCCAGGCTTCTACGTTAGAGCACTCGATTGCAAAAAGCCCGTCGTGTCCGAGCATATAAATTGTATTGTTATAAAACCGGATATTACTGCCGTACTTTATCCTCAGCCCGTCCCCGTGTCCATCATGCATATACATGTCGTGGACGGTTACATTGCTGGTGTAGAGGAAGTAAATCACATTGTAGTAGCCTTTACCTTTGGCAAGTTCACTGTTGCCATCGTGATTCACATCAACTTCGAAACCTCTTATCGTAATATTGGTGTTCCCTGAACTGCTCATCTGCTGGATAAGAGGTTTCATAGTAGCCCAACCTGCATTATTATGCAGCCTGATTACAGCATTCGAATCTCCTTCAAGGATAGTATTGCTTCCAATCAGAAGTGTATCGCCAATATCATACGTAAAAGGCCCTTTGAGGTGGACAGTTGTATATGCAGAATTTTCTGCCACGAATTTAAGGGCCTGGTTTATCTGTACATGATCGTCTTTTCCATCACAGTTAAAGTCCCCACTCCCATCTCCTGCAACATAAATCATAGGTGCAGCAGTCCGGCATGAAGCCATAGGAACACTTGAAAATATAAAGCACCCTACCAGGAAGAGGACTCCCAATTCTCGTTTTAGCATTGCTATCACCTGGGATTGGCCATAATACAATTTTTTATTATGTTCATAAAGGTAGAAGTTCACTCCAAATTGCCGGGAATTCTCAATAAATGTTTACGCTGTTAATCCAATTTTTGAGAAATTTCTTTGTCCATTATTCAAAGTCAACTGACAGGACTTAATAATAACATCAACTCTCTAAATGTTCAAGACCCTAAGTAAGTCCTGGGAAAAGTAAAGTTCAGCAGTTACTGAATCCTGTTAGACGAGAAGAATAATGGATTCAGAATTAACTCCCTTTTTAAGGCAATTTACCTCCAATATACATGAATTCCCCCCATGACTACATTGAAACTAAATTAGAACATTATGTTCTAATTAAATTTCTATAGTCAGCATTGTAAATTAGATCATTATATTATAAAAGTATTTGTGCGGAGTTTTTAAATATTTTTAGAAACTTATAAACAAATAGAATAAAAAGTTGAACATTATTCGAGAATAGAAACAAGCAGAATGAAGCTTATTATTAAAAGTTATGAGAAGTAAATACTTATTAGAAAATTTCAGGACTTTTGCATATAGGATAATTTTTAGAGAGTTCCCAGTATAAGCGGTTTAAGATCTATCATTTCCCGAGAACATAGATTGAAGAAATAAAAAAATAAAGTATGAAGCAGGAATAGTTATAGAAGCTAGAAATCGAAAGTAAAAGCAATAAACGAATAATAAAAAGCCCGGCAAAAAAGCCGGAAAAAGAGATAATTCAATAATTTCCGGTAAATTCAAATAAAGAAAAGGAGAGAAATTAGCCGCTAATGAAACTGAAAGTGTTACGAAACCTGGAAAACAACATCAGATAATTTCGTGGCATATATCAAGAATCTTTCTTGCAACCCCATCCCAGCTGTGGTTCTCAATGACATATTTACGGCCCTGTTCTCCCATTATATTCCGTATCTTTTGATCGGAAATCAGCTTTACCACTGCATTAGCGAGTTCTCCGGGGTTCTCAGGAGGCACTGAAATACCTCCACCTGAAAGGTCGATCAAGTCTTTTACACCTGGTATACTGCTCGCCACAATAGGCTTTCCACATGCGAGATATTCATATGTTTTTAAGGCAGAGAGTCCTATCTTTGAGTTTCTTTCCTGTATAAAAGGAGCAACGCAGACATCGGCTGCATTAATATATACAGGGACGTTCTCATAGGGAACTCTTCCGGTGAAAGTGAATTTATCCGAAATTCCCATCTCTGAGGCTATTTCCATCAGTTTATCCCTCATGACTCCGTCCCCGACTACGAGGAAACGAACATCAGGGAGTTTTTCCAAAATGAAAGGAGCCGAACGGATTAGAAATTCAACTCCCTGCCAGGCTGCAAGGTGTCCTACAAAACATACATATTTCTTTGAATCGTCAAGTCCGAGCCCAGCTCTTGCCTGCTTCTGGTCCATGGGTTTGAAAATGTCGGTGTTTGCTCCGTTGTTAATTACAAGAACTTTTTCTGCAGGAACCGAGTATAGCCTTACAAGTTCGTCTTTTAACTTATCGGTCACGGAAACTATCCTATCACAGTACCTATAATTGAACCTTTCAGAACGGAGTGCTAGAGAGGAAAAAACCCTGTATGCGAATGACTTCGAATCCGGACTTACCTTGAGTTCATCCATAACCAGTCCGTTAACCTCAACTATCGAAGGAATTCCTATGAGTTTGCACAGAGCAATTGGGAAGAACGGAAAAGAGTTCTGACGGAGATAAAGCACGTCAGGCCTGTTTGTTATACATGAGTAAAGAAGATAAAAGGATAGCATGAATTCGTAAAAAGGCTGTACAAGATACTTATTGTCTATTACAGGTACATATATTATTCCGGAAGAGACGTGTTCTACACCTTTCTGACCTGGTGCAAACATAACTACGTCAGAATATTTTTTCAGATTTCTTAAGAGCTCGAGTATATGTATATTCGAACCTGATTTTGTGTTGAAAGAACCGTAATAGACCAGAAAAATATTATTTATTTTATTAAACATAATTGCCGTTACCTGAATAGTAAAAAGTAGTTAATTAGTTTATCCCAGGACTCAAATAATTAATTTTACACGTATGGAAGAACTGATTAGGAGTTTAGGATCTGAAAAATAAATTTGTATTTTATAGAGAAATATTTATAGGAGAAATTCTCTCCTTTGTGTGTTTTTGAGGCATCCGAATCGAAAAAGGAAAAAAATTATGAGAGTACTGGAAGTGTGTCAGGAGTTACCTAACAGGTATTATCCCCAGCTTGGAACATTTATAAAGCAGAGCATAGACTCAATCGCAGATCAGGGAATAGACTTAATGGTTATTTCTCCAAAGGCTTTTGTGCTTCCTTTTTCTGCGTTTCCGTATCACAATTTTTCTAAACTGCCCAGGATTGAGCATACAGAAAAATACGATCTTCATTATCCACGTTACATTTATGCTGTTCCCAAAAAGTACTTTTATCCTATAACCGGCATTTCATATGCCCATTTCGTTTCCAGGTATGCCATAAAAAATATAAAGCCAGAACCGGACCTGATTCACGCACATTTTTCGTATCCCGATGGTTATGGAATGATGGGCCTGGCAAAGAGATGGAAAGTTCCTCTGGTAATAAGTGCCCTTGGTACGATAGAAAGAAAAGTTGCCTATGAAGGGTCCCATACTTCAAAAAAGATCATAGAAGCCATGAATTTTGCAGATAAGATTCTTTCTGTCAGTGAAGACCTCAAGCTTCATATAACCAATCTCGGGATAGACGAAAGGAAAGTACATGTGGTCCCTAACGGCGTTGATACGGCGAAATTCAAGTCTGCCGGAAGAGAACATGCAAGAAAGGTCTTAAACCTGCCTCAGGAAAAGAACATTGTCCTGTTTATAGGAGCCCTGAGAAAAATAAAAGGCGTGGACTATCTTATTGAAGCTGCGAAAAGTTTTGTGGATACGAACACTGACCTCTACGTAGTAGGCAGGGACGATGGACTAAGAAAAAGCCTGGAGAAGAGGGCAGAAGAACTCAAGATTGCTCGCTCCATCAAATTTACGGGACCTGTAAATCATGAGGATATTCCTCTCTGGATTTCAGCATCTGACATGCTTGTCCTGCCTTCTCTTTCGGAGGGAAGACCAAATGTCGTTCTTGAAGCCCTTTCCTGCGAAGTTCCTGTTGTAGCAACTGATGTTGGAGGGATCCCGGAGATTATGACTGAAGGGGAAACAGGCTATCTTGTCCCTGCAAAAAACCCTGAAAAACTATCAGAAAAGATAAATAAGCTGCTTGAAGACGAAAGCAGAAGAGAAAAAATGGGAAAATTCGGACGCACGAGCATAATCCAGCGAGGGCTTACATGGGAAGCCCATGCAAAGAAAACGGTAGACATATACTCAGAACTTATTTAAAGCCCTTCAAAATACAGGCATTTAGATGCCTGTAAGAGTGCTGTTAAGGTTAGAACTTCTGATAGGTTTCTTTAAAGCCGGACCTGGAGCAAAGATATCCGTTGCCGGATTTGAGTAGATTTTATTTATTCCTGTCAGATTAGCTTCAAGATCAATCCTGTTTTCTGGAGTATTCCTGTAGAAGTAATTGGAAGTTTCTTTAGTACTGCTTTCATCGGTGCCAAAATATAAACCATTCTTGAGAAACTCTCCAGTCCGGAATATCACATAACCCCTGTAACTGGATAATTCACTGACGTTATCGATTCTGTAATTGTTGTAAATTGAGAAATTCATGCCCGAAGACTTCTCAGGAATCGACGGGAGATAAAAATACCTTGTAGTATAGTAGTCCGAATAGACGGCGGAGCCCTCAGGAACGTAGTTATAAACATGTTCGAAACTACTCAATTCATGATCAGTGAAATATTCCTGCTTTGAACTCTGGCCAAGCATGTCCAGATCCGAAATACTAAAGACTGAAGAGATAAGGACAAAAATGGAGAATAGCACGACCACAAAGGATACTGTATTGAATTTCTTAGGACCGTATTTGTCCATATAGTTCCAGAATACATAGATTCCATATCCCATCACAAAGGCCATAAAAGGACTGACGAAAAGCATAAATCGGTCAACTCTGAACAGAACCTTAAACTGCCAGATAGTATTGAGAGGATTCGGGATATAGAACATGAGGGTTAGCAGGGCAAACAGTCCGAAAACTGAAGCATAGTTTTTCCTGTAGTTTTTCAGAAGAAAGCCTATTCCTATAAGGGCAAAAAATAAAAAGACAGATTTGTCCAGGAGTCCTATCAGACTGATAAGTCCTTCTTCAAGAACATCAGAACCTCCGGCAGTTAAAACTATAGAGTCCAATAAATGGCTCTGTAAGCGAGGAGTCAGACTTCTCTGCATGAACAGGTAAGCGGCAAAGAACCAGTAAGAAGTGAAAGTAACATTTAAAAGTAAGAAGAAAGGCTTGCTTACGTAATTGGCAGACCCTATAATATATTCCGAGGCAAGCATGATAATAATTAGTAAAACAAATTGGAGTATGGAAACATTATGTACCAGGGTTAGAAACAGTAAAACTATTATTGAAAGAGTTTTTAAAGAGAATTTTTCTTCCTTAAAATTAACGCTGTAAATCAGATATAGTAGTATAATAAACGCTACAAATGACATTGTACGTGTAATAACGTTTGTACTGTAGTAGAGCACAATAGAACTTGCAGAGAAAAGCAGGCAGGAAAGCAGGGAGATTTGTCTGTTATGCGTAATATAATTAAAGAGATAGTAAAGAAAAACTATTGTTATCGCATAAATTGGTGCTGTTATCAGGAAAAGTGAAGTTTTTGTACTGAGATTCATAATTTGAGAGGATTCGGCAACAAGTATATGATACAGAGGGAAAAACGCATAATCACTTAAGGAAATGGGAATTGTCTGTCCTGTTACTGCGGTAAATTCCGAAAGAAAAATATGAGGCAAGATGTCAGTTGTCCCAAAATAGAAGTCATAATTTAAGGTAACACTATAAGTAAGGTTTACCATAATCAAAAAAGACTCCAGAAGAACAGATGAGGGCTTTACCTTTTCAGAGAAAATTTGCAGGAAAACCGAAAGATATGTCACCAGAATAAACACAAAATAGTACCAGGGCCTGCTTCCGGAAGATAGCAAAAGCGCAGCTATTGAGCCAAGATAAAATATACCGAATACGTATGTAAGAGACCTGATGTTTATCGACGGGAAACTGTCTATATCATGCAGGCTTACATCTTTTCTGTAAATATACAATATGAAAAAGCAGGAAACTACTGCAGGGACTCCTGTGAAGAGTCCGCGAATTGCATAAGCTGGCTTTTCCGTTGCAAACATCCACACGAAAGTGAGTATAACTGCAAGAATTATTGCTATCGGGAATAGAAAGGAAATTACCTTCATTAAACGAGTGTTACCCACGTACGTGAGTCCCGTCTCTTCGCTCAATCCGAACATACTATCTCCATAACCTTAAGCGATCATAATTTCATGTATTGAATTTGAAATAAAGAGTTCAGAATTGAATCTGAACAGGGATTCGGGATTACTCTGAATAAGGATTCAGAATTACTCTGAATAAGGATTTGGGATTACTCTGAATAAGGATTCAGGACTGAACCTGAAAAATGGCTCCGATTTTTTGTTTGAAACCAACAGGGTTACAGTGAGGTCTATATTGGTTAAGAATTTTTTGCTCCAACTTATACTCCAGGTCAGATTCAATTTATCCAGTAATTTATTAAATTTACTTTAAGGAAAGCTGTACTGGTGTCGCTTCAACGATTAAATGTCGTATAAACTTGGCTACAACCATTCAGAATCATTCGGTCCTTCAGGATTGACGCGACACTAGAATCGATAAATTGTAAAATTTTAACTATTCGAAAGAGATTTGGCTTTTGAAAGGAAAAGGGAGTTTATAAAACTGTACAAAAACCCCAGTCCATAAGTAATATGCTGCACAGGAATCACAAAAAGGGCAAAAAGGCCGTATTTTGATTTCATTTTATATGTTACCTGAATTGAGGTAACAAGGACCAGAATGAAATATAAAATTCCCATTAAGAGCAGAATTATTATCGGCGCTGTATATACAGGAGAAATAACAAGCGAAAGGACTGCAAAAAGGATGGCAATCGAGGGCAGAAATGCATACCAGCGAACAAATTCGCCGTGTTTTTTGAAAAGCTCAGCCATCCACATACCGTACTTAAACATTCTTACTGAAAATGATTTGAGAGTTCCCCTTCTGTGGTGCAATACTTTTGCTTCCGGAATATACAAAAATTTATAACCTTTTTTGTTTATTCTGTAATTGAGGTCTCCGTCCTGACCTACAACAAATCGCTCGTCAAAATACCCGGCTTCCTTGATTGTATTTTTTTTATACAGCGCATTGCAGTTAGGAAGAGAACTGACGTAATGCTTCTTTGTCGAATTCTTAGACTGGGCAGAGCCTCCAGACCCCAGAAATGTTTCCTGGGCATGCCCTACCACCCTACCAAAAACAGGGTCAGTATCAAATATTAAGTTAGGCCCGCCAACACATGCTACGTCTTCAGGAGCGGTTTTCATTTCATTGACAAGTGTTATTAACCACAGGGGATCGGCCTTGCAGTCTCCGTCCGTAAATGCGACGAGATCCCCCCGAGAGTTTTCCACGCCAAGGTTCCTTGCTGCCGCAACATTTTTTCTTTCATTAAGAAGGAGCCTTACCGGGTACTTCTGTACGAGTTCCCGGGTTTTATCGGTGGACATTCCATCGACTATAAGAATCTCATAAGAATCCTGAGGGTAATTCAGACAAAGAAGAGACTCGATGCATTCTTCAATAAATCTCTCTTCGTTGCGAATACCTACTACAACCGAAACAAAAGGATATTCCATAAAATGACACCCAATTTAATCGTTATTATTTCCGCATCTGTTCATTCAGAAATATCATTCTTGAAATGGCATGCAGTATTATTCCCGTAAATACCATGAAAGCCCCTATAATTGTCAGCATTACCATAAGAAGGGTAGGTCCGAAACGCAGATATCCCCCAAGAATATAATCCTGCAAAAACTTAAGCCCCATAAGGACGCCTGCAGATACCATAATCAGCCCGGGGACAGCAAAGTAGTATAAAGGCCGCCTGTACTCCATATCTTTAAGAAGCTGAAACAGAACCCTGGGACCATGTATAAAAGGATGCTCGCTGGAGCAGTCTTCAAGATCATATCTACAGTGGATTTCTACTTCAGTAAACTTAAGTTTGTGATCCCTTGCCTGAATAAGAATCTCGGAACCTGCAGACATGTCAGTGCCATTCAGATTTATGTTTTCAATGGCTTTTCTGCCGTATGCCCGAAAACCACTCTGGGAATCGGTGACATTGAGACCGCCTGCTATGTAGGTTGCGATATCAAGGACTTTCATTCCAAACTTACGGTAAATAGGGACATTTTTTCCGTTGCCGTTGACGAATCTTGAACCAATAACAAGATCAAATCCCTGCTTTAAAGGTTCAAGAAGTTTGGGGATTTCAGAAGGATCGTGCTGACCATCGGAATCGATTATAACCATGGCACCTGCGCCAAGGTTACGGGCGGTTTCAAAACAGTTCCTGAGGGCTGCTCCATATCCTTTGTTTATTTCATGGCGGACTACGTATGCACCAAGAGACTCGGCGATGTTAACAGTGTCATCCGTACTCCCATCATCCACAACCACCACCCTGTCCACATATTTTTTGCAGCCCTGAATAACCTCTGCAATGGCATGGGCTTCGTTGTAGGCAGGCATGGCTGCAATAGTAATGGTCATGCAATCATCTACCTCTTTGATAAAAAAATTCAGAATTCTCTATAAACCGCCATTCTATAGAGAAATTGGCGAGAATGTCAAATACAGTGAATACATTTTTCAGAGTCATCGCTCCACAATTTTTAAAGGGTTTCTAAGGATAATCTATAATCGGACTTACAGCGCATCATTGGGGGGCTTTTGTCTCCTTTTAGGGAAAGGAGAGATGCTCTGCAAGCAAGTTAGTAGTTCTGAATAAGACGTGTATTTGTTTTAATATATGAGCTATATAAGCATTTAGGCACAAAAAATAGTTCAGCAGTGCCCCCGATGACGAAAAACAGTTAAGCCTCGTTAAAAAGCCCTTTGGCCTTAAAAGCCCCTTAGATGGCTTCAAATAAAATTTCATATATTCTAATATAAATATAAAAGTTTATACAGATAGTTAAGTAAACAGAGATTTCTGTAACTCAGACTAACATAATCAAAAAAGTGTAAACTTATCCAAGAAATGATTTTCAAAAAAATGTCAAACTTACTCTGAGAAGTAGAAGTTCTGAGAAAGACCATAAAAAAGAAATACATTTTTATAATAACAAAGCAGGAAAAAGGAAAGATATTTTATATAAAAAGAGAATTTGAGTAGATCGAATTAAAAACATTATTGAAAAAAATATTAACTATTCAAGAACGAATGCTTTACTAAATCAAGAATCGAATCCTGAATTGAAACCAAGGACTAATCCCCAATCTTCCGGTTCTCAACTCTTCGTAGTAGAAGATATAGCAGACCAGCCGGAAAAACAGCCAGAAAGGTTTTTGAAAAGCCTGCCAATAGATAATGAAATAAGCAGATAAGCCTGAATACACGAAAAATAAAGCTGGAAAACCAGAAAAACATTAAAACCGTTTTATGAGGAGTCATATGGCCGGAAACCAGAAGTTTCCATCTGACCTGCTGTTTGTGATAGGTCTCGTAATTCTTACGGATATTTTCGTACTCATCCCTGTACTCAGTGAGAGTTTTATTCGCACAGTCCTTGGCCTGCCACTGGTCCTGTTTCTACCAGGGTATGCCCTTGTAGCCTTACTATTTCCAGCAAATAACGGACTTGAAGGAATTGAGAGGGCAGCACTTTCTGTCGGAATGAGTGTTGCAACTGTACCTCTTATAGGACTTGTACTTAATAACACATCATTCGGGATCAGAGAAATGCCTCTTCTTGCAAGCCTCTCTTTGCTCATCATCCTTACATGTGCAGCAGCATATGTCCGCAGGAGACAGCTTCCAGAAGATAAAGCCTTTGGAGTCTCTTTCAAAGCTTCTGCCCACTCTCTATTAGTTGAAATTCTGGGAAAACCAGAATCATCAACAGAAAAAATCCTCCGGGTTTTTCTGGCGATTTCTGTTATGGCTTTAGTTGGAAGCCTGGCCTATGTATCTATAATCCCACACGAACAGGAACCATTTACAGAGTTCTATATTCTCGGACCCGATAAGACAGCTAATAACTATACTACAGAGTACATACAGGGAGACAGCGGAACGGTCATCATAGGGGTCGTAAATCATGAACATAGAACAGTAAACTATACGATGGATGTCAGACTAGAGAATAGATCTCTGGCTCTGCCTGAGAACCTGAAGAATATACAGCTTGAAGACAATACGACCCTGGAAGAGCCGCTTGAGATAACCCCCTCTTTTGAAGGGGAGAACATGGAGCTTCAGTTCCTGCTTTTCAATGATACTGAAAAGGATGTACCTTACAGGGACCTGCGCCTCTGGATAAACGTTACCGAGGAGGCCTGAAGATGGAGATATATGAAAATCAGGAGATAAAAGTACCCGAAAATAAAGAAATGCAAACGCCTGAATACGGAGAAATGTATGTGCCCGAAAGCAGGTCAGTACAAGAGCCTGCTATAAAAAACAAAGCACTTTACCTGATTATTCCCATTATAGCCATCGCTTTTGCGGAATTTATGATATATTCTGGAAAAGTTGTAGAAGCTATGGAAGTACACGCAGTTCTCCTGCTTGGACTTTCTCTTTCCATGTTATATATAAAGGACGACGAGATCCAGAAGACTTACCAGGCCCTTCTTCTGCTCCCGGTCCTGCGACTTGTAAATCTCTCAATGCCGGCATTTTATGAGATAACGCTTTACTCGTTTGTCTTTATCTACGGGCTCCTTACAATTCCGGTAACCATCGCACTCACCCATCAGGGATTTACCCAGGAACAACTTGGAATAACCTTCAAAAAAATAGGTATATATATTCCGCTATCGATAATTGTAGGTCTTCTTCTTGGAGCTGGAGAATACATTATAATAGGGACAAACTACCTGATTCCCGATCTATCAATTTTCAGCCTCCTGATACTTACTCTTACTATGGTCTTTTTAGTAGGTCTAATTGAAGAGATCATCTTCAGGTCCATTCTGCAGAACAGGCTCGAAGTGTTTCTCGGAAGTAGGGAAGGCCTGATAATCACAAGTGTCCTGTTCGGACTAATGCATTCCGTGTATGGGAATGTAATTGAAGTGTTCTATGCCTTATTAGTAGGTTTTATCATAGGATATATATTCTATAAAACCCGGAGTCTCCCTCTGGTCGCAATGATTCACGGTTTCATAAATGTATTTCTCTTTGGGGTTATACCACATCTACTCTAAATTCTAAATTCATTTTTTAACTTTAAGGCGTGAAGTCCCCTTCCTCGGAGCGAAGCGACAGGTGGGGGATGAAAGCCGTCAACTTCACTATATTAAGTTTAACAAAACCTATATATCTCTTTAAAACGCATAATATATAGTATGTTAAAAGCCTACAAATATCGAATCTACCCTAGCAAAAAACAAAAGGAAATGATACAAGTTCATTTTGGTGCATGTAGATTTGTCTATAACTGGGCTTTAGAACAAAAGATAAAAACTTATGAACAAACTAGGAAATCAATATCGAGGTTTGATTTACAGCACATTTTAGTCCATGAAGTAAAACCTTCTAACGAATGGTTAAAAGAAGCTAATTCACAGGCTCTACTTGCCTCTTTAGTAAATGTAGAATCAGCATTTACTAAATTCTTTAGAGAGAAATCCGGATTTCCTAAGTTCAAGTCTAAGAAAAATCCGGTTCAATCATATCAAATGCCTCAACATTATGCGGTAGATTTTGAGAAGCAGATAATTAAGCTTCCTAAAATAGGTGAAGTTAAAACCATACTTCATAGAAGGTTTGAAGGCAAACTTAAAACCGCAACAATTTCAAGATCAAGTACAGGAAAATATTATATCAGTATCCTTGTAGATAATGAAAAAGATATTCCTGAAAAGCAGAACTTTTCAGAATCAACTACAATAGGTATTGATGCAGGCATCAAAGATTTTGCAGTTCTATCAAATGGAGAAAAGGTTGAAAATCCAAAATACCTTAAAAATTCTCTAAAAAGAATGAAATGTTTGCAAAAAAGAGTATCGAGAAAAGTTAAAGGCTCTAAGAATAGGAATAAGGCTAGACAGCATCTTTCAAAAATCCATGAAACTATTAGCAATCAGAGAAATAATTTCCAGCATCAACTCTCTTTTAGACTGATTAGCGAGAACCAAGCTATTGCGCTGGAAACTCTGAATGTTAAAGGTATGGTAAAAAATCATTGTCTGGCTCAGTCTATTTCCGATGCTTCGTTGAGTAGTTTTGTAACAAAATTAGAGTATAAAGCTGAATGGTTGGGAAAAACCATTTTACGAATAGGAAGATTTGAGCCATCTTCTAAATTATGCAATGTTTGTGGGTATCACAATTCCAATCTAACTCTTGATGTTAGAGAGTGGACGTGTCCTGATTGCAAAACAAAGCATGACAGAGACATAAATGCTGCAATCAATATCAAAAAGTTCTCTCTTCAAGATCAAAATCTTATAGTTATCTGACACCTATGGAACGTAGGGGATGAGCTTGTGGACTTGCGAACGGTAGTTCGAGGGATGAAGCAAGAAGCCACTTCCTCGCTTTCATCAGAAAGCAGGGAGGGGTAGTTCACAAGTGTACATTTTCCAGATCCGTTTCCTTTTCAGACATGTATGTATCCTGCTGTAAGATTCTGCTTGAAGAGAAGAAATGCAAGCGAAAGGGAAAAAGAGAGAAAGGTAGTGCATGAAAGTGAGCAGGCAGAAAAGAAAGCAGGAAAACTTATTTTTAGTAACTGGATAGGAAAAAATTACTTTCATAAACTTTTTTAAAATATTTTTTCTCTCGATGCTTTAAGTTCAAACTTAAAAGAGTTCCCCAGATATTAGAAGAGAGCTACAAGCTTGTAAAGAATAATTGCGCCGAAGGAAAACAGAAGTGGAAGGATTCCCATGTTTAAAGAAGTTTGCACAGAATCTCCCCAGTGCTTTGACAGAGGGAGAAAGTCTCTGAAAAGTAAGAGTAAAAGCAAAACTGCTACAGCTACTGATGCACCTTCAGGGACCCCGGGTGTGGTCATAATTGTGAACACATCCGAAGAAGCGGAAGTTGATGGAATTAAACTTGTAAGCGTAACTAGAACTCCTTTGGTTAATTCATGTATATATAAGAGGAACAAATATGCAATCTTATATAAAAATTCTCCTCCATTTAATTTCCCGAACTAAAGCCATATAACAGGAAATAGAAATAAAAAAGAGAGCACATGACCATTAAAAACCAAAAATCCTGTCCCGAGAGGAAAGGAAAAAGGCTAACCTTATAAAAGATAAAAAGCAAAGAAGACCAATTCCATAACCTTTAGATTGATTTTAAACATTGAAACCATAAGTAACCGGTTTCTCCACGAAAGTGGAAAGCATGTATTAGATCAGTTTAAGCCTGGAAAGAAAATTTATGTTGAATTGCTACGGCAAATCAAATTACTTTATCAAAGAAAAAACGGAGAAATAGCAGGTAGAAGACAAACCAAATCAGTTAAATAATTATACAGTGTATTCGAACAAAAATTCACATAGTTACAAAACTGCAGGGAGTGAGTAGAGAGAATAGAGAAATTAAAATAGTCCCGGATAATCTGGAACAATAGATAGTCAGATAATCCGGAGAACGAAAACAAGTGTGTAACTGAGTACATAAATTGAAGGTGTAAAAATTATTAACGATGTTTTGATTCCGTCCTAAACCTTTCGAATAAATTAAAAGGTATATATAAAAGGGTAACAATATGAATTCAAAACAATTCAAAATCCATGGTTCTTCCAAGATTTACGGTAATTCTATAGTCGGAAAAGATACGGTAGTTCTGGAGAATGTAATACTGGGGTATCCAGAGCACAAAGTCCTCACGGAGATTCTCAAAAAGGATATGGAAATAGAGGACTTCGATTTTCCGGGCTGCAATATAGGTCCAAACTCTATCATAAGAGCAGGTTCTACAATTTTCTCCAGCGTAAAAACCGGAAAAAACTTCAAAACCGGACATAACGTAATGATAAGGGAAAATACGCAAATCGGGGACAATGTACTTATCGGAACGAACGTTATCATAGACGGAAACGTGAAAATAGGAAATAATGTCAGTATCCAGGGGAATGTCTATATTCCAACAAATGTAGTTATCGAAGACAATGTATTTATTGGGCCATGTGCTGTTCTTGCTAATGATAAATATCCCATACGTAAAAAGTACGAACTTAAAGGGCCTGTTTTGAGGAAAGGAGCATCTATTGGCGCTAACGCAACTCTGCTTCCTGGAGTGGAAATCGGAGAAGGAGCAATGGTTGCCGGAGGAGCTCTTGTGACAAAAGACGTGCCCCCATGGAAACTGGCACTCGGTGTGCCTGCCAGAATACAGGAACTACCTGAAGATCTTAAAGAGTTGAACCAAATATAAGCCTATCGGAAAACAAAATCGAAGTTATAAAGAATTATTAAGATTAATATGAGGTCCGAAAATGATCCCAATCGCCAAGCCCCTGCTGGGCAAGGAAGAGATTGATGCAGTAACGAAGGTCCTGAGCTCAGGCATGATTGCACAGGGACCAAAAGTAGAAGAATTTGAGCTTGCATTTTCCGGGTACACGGGCTGCGAATATTCAGTTGCGGTGAACTCCGGCACCGCAGCCCTGCATATTGCACTTCTTGCCCACGGCATTGGAAAAGGGGACGAAGTAATTACAAGCCCTTTCACATTTATTGCCACTGCGAACAGCATCCTTTACACCGGGGCAAAACCTGTTTTTGTAGACATTGAATCGGATACATACAATATAGATCCCGATAGAATCCAGGAAAAGATTACTTCAAAAACAAAAGCCATTATGCCTGTTCACCTTTACGGGCAGTCTGCAGATATGAAAGCTATAATGGAAATAGCTGAAGACCGCAAACTTGTCGTGATCGAAGATGCCTGTCAGTCCCATGGAGCAGAATACCTCGGGAAAAAAGTTGGCAGTTTTGGCACAGGAGGATTCAGCTTCTATCCGACCAAAAACATGACAACGAGTGAAGGCGGGATGATCACAACCAGTGACAGGGAAATCGCAGAAAAAGCAAAAATGATCAGGGCTCACGGCTCAAAAATTCGCTACCTGCACGAAATGCTTGGCTTTAATCTGCGCATGACTGATATTGCAGCAGCAATCGGGCTTGTCCAGCTCGAAAAACTGGATGGGTTTACAGCCGCCAGGCAGAAAAACGCAGCCATGCTTTCAGCCGGACTCAAAGGCATTTCAGGGATCGTACCTGTAATAACAAAACCCGGCCGCACTCATGTTTTCCACCAGTATACAATCAGAGCTGAAAAAAGAGATGAGCTGGCAGATTTCCTGAAGGAAAAAGGAATAGGTACCGGAGTACATTATCCTGTACCCATCCATAAGCAACCCTACTATAAAGAGCTGGGGTACAGGGATTCCCTGCCGGTTTCGGAAAAAGCAGCAGAGGAAGTTCTCTCCCTTCCCGTACATCCGGCTTTATCCGAAGACGACGTGCAAAAAATAATCAGAGAAGTAAAAGAGTTCTGTGCAAAAGCTTGAACAATTTCCAGGCTGCAGCTGCATTTTTGAAAGGAAGTGTAACCTTGATCAGAGTAGGAGTAATAGGCACTGGCGCCATGGGTCAGAATCATGTCCGAATCTACAGCGAGATGGAAGGCGTGGAACTTGCCGGGATATCGGATGTAGACAAAAATAGAGTTGAATCCATGGCTATCCAGTTTAAAACGAAAGCCTTTACAGATTATAAAGAGATGTTTGCAGAAGGTCTTGATGCAGTAAGCATTGTTGTGCCCACAAAGCTGCATAAACAGGTAGTTCTTGATGCCCTGGAAGCAGGCCTTCATATCCTTGTTGAAAAACCAATTGCCGACACGGTTGAAAACGCAGAGCTGATGATCGAAGCGGCAAAGAAAGCAGGAAAGGTTCTCATGGTAGGGCATATAGAACGTTTCAATCCTGCAGTCATAAGGCTCAAAGAGATCATAGATTCAGGTACTCTGGGGAAAATAGTTTCTATTTCTACCAGAAGAGTAGGTCCCTATAATCCGAGGATAAGGGATGTCGGCGTAATTCTGGATATAGGTGTTCATGATATAGACGTCATCTCATACCTTTATGGCAAGAAGATAAGGGGTGTTTATGCCATTGCAGGTGCAGATATTCATTCTTTTGAGGACCATGCCTCAATTATCCTGCGTATGGATCACAATTTTGCAGGTGTTGTAGAAACAAACTGGCTAACCCCTCATAAGGTAAGGCAGTTGACAGCAATAGGTGTCAAGGGTGTAGCCTATCTGGACTATATTGACCAGACAGTTGAGCTGCATGATAATGGCTGGATAAGAAAAGCCAAAGTCGAGCCAAGCGAACCCCTGAAAAACGAACTTGTTTATTTCATAGACTGTGTCAGGACAGGCAGAGAACCGAGCCCCTGTGGCGAAGATGGGAAACATGCCCTTGAAGTAGCAATGTCAGCAATCAGATCTTACGAAGAAGAAAGACTGATTGAAGTAGGACAGTAAAGCGCATGAAGAAATGGTGAAGAAAATAGAAATCCGAAAACCTCAGGGAAAACGAGAGAATGTTTTAAAAACAACAATGGGAAGTGATTAGCATGAATAAATTAGAAAAACTTCTGAAGGAACGCGGTCCTATAAAAAAAATGGGTGTGCTTGGCATGGGATATGTGGGAATCCCTGCAGCTGTCCTTTTTGCAGATGCTCCCTGTTTTGACAAAGTCCTTGGCTTCCAGCGCAACTCAAAAAGCTCAGGCTACAAGATTGACATGCTCAACAGGGGAGAAAGCCCGCTCAAAGGAGAGGAGCCGGGCCTTGAAGAACTGATTGGAAAGGTTGTAAAAGCCGGCAAGTTTGAGTGCACACCTGATTTCTCAAGGATCTCCGAACTTGATGCAGTTACACTCGCAATTCAAACTCCTTTTGCAAATCCCAAAGATCTGGAACCCGATTTCAGCGCTCTTATAGAAGGGATCAGGAATGCAGGAAAATATCTGAGACCCGGTATGCTTGTAGTCCTTGAATCCACAATCACTCCAGGGACAACCGAAGGAATGGCAAAACAGATCCTTGAAGAAGAGTCCGGGTTAAAAGCCGGTGAAGATTTTGCCCTTGCACACGCACCTGAAAGGGTGATGGTGGGCAGGCTTCTGAAGAATATCAGAGAACATGACAGGATCGTGGGAGGAATCAATGAAGCAAGCACAAAGAGGGCGGTTGAGCTGTACTCCCCGGTGCTTACGGTCGGAAAGGTTATCCCGATGAGTGCAACTGCAGCCGAGGTTACAAAAACAGCAGAAAATACTTTCCGCGATCTTCAGATCGCAGCAATCAACCAGCTTGCCCTTTACTGTGAAGCTATGGGCATAAATGTCTATGATGTCAGGACAGGAGTTGACAGCTTAAAAGGTGAGGGTATCACAAGAGCTGTCCTCTGGCCAGGAGCAGGGGTTGGAGGCCACTGCCTGACCAAGGATACATACCACCTGGAAAGGGGAGTTAAGATTGGAAAGGGAGAGCTTGACTATCCCGAAGGCTCGGACTCAATTTACGTGCTTGCAAGGAAAGTCAATGATTTCATGCCTGTGCATATGTACAACCTGACTGCTGCTGCACTTGATAGGCTTGGAAAGAAGATGGAAGGCTCAAAGGTTGCAATGCTCGGCTGGGCATTTATCAAAGACTCGGATGATGCCAGAAACACTCCCTCGGAACCTTACAGGGATCTCTGCCTGAAAGCCGGGGCCAGCGTTATGGTGCACGACCCGTACGTTGTCAATTATCCTGGAGTCGAGATTTCGGATAATCTGGAAGAGGTTGTAAAGGGCGCGGACGCTGTAGTAGTGCTTGCAGGGCACAGTGCATACTCTGGCCTGAAAGCTGATTGGATAAAGAGAATAACCGGAAAAGCAAATCCGGTCATTGTTGACGGGAGAAATGTTATTGAGCCGGATGAATTTACTGGAAAAGGGTTCGTTTATAAGGGAATTGGGAGGGGAGACAAGAATTCACATGAGATAAAGTGAGGGGGGAAATCCCCTTTTTAAAATTGATCTATCTTTTATATTCTGGGAAAAAAGGCGAGGAACATGTTTGAAAAACTAAAAGAAAACGAGGAGCTCTGGGATCTCTTTACCAGGAAAGAGGAGTACAGCGTAACCTTTCGCGATGGTTATGAGAGGTTTCCTTACTATCTAAGCAATCATAGAAGCATTTTTGAGCCAAGAGTTTCGAAATTTCTGGTAGAAAACGGGCTGAAGCCACAATATCCGGACGAAAAAAAATTTGCAGTCTGCCTCACACACGAGATGGGAAGTAGGCCTGCACGGCGGACATGAGTCTTACAACAGCCTTGAGGATATCAAAGAAAAAAAAAGGCGTCTTGAGGAAGTTTTAGGGAGAAAGGTTATTGGGTATAGAAATCACTATTTAAGGTTCAGAGTACCGGATACCTGGGAATTATTAAGTAAAGCAGGCTTCAAATACGATACCACACTCGGATATTCGGACTGTGCCGGTTTTAGAAACGGAATGTGCCATCCATTCAGGCCTTTCAATTTAAACGAAGGGTACCAGATCGATATCATGGAAATTCCACTGGTAATCATGGACCGTTCACTTTTGAGGGATTACATGCGCCTTAGCGTTAAGAAAGCCTGGGAATGTACGAAACATCTTATCAATACGGTTGAGAAATATAACGGTGTGATTACTATCCTCTGGCATAATAACACGTGCATTGAAGGAGAGAATCTTAAGTATTACGAAAAAGTCCTTGAGTACTGTGCCGGTAAAAATGCCTGGATTACCAGCGGAGAGGAAATCTACAACTGGTGGACCAGTAAGATTGAACCGGGAATCTGAAAACAAGGATCAGTAAAAAGACTAAATGTGGTTTCATTATAAAAAATAAACACATCAATCGGCAGCTTGAAGAGAACTCTTTTTTATCAGATGTGCAGCTGCCTCAGACGGGTTAACCGGATTGATGTTGGTCTGAAGGGTTTAAGCTGTTAAAATGTTAACAGTGACTTTCTGTTAAAAATTAAATAATTCTTTTATCCGGTAAGAGTGGGAACTGTAAGTCTCTTGAAAGAGGAAAGAAAATCAGAGTTCTGTCTGTAAAGGTACTGTGTCTTATATGTTTTTCTGGTACGTATTATCACTAATGGGAGAAAAATACCGCCGAATCGGATGAGTTTATAAAGGATAATTTGTGTATAGGAATTGAAAAGGGAGAAAAAGGTATGGGGTAAAAAGTAAGCAGAAGGTCAGTGTGCTGAAGCTATTAAAAATTAAGATTCTTAAAAAGAGAAATTTAATCATGTAATTGAAACAATTATTGCAGAAATTAAAAAACTTCTAACTGTCTGGCCTGAAAAACGAGTTCCTTTGCTAAGGGTACTGGCTACTATGGATAGAAATAAACAAAAAGCAACAAAAAAGCCATCCAAAAAAGAAAAAAAGGCAAGTTTTGTATCGGATGTACTGACACTTGCAGGTGGAACGACCTTTGCTCAAATCCTTACGATTCTGGCAGCCCCTGTTCTGACCCGCCTTTACGGACCTGAGGATTTTGGAGTATGGGCTCTATATATCTCTATCACCAGCATAATAAGCATTATTTCATGCCTGAGGTATGAGTATTCTATAATGCTGCCCGAATCAAATGAAGATGCAGTAAATCTTTTGGGTCTCAGTGTCCTCGCAGTCCTGGCTATAACCGGATTTACTGCGCCAGTTGTCTGGTACTTCAAAGCCCAGATAGTTGACCTTCTAAATGCTCCGCAGATAGAGAACTATCTCTGGCTTGTGTCTCCGTTCGTATTCGTAAATGGGATTTTTCTCGCGCTCAACCAGTGGAATTCAAGAACAAAGCTCTTCAAGAGGCTCTCCTTTTCAAGGGTTTCCAGTTCGGTTTCTACAACTGCAACACAAATTCTCCTCGGGATTTCAGAACGCCCTCCAACTTCAGCTGGTTTAATCGGCGGCAGTCTTGCAGGCCAGTCGGTGGCAACATTAGTGCTTGGAGGTCAGATCTGGAGAGATGATAGAAGCTTGATAAAAAAGAGCTTGAGCTGGAGAAAGATGTATGAAGGAGCTGTAAGGCACCGCAACCTCCCACTCATAGACAGCTGGTCTGCCCTTATGAACTCAATCTCCTGGCAGCTTCCGGCTTTTCTCCTTTCGGCGTTTTTTGCTCCTGCAGTGGTTGGCTTTTATTCCCTCGGGTTCCGTTTGCTCCAGCTCCCTATGAGTTTTATTGGAGGATCAATTTCACAGGTGTTTTACCAGAGGGCGTCACGGGCAGTATCCGAGGGAAGCCTCAGCACCCTTGTTGAGAATGTTTTCAGGATGCTTGTAATTATAGGCATGTTCCCTATATTGATTCTGACAATTGTCGGAAGTGATGTCTTTACTGTGATTTTCGGGAGTGCCTGGACAGAAGCGGGTGTTTATGCCCAAATCCTGAGCCTCTGGGCTTTCATATGGTTTATTTCATCCCCTTTAAGCACAATATACCTTGTAGTAGAAGAACACCATTTCGGTTTTAGTTACAATTTTTTCAATCTGACTACCCGCTTCCTGTCCCTTACAATTGGCGGCATTCTTGGAAGCGCCCGTACAGCTCTTATCCTTTTTTCCATATCAGGTATTGTGGTGTATGGATATCTATGCCTGAAAATGATGCATTACTCAGGGGTGAAGACTTCAAAAGCCCTGAAAATAGTATTTTCAAATCTTATCCTCTTCATTCCTGCAGGAATAGTGCTGACAGCTCTCAAAACCGCAGGAATAAACCAGATTCTCCTTGTTGTAATCTCCGGACTGATTATCTGTGTTTATTATCTTTATATATTGAAAACAGATAGACAGGTAAAAAAGATAATAAAAGAATTCAAATCTCCGGGAAAAGCGTAAAAAGCTCAAACTCCCTCAGGTAATGCCTCAAAATAAAGCGGACTATTCCTTCCTCACAATTTAGAAACAAAAAAGTTTTTTAACTAAATCTAAATTTTAACTAGCTTTCTAAAAAGATGAAGGTTCCTTTAATTTAGGATACGATTTCCGCTCTCTTTTGATTGATTTTATTACTAACTGTCCTATTTAATTGTCAACAATGTCAATTTTTAAACTGATAGCTATGTATTCATTTTTAACGTTTAGATATATATATTAGTAAAAAGCCTTAAAAAGTCAACATAAAATATAAATAGACTTTCCTGGAACATATTATTGTTAAAACTACCTTATAGTGTGATAACTCAAATCAAAGACTCTGGGTGTTAAAAAGGAGATTCAAGGTCTTGCTTTCTAAAGGGATTGATTTCGTGGAATTAGTTTTCGCTTCTCTCCAGAACCAGGGGAGTAAAAAAAGGCTGAAACCTCTGTCTTAGCTTTGTGTATTTATGTTATTTATATCTCTGACTGCCCTCCCTCCTGCCGCAGCCAGCAGTTGGGAACTTGTTCCTGAAAACCCGGCGGTTGGGAATGTGATAGAGATAAAAGGAGCTAATTTCACGGGAGAGACAGCAAAAGTGCTGGTATCCTTTGAAAAAGACGTTCAGGTCTCGGACGGCAGATACGAGTATCTGCTTGAAGGCGTGGAAATTCCCTCAGGGTTCAATAACCGTTTTAGTGTAGAGGCAAAAGGAGCCGACGACCTGAACGTTAGGGTAAAAATGATCCTGTGGATATCCAGAACTGCAAAAGCAGAAGGAGGAATTGCAAGAGTTTCACAGTCTGCTGTTCCCCCCGGGACTTACAGAATCAGGATCGATGGAAAGTCAAGTGCTCCTGAAGTAAAACTCAAGATCACAGGTCTTCAGCAGGTAAAAGTCGACTCAGGAAATTTCAGCTATAAGTACAACACAAAATCCATACCTGCAGGCAATTTTGAAATAAAGGTCGAGGACGTTACAAAGCAGGTTACCCTGCATCCGGCAGAAAACCTGTCTTCAGATGTAATACTCTCATCAGATCAAACAAAGGAATCAAAAAAGGACTTTTCCAAAAATTGGAAAGCCTGGAGCATATGGATTGGAGGAATTCTGGCCGGAATGTTATTGGTCCTGCTTTATTCAAGGATTAAAAAGCATTAAAATTATGGAAGTTTCCAAGGCAAAAAAAGCCTTTAAACTCTTTAAGTTTAGAAGAGCCTTTACAGATGTCTTTAACGGCGAACAAGCGGTTTAAATAAATATATGAGCACTAATGACATTAGATTAGAATAATATTTACGGTTAAATTCCTTAAAAAAGGAAAAAAACCGGAATTAAGAAGAAAAACATCATTAAGGGGTGCTATAATTGAAGAAAAGAACAGGAATGTATAACGGAGTTTATAGTGGAATGTTCAAGTTAACCCTGATGGTTTTAACTCTGATTTTTCTACTCAGTTCGGCATCAGCAGCAATTTCTGAAGATGATCCATGGGTTGCAGTTATCGAGAAAAACGGAGATAGTATTTATTTTGCAGACCATAATGAAAGCCTTACGGAAGGAGGCTGGATCCTTCTCAGTGGAGGAGATGAGATCCGGCTCCCACAGCCTCTTAATTTCACATACAAAGGGACAGACAGCCTGAATAGTGAAGGAGCTGCCCTTGAACTGAAACCAGGGGAGTACGGGGATGGTACTGAAATAGTTCTTGCATACCCGTACACTACTCATCCTTTTTACGCTGAAAAAGACAAAGTGAAGGTAGACTACAAAGGCCCTGCAGCTTTCGGACAGCAGAATGTAAATGTTTATCTTGTTCAGGGGCTTAACCTGAGTTCCCTTGGTGAGGCTTTCACGGACATTAGGGACGGAAACGCCGTGAACCTGAAGGAAGTCTTTGATAACAGTACAAATTCTACGACCCTGGTAACTGCTGTGACCCTGGACGAAAACGGGGATCTCCCTTCCACCCTGACTCTTGACCCTCTTCAGGCTGGAAGCTATGGAATACTCATAATGCTTGAAGGCGATGAAAACCCCGAGTCGAGGAAGGTTCTTTCAGCAACCTGTTTTGAAGTTGTGGAGTACGAACTTAAAATAAAAGCTCCAAATAACCTTAAAGAGCACGAGAACCTTGATGTCAGTCTGGATCTGAAAAAAGCTCCGGCCCAGGGAAGCTACACATACGGAGCCCTGCTAATAAGTGAGGACGCCTATCGTGCAGAAGTAAATGTCAGTTCCAATGGAACGAGAGCCGGGACAGATATATTTGTGAACGGGATAGATATCATAAATGAGTTCGATATCAACTCAACAAACTACGAATCCAAGTTCAACAAAGATGAGCTAACAACTGAAATCCAGACCCTTATAGGAGAAGGCAACGGTACGATAAGCATAGGTGAAGAAAACCAGAGCACCCTCTCCCTGACAACCTTCGATCTTCCTCCAGGAGATTATCTTCTCTTTGCGGGTGCCTATGAAAAAGGTAGAGGTCTTGTGGGTATAGCGCAGACAGAGGTATCCATTCGTGAAGTCAAAAAATCAAACGGACCGGATAAAAAGCAAAAATCAAACACTGACCTATCAACTGAGAATGAGAATCCTTCCACTCTGGAAACCGATAAGTCCATTCTTGATACAGCAAGTTCACTCGGATTTGGAGATCTCGAACCCCAGATTAGAGGAGAAGCACTCCAGGCAGCAGAGATAATAAAAAATCCCCCTAAGCTGGCTTCTTTCCTCATAGGTTTTGTGGGAACGCTCCTTATAGGGATTACAATAATGAGTAAAAGGCGTTAAAGAAGGATAAAAGCAGGAAAAAAGCTCGAGACCGGAGAGAGTGACTGGAAAATACCGGTTATTTACCCGGAAGCCTATCGGTTTAACTCTCACTTTAACTTTCCGGTTCCGGAACTTTCATGGTTTACTTTCTGCAGATTAACTTAGAGATACTCCAGCATAGCGAACCGCTTACATGGGCCCGAAAAGCTATACAAAAACATCCTTAGTCCTGCCTTTCAAAGTTCTGATTTATCAGCACCTCTCCGAAAGCTCTTGCTTTCGGTTACTATTTTTGCAGAAGTGCTTCAGGGAATGACTTTAGACTTAATGAGAGCTAACTCGCGTTCTATAGTTGAAATCCTTTCGTCAATGTGAGACCTGAAGTTATTCCGGCTTAACCGGATTTCTGATGTGATTTCTACACGGGCGTGATCGATTTTATTGCCCAGTACATCAATTTTCCCGCCGAAAGAATCCACTTTTCCGCCAAGCACATCAATCTTCCCTCCGAGAAAATCAATTTTCCCTCCCAGTGTATCGATTTTTCCGCCGAGAGAATCCATCTTTCCCCCAAGGGAATCCATTTTTCCACCCAGGACATCAATTTTCCCCCCAAGAAGATCCACCTTCTGGCAGAGGTTTGAATTCATTTCTCGAATATACCGCGCAGCTGCATCCATTCTTTCATAAGTTGCAGTGGTCAGGTCTTCGTCTCTGATAACCTCAAATGCTTTATACTCGCCTGTTGGCTTTTTGTAAGTCACTTCAATATTTTCTACCCTGATGGGATATTGAGTGATGTTAATCTTTTCGAGCAATTCCGCAATAGCAGCTTCGTCTCCCTCGCAAACAACCTGCACTGTCCCGTCATCGAGATTTTTAACGTATCCATTGAGATTCAAATTAAAAGCAATCTCGTCAATGAAGTCTTTGAAACCTGCTTTTTGGACTCGACCATGTACTTTGATCTCGGCACGTTTCTCCATATGAGATCTATTTTCATTAACATAAGATAAACCTTATTCTCTGTTCGCTCTCAAAGCACCCGAACTGCGACTATCGGCTCGAGTCTTTCTCCCGGGAGTACAAAAAGCAAAGATTTTCTGAAAGCTATACTGCAAGTGAAACAGAACTCAGATAAAAACGATAAAAACTGTTATAAGGATTTACCAGGCCAAAAACAAGGCTAACCCGAAAGTTTGTAATTATATTCCTGATCCCCAAAAAACGCTCTTTTGTTGCTGTTTTATTGCCGCGTCATAAAATTTTGATTTTGTATCAAATTCTTTATTCCTGTAAACCATTCTATCCTGACTTTGACAAATCTACCTGAGATATTAAAACATTGAGGACTTATCTAAATTCTCTATAATTAATATAGGAACAGGTGATTGGATAAAATAAGTGAGATCGTGAAAAGAATGCTAAAACTCGTATTAGTGTCATATTTGATATTATGTTTAATTATACCAGCTACAGCTGAAAAATATAATGGAGTTCAAAATTTTAATTTTCCGAATGTGAGTTTGAGGTCAAATGACATATTTGAAAATTCAAATGAACCTCTGGAGATTCCAACTTACGATGGCAGCGGGCAACTAACACATCCATCAGTATTATATTTCTCGGATGGTTGGAACGGGCACAAATATTGGGCTGCAGCAACACCATATCCGAATTCGGATAATAAATATGAAAACCCATCAATTTACTGCTTTGATGTGCCTTATGAAAATTGGTCCGTTCCACAAGGACTTACCAATCCTGTGATTCCAGGACCTTCCGTAGGATTTAACTCTGACCCTTGCCTGGCACATAACAAAACCTCAGACGAACTTTACTGCATTTATCGAGACTATAATTCTACCAGTCAGGAGACTAAATATTTAATTGTAAAAACATATGATGGGGTTTCGTGGTCAAATCCTGTATTACTTTATAATATACCTTCAAATAAAATTACATTTTGTAACCGATCAAAATTAGAACAAGTATGTAGAAGAATGTGCATAAAGATACTGAATGTGATTCATAAAGATTTACAACACGGCGCGACAAATATAGAAAGATCGAATGCGATTGTTCAACTTCCAGATGGATCGTGGATGATGTGGGCACAAAAGTGGGATTCCGAATGTTCAATAATATATCGAACTTCAACTGATGGTTTTCAATGGTCAGAACCTGAAGACTGCGTTTTTGAAGATGACATTTATAATAAAGATGTCTGGCATATTGAAGTAAAATACATTCCCGAATATAAACTATTTTTCATGATTCAATATTCTGATGTTGATAAAAGCCTGTCATGGGCGGAAAGTAATGATGGGATAGTGTGGAAATATTATCCGGATAAAATTCTTAAACCAGATAGTAATACAAGAAAATTTGATAATTCAAGCTTATATAAGTCATCTATCACATATGATCCTTATACTGACACAATACACATGTGGTATGTGGGAGTAAATACTCAAAATGAATGGAAAATCGGTTATACAAACGCTTCGTACGCAACATTACAAAATGTTTGCTAATGGAAAATACAAAGTAATTTGTCTCTGTCGAATTTTGCAGGGGAAAGAGTAAAAATCCGAATACTCCAATTTTTGTTTCTTTTAGCTCGCAGGGTCTATTCATACGAATTATGTTCTTTAGCTTAAGCATAAACTAAAGTTACAATATCAAAACATAATCAATTGACTGAACATACTTTTGTATTAGTATATGCGCCTAAAATATAAGAATTAAAAAAATAATAATTAATAATATTTTTTTCTAAAAATACATGTCTGTTTGGCGATTTAGAACATACCAAATGGGTTAAATAACTTATTGAGTATTACCTAATATTAACACTTCTGGAAACTTTCCTTTGAACGGACATGATAAAAAATATGAAGATTGCAATCATTCTCGGCACAAGGCCTGAAATCATAAAAATGAGCCCTATAATAAGAGAATGTGAAAAACAGGGCATAGAGTACTATATACTGCATACAGGTCAGCACTACAGCTATGAAATGGACAAAATCTTTTTTGAACAACTGAAACTCCCGCAGGCAAAGTACAACCTCGATGTAGGTTCTGGCAAACATGGAGAACAGACTGCAAAAATGCTTGCCGGAATTGAAGAAATTCTGGTAAAAGACAGACCGGATGTTATTCTTGTGCAGGGAGATACAAATACTGTTCTTGCAGGCACCCTTGCAGCATCCAAACTTCAGATCAAAATCGGGCATGTTGAAGCCGGTCTTAGATCCTTTGACAGGACAATGCCCGAAGAAACGAACAGAGTTATTGCAGATCACACTTCCGATTATCTCTTCGCTTCAACCGAAACTTCAAAAAGATATCTGCTAAACGAAGGCATTCCCAAAGAGAAAATCTTCGTTACAGGAAATACGGTTGTAGATGCAGCTTACCAGAACCTTGAGATTTCTAAATACGAAACTAACATACTTACAAAATTAAGCATAGAAGAAAAAAAGTATATTGTAGCCACAGTCCACCGAGCCGAAAATGTGGACAGTAAAGAGCGTCTCAGCGGAATTCTGAACGCCTTTTCGCACATTTATAAGGAGTTTGGCCTTCCAATTATATTTCCGATTCATCCCAGAACTGCGAAAATGATAGGAGAGTTTGGTTTAAAGTTTCCGGAAGGAACCCGGCTGATAAAACCCCTTGGCTACCTTGAATTCCTGCAACTGGAAAGCTCAGCCAGGCTGATCCTTACCGACAGCGGAGGCGTACAGGAAGAAAGCTGTATCTTCAGAATCCCCTGCGTAACCCTTCGTGACAACACCGAAAGGCCGGAAACGGTAGAGGTAGGCGCAAATTTAGTTGCAGGAGCAGGAGAAAAGATTATCGAATACGCAAGAAAAATGATGGAGTCGGATTGCGAGTGGGAAAATCCATATGGAAAAGGAAATGCTGCAGAATTGACTATTCAGAATACAGTGACTGGTTGAAGCGTAAAATGCAGTAGAATAGAAGATCATAGATAGTCCTGAATAAATTCAGTAATAAAGGATAACCGGATAAAAACGAGAGTGAGATAAAAGGTAGCGAATTGGGGAAGTGAATTAGTGTATTGATCCTGGTGAGCTGTTATGTCAACAAAAAAAGTTGCAATTTGCGGATATTACGGATACGGAAATACTGGAGATGAAGCAATTCTCGCTGCTATTATCCAATCTATCAAAGAGAGATGTGACGTAGAAATAACAGTATTTTCTGGTAATCCAAAGGAAACTATCGAAAAACACGGCGTAAACGCGGTTTATATCAGCGAATTACGCAATCTACACTCAATACTAAAAACAGTATATGGTGCAGACTTATTGATTATCGGAGGAGGAGGAATTATACATGACCTTACATATAAAAATTTTAAGTTTTGGCTTAACAAAATTGTAATCGGAGAAATGTTCCGTAAGCCAATAGTTTTGTATGCACCAGGAGTGGGTCCTATAAAAACCACATTTGGAAAAATGCTTACAAAACACACTTTGAGCTCAGTAGAAGCCATACATGTTAGAAATAAATTATCTAAAGAAGTATTAGTCTCGAGTGGAGTAAATGAATCTCTTATTCAAGTTACTTCTGATCCTGTGATGGCACTAACCCCTGCGAATTCAAGAAGAGTTGAAGAGATATTGGATAGAGAAGGAATTTGCACAGAGAAACCACTTGTTGGAATTTCTGTCAGATGGAATCCTTATGAATACCGTTTTGACTCAGAATTTGTGGAAAATTTCATTGAAAAAATAGCTAAAATTTCGGATTATATAATAGAGAATTTAAATGTAAATTTAGTTTTCATTCCTATGCAATTTCCACCAAGACCAACATGTGATATCAGAATAATGGATCCAATCCATCAGATGATGAAATGTAAACAAGAAGCCAGAATTGTAAGAGGTGTTTACACACCACAAGAAATGATGGGAATTTTTGGAAAAATGGAGATGGTTATTGGTATGAGGTTGCATTCTCTCATATTTTCGGCAAGAATGAATGTGCCTATGATAGGAATTACATATAGCGGGAAAGTTGATGAATTTTTAAAAATGGTCGAGCAGGATAAATGGTCATTAAATTATAAAGAAATAGAATTACCAGATATGTTTGAAAAAATAAACTATGTTTGGGAAAATCGAAATGAAATCAAAAAAAATTTAGCTATCAGTGCAGAAAAATTGGAACGGCAGGCAATTTATAACGCAGAAGTAGCTGAAAGTTTATTAAAAGCTAATTAATACTGCAAAGTTAATAATTCAAAAATTCAAAGAAGGCCTGTTTTCATGCAAATATACAAATTGACTACTATTTTAACATTGTTTGCGAATCAAAGTTAAATTGTGAAATACTTTTCAGCAAATAACCGGAGAAATTAAAACACCAGAGGTCAAAAAATGGGGTCAGACTATGAAGGTCTTTCACTCAAAAAACTAAGTAATAATATTATTCTCACAATTATTCGTCAAAGCGTTGGAATAGCTGTCGGATTAGCTATTTCAATTACTTTGGCTCGCTCATTAGGTCCGCTGGGTAACGGTCAATACGCTATGGGTATTCTCTTACCAACAATGCTTGTTAGCTTCCTGAATCTTGGAGTATCTCCTGCTAATGTTTACTTCATTGCTTCGAATAAAATTAATATTAATTCTGCATTTAAAACTAATATTAGGCTTTGGTTTATTTTATGTATCATAGGTATTTCAATTGCTATATCAGTAGTTGAAACTCAAGGTGAGACCTGGTTTCCAGGCATACCTTTATCTATTCTCTGGCTTGGTATTCTGGCATTTCCATTATCATTACTTCAGGAATTTATGAGCAGTCTATTTCAGGGGTTACAGGATTTTAAAAATTACAACTATATTTCGTTAATAACACCCTGTATTACACTCCTGCTTGTAGCGTTTCTGGTCGGGATATTAAAACTTGGTGTATTTGGAGCTTTGTTATCTTTCATCATTGGCAATTTATGCGGATTGATTGTTACATTGATTATTTTAAAACCTTACCTCAAAAAACATAATACAAATCATGAGGATAACATTTTAAAGAATTATACAAAAGAGTGCCTTGGATATGGCTGGAAGGCCCATTTGAGTAATATCCTCGCTTTTGTAAACTACAGAGCCGATCTCTTTTTAGTTAATTTCTTTCTTACACCAGCAGCTACAGGTATTTATTTAATTGCTGTGCAAATTGCTGAAAAAATATGGATATTGTCACAGGCAATAAGTACAGTGCTTTTACCCCGCCTTTCGGAACTACATAATGATGAAGAAAAACGCAAGGTACTTACTCCTTTAATTTCTCGTTGGGTCTTGCTAATTTCAACATTTTTCGCATTAGTATTAACACCATTGGCATCATTTCTTATTAATTTTTTATTTGGTAGAGAATTTGCTCCGGCCGTTGGCGCATTTCTATGGCTACTTCCAGGTATAGTTGTAGGTAGTGGCTCGAAGATTTTAGCAAATGACCTTGCAGCTAGAGGCAGACCAGAGCTAAATCTCTATACTTCAATACTAGTGGTTTTTGTAAATATAATCGCGAATATAATTATGATCCCGAAATATGGTATAGAAGGGGGAGCTATGGCAACAACTATCGCCTATGGTTTGAATGCAATTATCAAATTGTGGTTATATTCCCAGTTAAGTGAAAATCCGTGGTGGAAAACAATTGTATTCAGCTCCAGTGACAAATTACTATTTCAGGAAGGGCTTAGTATATTGAAAAAGTCAATATTCAGATAATAAGACCAAAACTCAATATTATTTCTTTAAAATCGGTAAAATGTGTTGGGTGAGCATATTATGAAGATATTACATATTGGAGATGTAGCTGGAGTGCCTCAAAATATAGCCCAAGCACAAAGAGAATTAGGTTATAAAAGTGATGTCCTTTCGTATAAAAAACATCCTTTCAGGTATAAAACGGACTTTTGTTATCCTATAACATCTAAGTTTCCATATAATTACATAAAAATGTTTTTTATTTTTTTAAAATTTGTTAAGAAATACGATGTATATCATTTTCACAGCGGAACTATTCTTCCAAAAGGTATTGATCTAGTCTTGTGGAGAATATTGAACAAAAAAACAATTGTACACCACCATGGCTCTGAACTTCGATTTAAAGGTGAAAAATATCTTTACTCCAGGTTTGCAAATAAAATCCTTGTTTCAACCCCCGATCTTCTTGAATGGTCTCCTAAAGGAATATGGTTACCAAACCCAGCAGATACAAGGGAATACAAGTTCACAGAGTTTAATTATCAGACCCACAAATTAAGGATTTTACACGCTCCAAGTTCCAGAGAAATAAAGGGCACCGAGTATGTGGTACAGGCAATAGATAAATTAAAAAAAGATGGATATGATGTTGAATTTATCCTATTAGAAAATGTACCCCATGATGAAGTTATAAGGCAACTTAGAATTGCCGATATAGTCGTAGATTGGATTAACCCTAGTTTTGGAATATATGGAGTGTTTTCAATTGAAGCTATGTGTATGGGAAAACCGGTTTTATGCTTCATCAAAAAAGATTTGGTAGATAAATACTATACAAACTTGCCTATATTGAATACATATCCGGAGTTTATGTATGAAAATTTAACTAAGTTAATCGAAAATCCAGAAGAGAGAGCTAAATTTGGAGTTAAAAGTCGAAAATATGTTGAAGAAGTTCATGATTCCAGAGTGGTAATAAAAAAGTTAATTGAAATGTATAATAACAACTGAGCTTTAGTTTCTACATCAGAATGAGCCTCAAAATTGTTCTCATTTCGTATTTTCTTAAATTTAATAGGTTTTCAAATAGGAAATAATTTGAAGAAAGGCGGGATAAGGTTGTCAAAAATCTGTGTACTCGGTCAAGGATATATTGGCCTACCAACAGCTCTTCTTTTTGCGAACAATGGTCATGAAGTCGTGGGCATTGATGTAAATAAACGTGTTGTTGACACTCTCAAAGCAGGCAAGATGCCTTTTGAAGAGAAAGGCTTCCAGGAACTTCTGGACGGAGCCGTTGCCAGAAAAGCTTTCCGAGCAGAATCTCTTGTGGAAGAAGCCGATGTTTTCCTTGTAGCCGTTCCAACACCCTTCGATTCGGAAATGAGGATGGCAGACCTCAAATATGTGGTATCTGCCTGCGAAATGATTGTTCCCTACCTGAAAAAAGGTAATCTCGTAATTATAGAATCTACAATTCCACCCAACACCTGTGAAAAGCAGGTAAAACAAATCCTGGAAAAATCCACCCTCAAAATGTGTGAAGACTTCTGTGTCTCCCACTGCCCGGAGAGGGCAATTCCCGGAAATACCCTTCACGAAATGGTTTACAACGATCGCGTAATCGGCGGCGTAGATGAAAAATCTACCCAGCTTACAGCCGACCTTTATTCTTCCTTTGTAAAAGGCAACCTCCACCTCACAACCAGCACAACCGCAGAAATGATAAAACTGATGGAAAATACCTTCCGAGACGTCAACATCGCGCTTGCCAACGAATTCGCCCAGATAGCAGACGACTACGGCATAGATGTCTGGAAAGCTATCGAAATAGCAAATAAGCATCCTCGTGTAAACATTCTAAAGCCTGGTCCAGGAGTAGGCGGACATTGCATAGCAATTGATCCCTGGTTCTTGACAGAAAACGCAAACAACAGCAGCCTCATTATGATGTCCAGGCAAATAAACGATTCCATGCCTCAGTATGTTTTAAAAATGGTAAAAGAAATGCTTACAGGTATTGAAAATCCGATAATTACAGTTTTTGGAATTGCATATAAAGGAGACATTGCAGATACAAGAGCTACTCCGGCCAAGAAGTTTATCAAACTTGCAGAAAAGGAAGGCTTCAAGATTAAGATTTATGATCCGTTTGTGAAAGAATGGAACTATCCGATTCTGGGATTGGAAGAGGCTGTTGAGGGAAGTGACTGTATTGTTGTGTTGACGGATCATTCGGAGTTTAGGAATGTGGATCCTGAAAATTTACATAATAAAATGAGAAAGCCGAATATTATAGATACAAGAAATATCATTAACAAAGATTTATTGGAGAAATCAGGTTATAAAATAAAAATTATCGGAACTAGATGAGGTGTAACAGTTTATAGATTGATTTTTTAGCTTCTGACAGTGTTTAGACATGGCATGACTTCTCAATGAGTAAGAATTCAATTCATGTGCCTGCCAGAAAAATCAAATTTTTATTCCTGTTCATACATTTAATCTGAGGATTATACTTTTTTAGAAATTTTATCCCGATTTTTATTGAGAATAAATGGAGTAGATGCTCCGGACAGTTATTTTCTAGTTAATAACTTATCGTAAATTTCTAACTCTTGTTTAATTCGTTTATCCCAACTTCGCTCACTGATTATGAAATTCCTGGCCCTGGTACCAATTGAGAATTTTAGATCTTGAGAATTATAAAAAAGTTGAATACTTTTTGCAAGGTTAGCTACATCATTCTTTTTTACCAGTATTCCATTTTCCATATGTTTGATTAATTTACCTGTCCCTCCACTATCAAAAGCAATTACAGCTTTTTCACAAGACATTGCTTCTTGAACTGACCGATTCATATTACTATATAAGCTAGTTGCTACGACTACGTCAGCTATTGATAGAAGTTCTACCACTTCAGAGGAAGAAACCTCGCCAAGAAACTTAACGTTATTTTCCAGTTGATAACTTTTTACTAAATTAATTAAAAAGGTCTTTTGGTCCCCATCTCCAGCTATTAAAAAGTATATGTTATTTGATCTAACTGACTCAAAAAATAATTTGAAAGCTTCAATCGCTAGCTCTATATTTTTTACAGTAATCAGTGAGCTCGTTGACAGAACGATAAATTCTGCATTCTCAATCTTTAATTTTTTTAGTATACCTTTGTTAGTGGGTAATTTATTAAATAACTCCGTATCTATTGCATGATATACAATTGATACTTTATCTCCCCATAGTTTCTTAAACTTATAAGGAGCTTCAGATCCGTCATCTAAAACAAATGCATGGCTGGGACTTGAGAGTTTAGCAAGTATAGTCTCGTACATTCCATTGACAGGAGAATAAGCGCTTGTAGAACCGTGTAACATTCCAACGACGGGAATTTTAAATATTTTACCTACAATACTGCAATATACAGCTTGAGAGATATCATGAGTATGAATAATATCAGGCTTTTTTAGGGCTCTCAACGAAGAATATACACTGATCGAATATAGAACTTGTATTAAAGGTTCCATTGGTATTAAAGGGATTTTTTTGAGTGCAGGGTATTTAATCCTTAGAATACGAACTCCCAGGCTTTTGTCAAATTCGGAACAATCCAGACTAGTTTTTGGAGCTAAAATTAATTGGTCAGTGAGATATGGATTGATTTTTTGAGCTAGTTCTATAGTATGAGTGATCGAACCCCCTATTTTAGGATAAAAGCTGGATACAACTCTTACAATCGAGATATTACTTTTAAGAATATCACTTTTGGTTTCCATGTATGCAGCAGACATAAGATTCTCCGTTACAATAGACTTTATCCACAGTGCAATCAGCTTTAAGCTTCTCAAAATCCTTTTCGTTAAATCTCCCAACGGGACTCCACACATCAATGTAAATACGCTCATCGAGTTTGGAAATCATAGAAAATTTATCACCCATATATGAATTTCCCAGATACATATGTTGAGAATAATTAAAGTGCTCAGGTATAAAGTCACGAGATATTGATCTTTTACGACGTTCGCTGACTCCCAAAACTCCATCCGCTAATCTTGGTGTTGTGCCTAAGATATCTGTAGTTTCTATTTCCGAATTATTACAACCTACAAACAGCCATCTTGCACCATGGATATCCATCTGTGTAACTTGTGAATTCGGTTTTATAGTATAAGGAGAAGGGTATAAACTGAATAGGCCGATAATTGAGGGAATTATTATCAGAAGTATAATAATTAACGCATTTAGATTTGCTCTACTGATACCTTTTGTATTTGTGAAATGATTAAAAATAAAACCTACCATAATGGGTGTAAAAATGACGAGATAAGATACCAATCTGTCAGAGCCTATATTTTCGAGACCCGGTAGTAAGTTTAATAAATATGACAAGTACAAAAATCCAATGAAAAAAGTAATTGAGATCAAAGACGTAAAATTATTATATTTTTTAAAATCATATTTCGTAAAAAATATAATTGAAGAGACGATGGATAAAACTAAAAATATTATTTGATCCCCCATTACTTTAAAAATATAAAGAAGTAACTCAGACCCATGAAGATTTATTTTATTTAAAGTATTACTCATGTCTGCAATCACATCAAAACTTTTCCCGGTCGTAATCGCTAAATAAAATTTCTTCAAATTGGGATGAAAAATCTTGAAAGATAGTACCCATGGAACAAAAATTACTGACATAATAAATATCGAGTTAAAAGGGATAAGTTCATTAATAATTCCTGAAAAAATTTTTTTATTTGACGTATAGTACACAATTAACCTGGTAATTCCATCAATAAATAACAAAATAATAATTATAACCGATGTAAGCGGATGGAAAAAAGGATATAAAATTAGTATAATAGCGAAAAGAAAACGGTACTGGAAGGAAAACTTATTTCCAATTGATTTAAAATAAAGAAAGAAAAGACAAGGTAAGTAAAAGATAGACCATCCATTTGGCATTAAATAGACGTTATATCCATCAAATAAGACTACTAATACGGAAGCTATAGAGAATAAATGTATTCTTTTCTCGCCAGGGAAGACGACTCTACTAAGTAAATAGATGAAAATTACATAAAAACCAGATAATAAAGCAGTGCTATGATTTATTATGAAACTAATTTCCATTCCAGAGATAGATAAAACTTCACTGAGTAAAATATGAGTTATAGGATAGGGATTATCTGGAGAAATAAAACCTGTAAAAATGAGATCTTTTATGTGTCCAATATGAGAAATATTATCTCCGTTCCAGGTATAGTAGCCTCTAATAAAAGGGATGTAGAGCAATAATAACCTGTTCATAAATAATATAAAAATACCTATTAACCATAAGTTACTTCTTTCAGATTCGTTTGTACAGACATTAGTTATAACTATATATAGACTACCAAGAATGCTCAATAGTAAAAAAACCCATGTAAGAACCGGAGTTGAGGTATATATTGATAACTCATAACCTGTAGAAGGGGCATGATAGGCTGTAAGATATGCTAAGATAGTAAAAACTAAACAAAAGATCAATGTCAGTTTAAACGATCTTTCTTTAATAGTATCTGCCAATTTTGATCTCCCACTCAAAGAAAACGGTTTAGTTCTAGTAATGTTTAGTTCTAGTAGTGTTTCATCTAATAATATTGATAATATTAATCGAAATTAATTCTTTTAACCTGGTATTCCAGAAAAAATCCTTAATTTCTTTATCCCTAATTTTAGATTTCCTTTTAATAATAGATAACAGGTATCCGTACAAATACGGAATTCCAACATAGTACGGATTTCTGGTGCTATAAAAAATCGTATTGAGAAAAACAAGTAACGGATGCTTATTCAAATAGTAAGCTATAAATCCGTTTGATTTGTACCCTTTCCACAATCCATCCGCACTACTTGTCATTCTTTTTTGAATAGCGATTATATTTTTAAATTGTTTAACTTTCCATCCTATTAATAAAGCTTTAATGTTTGAAATCGAATCCGGAGAGGGTTCAATGAGGTAACCTTCAGTTTCCATAAAGCATGTTTTTCTCCATAGCCTTCCGGTACCTCTCGGATACTCCTTGTTAACAGAGTCCAATTCGAGTTTTCCTTCATTATCATAATAAATACCACCACTAGCGATTCCGATATACGGATCAGTCTTAAACTCATCGATTAATTTTTCAAAATATTGATTTTCCAGAAGAGTATCGGCATCAATTAATCCAATGAATTCATATTCTATTTGCATTTGTGTACAAAAATCAATAGCATAATCAAAACCGTTTTTACACACAAAACTATAATGAAAAGTTATATCCCTTGGATGAGGTTGAAGTCTTATAGTTTTGATCCAGTCACCAAACTCATTATTTGCCAATATTTCAGGAGTAGCATCCGTACTACCATCGTCAACAATAACCCATAAATTAGGCTTCACTGTTTGACTGAGTATAGATTTAATGAGGTCCGGTAAGTTTTCAGCTTCATTTTTTGCAGGCGTAACAAGAATATACATGTTGACCACAAATAACCACAATAGAATGATAGATCGCTTGTCTTCAATATTTAGTTAAGATTTTTTTGTAATTTAGATAAAAAATCTTTTTTAATAGCTTTGCACTTCTTGAGATCTCTCCTTTTGCCATTTTGTATATTTTTATTTATGTAATCCATAATTTCATTCACATCCCTGGAATGTAGAATTCTACCCTGATCAACAAAGTATTGGTCAACTGAAAGAAGCTTAGAACTTGGAAAAAAAGAAATCGAAGTAGTACCCATACAAGCAGCCTCTCTTGCAAGTGTTCCCGAACCAGTTAGTACCGCATTTGCATAATAACAAAGGTCAAGGCCATTTAGCGGGTTATCAGGAGTATAAAATTTGCATCCTTCAGCATATTTTATATCTTCTTTTTCTCTGGGAAGATAGATTACATTAACATTTTCCTTTTCAAACCTTTTCAGAATTTCAGGTACGATAGTCTTATTTTCTTTAACATAGAAAGATCCGAGTGCTTCCGGACGTACTACTACAAAATCATTGAAAGGAATTTTGTCCAGAAAATCGGGATCGGGGATATAATCTGCAATATAGATATCTTCTTTACATCCGTTATATGTTATTAATTGAGTATCATCAAACATTATACTGAAATTTTCTCTACAAACCCTGGGAATAAATACATAACTTGCAAGGCTCTTTATGTCTGATTCCAGATCCTGCAAAAAAGACTTTTTTTGGGAAAACTTCAGGTCGTTGTCACAGAACAGAATTGAAGGATTTCCTCTAACTTTTGAACCGAATACACACATCCCATTCTCAAAGGAAAGTGATATATCAAATTTAGGTATAGATGTAGAGAGTTTTAGAGTTCTATAAACCATGTTTACTGATTTTTTCAAAGGATCGACATAATCTGTCCCTATAACTCGACCATTTATTCCAAAAGATTTGCATAGTTTCACTGTTTCTGCTCTATCTCTTATGGTAATATCAAGCTGATGGGAGGATAGTTCAGGAATCAATGAGTTGAAAAAAAGGGCATGAGAAGGGTTTATAATATCTATCCATATTCGGGTCATTGTTCTTTTCCTTTGTGCTAGATAAATGTGAAGATTAAATTTCTGACTATTCCGTAGTTGTTATTAATTCCCAGTGTGCTGTAACATGCATGTATTCACAAATCAATCCTTAAACACAGAGTCCAAATAAAGAGCACCTTTGTAAAGGAGTATAACAAAAAAATACAACCTATGATTGCTGTTATACAGAATTTTTTCTTAAATTTAAACCGCCTTCGTCTCCCTCATAATCGCAGACACCGAATGCAGCAATATTCCGGTCAATGCCATAAAAGTCCCTATCATGATAAACAGGATCATAAGCATCGTAGGCCCGAAATCCAGCCCTCTACCAAGAATAAATTCATGCAGAAAATGGGCACCCATAATCAGACCGCCTGCTCCAAGAGCAATTCCGGGGGCTGTGAAGTAATAGAGAGGCCTGTAAAACTCGATATCCTTTAAAACCATGACAAGGACGCCTAAACCATGTTTTATCGGGTTTACGGTTGAGCAGTCAACGTCATAACGGACTCCGATTTCTACTTCTTTTATGCGGAGGCCCGATTTGCCTGCATCTGCGAGCATTTCACTCTCTATTGCCATACCCTGTGCACTGAAGCGAAAGATATCTTTTGTTGAAGCTGCAAAAGCGCGAAAACCACTCTGAGAATCTGTAATCTTGAGGCCGGAATTCATATTTGTGGCTGTATCAAGAATAGTCTGGCCGACACGGCGGTAAATCGGGGTATTTTTATCCCTGTGGCTAAGATAACGGCTACCATTCACCATTTCTGCATAACCGTCAATAATGGGGGCTACAAGTTTTGGGATATCTGCAGGGTTGTGCTGACCATCAGAATCCATTGTAACTATAATATCCGCACCGAAGTCTGCTGCGGCCTTAAATCCGGTCCTGAGAGCTGCACCTTTGCCTTTATTAACCTCGTGAACAACCACATAAGCTCCTGCATTTCTGGCAATTTCAGCTGTGCGATCAGTGCTACCGTCATCGACCACGATAACGTTGTCGGAGAAATACTTTGTAAGAAGCACTATGCTGCCAATAGATACTTCCTCGTTGAGGGCAGGGAGAACCACGGTTACATTTTGAGGAGATGTACCCCTTACATCTGAAATTTCCTCTTTTTTTATAAATATCCGGGCACTTTTGCCCATGAGCAGTTCACCATTCATTCGAATTACCCCAAACAGAATAGTTTAATAAGATTATTAGTGCAGATTTCTCTAACATTATACTGATAAAGTAATGTAGAGGCTACTATAAAAATTTATTTAAACATAAATAATAGTATAAATGTTTGAGAAATAATATTATTAATATATATTTAAAGCTAGAAAAAAATATGGAATTTCGTTGATTTATCTCAGATCTTAACGACCACATTGCCAGAAAGATATGAAGAATTGTCCTCTCTCAAACTACCTACATGCAAGAAATAGATACAATGATTAATAGATTCTAAATTAGAAATATGCCTCAAAAAAGACATTTATAACTGCATAAATAAATCAAACCAACTTTTAACCATATGGAGAACATAATAATCCTTATGAGTCGATCTCAACAATCTTCCTCAATGTTTCTGCTTAAACTAATTTTCGGGCTTCAAATGCCCTAAATGCGTGATTAGTCCAGCTATCGAGTGCAGAAGAATTCCGGCAAAAAACATAAAAACCCCAACCAGAGTTAACAGGATCATCAGCATAGTAGGCCCGAATTCCAGACCTTTGCCAGGGTAAAAAGTGCGTAAAAAAATGAGCCCCATGTATAACCCTACCATCCTGAGGATGGAACCCGGTAGAGTAAAGGAGTACAGAGGTTTGTTATGTTCTATATCCTTAATAATCTTTAACAAAACAGCCAGCCTGTGCCGTACCGGATTTTCGGTTGAGCCGTCGACATCGTACCTGACTCCGATGGGCACCTCTTTTACCCTTAATCCGTACCTGCCTGCGTCTGCAAGCATTTCGCTCTCTATTGCCATCCTCCTTCGCATTGAAGCGGAAAATATCTTTTTTGGAGGCTGAGAAGGCACAGAACCCGCTCTGGGAGTCGGTAATTTCGACGCCGGAGTTCAGGACCGTTGCCTTGTCAAGAATAGTCTGACCTATGCGCCAGTACGCAGGCGTGTATTGGCATAGACATTCAAATAATGATTCCAATTTACTATTTAGCTCAACCTTTAAGTATACCGCACCTCTGATGACCTCAAAGCTAGCCTTTATTTGAGAAATTACATTAAAGCATCATAAGAATTTTTCAGTTACAGTAAAAAAATATTAATTGCAAGAGAATAAAAACAGAAAAACGGGTAAAGTATAAATATGAATCAAATAACTTAAATAACTGCAAAGTGTAATTCATTAAAACTTAAGAAAGTTAGAGAAATCCCGACAAAGGTGCTTAAGAATGTAAAAATCAATTATTCTCGGCATAAGAGCTGAGATCACAACATGTACTATTTAAGGGAGTTTACTAAATCTGATCCTTACTTATTGAGCTGACCCCAAAACTCAAAATTGCGTCTCAAATCTCGAATTTGGGATAATCACCCGAGTTCTCAGTAATGAAAAATGATTTTAAACTCTCACTATTTGGGAACAAAATTGGTTTTGGGATAGGCTCATTCATAACCCGTTTAAAACCTGTAATAGTAATGAAGTGGAAAATTGCCTAAAGTTATATAGAAATAGGAATTATAGATACTCGAGTTTATTTAGCTGAACTTTTATTTGATAAAGGAATGTTCATGGGATTAAAAGAAGACCTTCTTCATTCGATTTTATAAGAATGGATCGCCTTTGTAGAGACTCCTACAAAGAGATAAAATTTCATGCGTTATGAATACCCTAGCTATCCCAACAAACAAGACAAAATAATCAAGAAATTTTAGCCTGAAGAAATTTACAACCTTGTATACTAGAGTCATATGTAGGTCTCTTTTCAAACTCCTGGGTATACTACTGCAAACTTGGATATCCTTGGAACATTAGGCTTCTTGAAGTGACTCGCATTATTAGTCTTGAGAATGGATAAAATTCTACAGCTCCAACTAGCGTGAACTTGAAGTTAATGCAGGATAAGTACTAAAAATTGAGAATGGATATATGCTTAAGAGCATAAAAAAATAGGAAAATTGAGCTTAATACTTCTTTTCAGTTATCTTAAATCAAAAATCCATAAATAATAGAAAAACTTGGAATGTTAAAACTTAGAACAATAAAAAATAAAAATGGACTTTTGTTTATGAATCAGTACATATCTAATAGCCGAGTTACCTTTTTGAAGAGTCCCTTACTCAAAAACTCATTTTTTATGATGCTTTACTCAATTTCGAGCGCAGGTTTTGGGTTTGTCTTCTGGACTTTAGCTGCAAAGTTTTACTCACCCCTAGACGTCGGCATTGCAACAGCGTTGCTTTCATCAATGAATCTCATAGTCCTGTTTTCTAGATTTGGTTTAGATTATTCTATTATTCGTTTTTTCCCTGAATATGACAAAAATAGTATATTCAATACATCTTGGATAGTTACAACTTTTTTTGCAGTTGTTTTTGGAATATTATTTATCATAGGAATTGATGTACTATCTCCAAACTTAAACTTCTTAAAGTCTCCATCGAATGCATGTACATACCTAATATTTCTATCTGCAAACTCCTTCGCAATTCTTGCAGGAATTTCATTTGTTGCGCTTCGCAAAGCTGGTCTTCAATTTATTCAAAGTCTTTTCGTAAGTACTAGGATATTATTTCTTCTTCCATTCATAAAACTGAAAGCCATAGGTATTTTTGACGCAATAGGAGCTTCATTTATAGTTGCATCTATATTCTCAATAATATATCTCGCTCTCTTTGGAATAAAATTGAACTTTAAAATTGATAAAACCTTTCTAAACGAAGCATTTAATTTTTCTGTTGGAAATTATCTTGCAGTATGGTTTACAACAGCTCCAAATTATATTCTTCCACTTCTTGTGTTGAACATACTAGGTGTAGAAGAAACCGCCTATTACTATATCGCTTTTTCTATAGCTTCTTTACTTTTTATGATACCAGGATCCATTAGCATGTCTCTACTTGTAGAAGGAAGTTATGGGAAAGAATTGAAGAAGATGATAATAAAATCATTTAGTATTGTATTTTCTATCATAATTCCTGCTTTAGTTATTCTTTACTTTGAAAGCGATTGGTTTTTAAACATATTTGGAAAAACGTATTCAGAAAATGGTGGTGATTTGTTAAAAATTATGATCTTTACAAGTATTTTTATGACCATAACTTCAATATATATTACAATAAAAAGGATTCAAAAAGATGTTAATGAGATTGTGATATTAAGCGGGATTATATTTTTAATCCTTATTGGATCAAGTTATATATTTATGCTTAAATTTGGACTTATTGGTATTGGATATGCATGGGTATTAAGCTATGGAATTGGTACAGTAATTACAGGAGTACTTGTTTGGAAAAACAAATGGATTTAAAGATTATGATATATAGTTATACTTTTGGCTTATAATATATGCCCGATCCACTATTTGAATAAACCAAGAATGAGGTATCGAGTATTTGAGAAATTTCATTAATACCGTACCAACTTTTTTCACTATATTTTTTATTAAACATCAATCCAAAATGGACGTTAGAGTAACCTAAAAAAACATATGCATTCTCATTTATTGTTGTGTCATTTGTCAACTCTACCAAACCATACTCTTTTGGCATTATATAGCTGGTAAGTTTATTGTACACTTGAGCTCTATCTGCATAAATATTAAAAGAATGTTCTCTATATCGTGATAACCATTTTGCACCATTAATTTCAGTTTCAGGATGATATTGAGAATAAAAACTAATTATATCATCTTCATCTCCATACAGATCAATTTTTTCTTGACCTAGAGGAATTGACGTCGGCCTTTCGTTTGCAATTACAAAAATAAATTTAGTATTAAATAATAATAGTATGGAAAAGAATATAGATAATATTTTTAGTGAATTCTTAAATCGCTTTTCTGTCCAAGAAATATTAAGTATGTTAGAAGTAAGTTTGATAATCGTAATTCCACCAATAACACAAAAGGGGGATAAAAATATTAAAGATATATGATAAATTCTTGACGTACTGAAAGATATTTCTATAAAAGGGAAGACGATAGATACTACTAAAATAAGTAAATAAATAATGGAAAATAACTTGTATTCAGTTGTGATATTTATAAACTTGGTTTCTTTTAAAGAGGTTATAACTCCTACAATAATAAGAAATTGTGAGAATATGTGAAGATATTTAGCGACATTATAAAGTGGTGAAATTGAACTACTTGTTATGTGACTGAAACCAGAAGGACTCCCAGGGTCTAAAAAATCAGTGAATATAGAATTAAACGTGTGATTAATCATTCTAGTAAGAGACAAAAACGCAGAAGAATTTGAGGTATATATATAATACGCCAATGCGAATACAACGAAAAGCAAAATATAAGATTGAGTGATAAAGACCTTTTTTGGGCTTGCAAATATATTTATAAAGTGAGACATATTTTTAAGTTTTTTTATCCACAAATTATTAGATATAAATAATAAAATTCCTGAAAAGATAAGACTGAACATATATATGTAACTCAAACCATAGTGAGACACAACTAAAGAAAAACTAAAAATAATACATAAGAAAGATCTCTTTGAGTTACTGAGATTTCCATTTACCATCAAAGAAATCAATAATATCAAAAAAAATTCAGCGATTTGTTGTCTAACCAAAGATAACATTTCTGTGTAAAAAACAAACAATGTTACAAAAAAATAAGCTGATAGAAGTGCTACTTTTTCATTTGTTTGTTTAATGTATATGCTATAAAGACAAAGAGGAACTAAGGAAAACAATAGCGGACATATTATTTTAAAGATCCAAATTAAATCTAGATTCAACAAGATAGAATAAACTGGCATTAATACACCAATACTGATCATTGAATTGACATTATTCGATAAGTCCGGATCCCAGAATGAATTTTGTACTGTAAGTCTTGAAAAATAGTATTCTGTATTAATATCCCATCCACATAGATCCATAGATATCAACGAATAGTGATACAACAAGAAAATAGAAATGACATAAATAGATAATGGGTAAACATTTTTAGAGATAGAATCCTTAAAAACAAGAAAAATCACTACTCCAATGATTATTAGAATTGATATCATTAATAATAAGTTATTTTGATAGAAATTAACCAACAATGTTCCAAAAATTGCTAAAAAAGGAATTAACAATAAAAAAAGTATAAATAAAAAGGAAGTATTTTTATATTCAAACTCGTAATAAGAATTACTCTTTGTAGACATATTAAAAATAAATAATAAAATAACTACAAAGCTTATTGTGACTATCAGAGGAATATCAGATAGTGGGGAAGAAATTCCGACTAAAGGGAATAAAAAGTTTATTAGCACGCCTAAAAACATTAAAAAACATAAACTTAAACCTGTGGAATATAAAATGACTTCTATTAAACTCAATTTATTTAATCTAAGTGTTTCGAGAATTAAAAATCCAGGTATAAATGTTAGATATATGAAACCAATTAGTTGTCTTAGAACTGGAATATTTAAATTTAACAAATCAAATCCAACAGTTCCCAGAAAAGCCAATTGAATGGACAAACACACAATTAGGAGATTTCGGTTACTTACTCTGATATAGCCAAGATTACTGTACACTCTTGTTCCCTCTAATATTATTGATAACTTTTATTAGCGTATTTCCGAACTCTTTAGTATCATTTTCTTTAACTAAAAAACCATTTTTTACAACTTCTTTGTGTGGTCCAATGTTAAAAGCTACAACTGGTTTTCCGCAAGCTTGTGCTTCAACTAGAGGCATATTGAATCCCTCTAACAAAGAACAAGTTGCATAAACATCGCATGCTGCATAATAAAACGGCAAATCTTCGTCTGAAACATTTTCTACAAAAAAGATAGAGCTATCCTTTTTTGTCTTCAACTTATTAGAATAATCATTTTCATAGTGTTTTCCTACAATAATTAACTGCGCGTTAGGGATTTCGTTTTTTACTATTTTAAAAGCATCAATTAATATGTGAACTCCTTTATGTGGAAGAACTCTTCCAACAAATAAAATTAATGGACTATCAAATATTCGATATCGCTCTCTTACAATATTCTTGTCCAAATTATTACTAAAACGATTGTAGTCTATTCTATTATAAATTACAACACTTTCCAAGCATGTTTTCTGAAATAGACAATTTTTGCTATATAAACTTACAGAAACGACTTGATCAAATTGTCTAATAATATTCCAGTGAATAGGAGTAACACATTTTAGGTAGATATTCTTAAAAAAAAATTCCTTGTTAGACTCAAATCCGTCTGCGATGTGATGGTTGTAAAATATTACTTTAGTACCATATATTTTTTGGGCAAAATAGCTTAAAATTGAGAAAGTGTTATGATGAATTATGATAAAGTCAAAATCTTTAAATTTTGGAATAAATCGAACTAAATCTATTACATTAAAAGGAAAAAGTCCTCGATATATTAGATTCAGAAAATTATCGTTTATAGGAATAACTGGTTTAATAATATTAATCTTAAAATCATCAGAAGAGATATTAGAGAAGAATGTAAAAATAGTTACAGAATATCCACGTTCAGACAGTTCTTTTGCTTGATTTTCTGCTGATCTACTAGCGCCTTCATACCTTGAAAATATGGATATGCAGATAGCAATTTTTTTAACTTCTTGGGATTTATGAGACATTTCTTGGATAAGTTCTGAAATGCTATTTTTTATTGAATTATTAGCTGTTAAGTCGGAATTTAACATGACAATATTCCTCGTATATTGAATTAATTATTTTTGGGAGAATCACTGAGTAGTTTGCTATATAATTCAATATGTATCTTAGCGATGTTATCCCATGATAGTTCTTGAGATTTATCGAGAAGATTTGATTTCATATCGCTAAGAAGAGTATCATTTTTTAGGATATTTATTATAGCATCACCTAAAGCTTCTGAATTTTGAGGTGGCACTAGAAACCCAGTAATGCCATCTTCCACAACCTCGTTTATCCCACCAACATTAGAAGAAACAATTGGTTTGTTAAATGCAAGTGCCACGCTAAGAATTCCACTTTGACCACTCATCTTTGTATAAGGCATTACCACAATTTCTGTTCTTTGAAAAAGTTCAGATACTTTTTCATCCGAGATGAATTCGTTGTAAACTTCAAATACAGATTTGTTATTTTCTATGAATGAAGAGAATTCGGAAATGTCCCCTTCTCCCGCAATTATAACCTTCAAATCAGGAATCTCTTTTAGTATAAGCGGAATAGCTTGGATTAAGTATTTTAACCCTTTATATTCTCTGATATTACCGAAAAAAAGAATACAATCTTTTTCGGCAGGATAGCACCCCCCGTAATTTTTGAAGAATGAGTAAGTTCCATGGGGTATAACTGCTACAGTTTCTTCATTTGCTTTCTTTAAATTAAGAAATGCATCTTTATCTTTTTGAGTGTGTACTATAATTTTTGCGAAATTAATAAGCTTTTCAAAAAATCCGAGAACATATACTTCAAGTATTTTTTCCTTAAAGCCCGAGTTTGAAAATATACCATGTTTTGTATAAACAAACTTATATTTCGTATCCAATTTGAATAATGAAATATATATGGAAAGTGGAGGAATAACAGGTGTAGTTAAATGTACAATATCAGGATTTATTGTATTAATGATATTAATACTCCTAAATGAGAAAAAACTTTTTAATGTTTTCAATGAAAATAAATTTTTTAAATTGTTCATCGAAAAATTAAAATTATCAAAAGTTTTAATGATTTCAACTCTTTCTGAGAAATACTTTTTGTTTATATCCTTGCTTCCTATTACTGTAACCTCTTCATACTTTGATACAGCGTTTGCAAGTTCTGCTGTATACTGCGGCATTGCTCCCCAATCATATGGAAGCACATATAATATTTTCAATTGAACCCACACCTTAAAAATAGCTTTTAAGTGAATTTTTAATAGTTTCAATTGTTTTCTCTTTGTTTTCTTCAATACATTGTCTCATAGAAAATGAGAGTTCATCTTTTCTATTGATTAATCTTTGAACATCTTGATGTATCTTCTCTACATCCCCAATTATAAAATCAGAAATGTGCAATAAAGGAACTGATTCTCCAAAAGTATCTCTTATGACATCAAGGCTATTGTCAGCCTCATATATATGATAAGTGGGTACTCCCGCTAATGTAGAATATACAGCGCCATGAAGCCTTAACGTGATTACAGCCTTAAAATTAGTAAATACTTCAATAATCTCGGTAGGATCTAGATGACTAATATTTAATATGTTTTGTACTCCAATTTCGTTGAGAAATTCCAAATCATTCTCATATTTATATGGTACATAAGAAGTAGGAACAAAAAAAATACAGTAATCTTTTTTTAGACTATTGGCAAGTTTCTTAATTGAGTGTATATACATACTCTTATTCTCTGCTTTTGAATAATTTTTAAAAATTAGGGCAATAGGTGGCTTTTCAGATTTAGAGATTATATTTGACATTTCTTTAGTATTGGATGTTTGGCTTTTGTCTAAAAAAAAGGCCATGTCACTTACAATCGAGACCTTACTTATTGGAACTCCTCTTTGAGTGATATTCTTATAAGAGGCTGTACCTCTCACTAGGAAGACATTTACATATCTTAAAAAGAATTTTAACAAAAATTCGCCTATTTCTGTTCTCATATATCCCATTGATGCATTTACAAGCAATTTACCTCCAGTAAATAACTTTAGTGATAACAAGTTAATTATTTGACCAAGTAAAGCAAGTACAGATCCGTAATCGTTTAGAGAACTGTCACCAATGTACCAAATAGGGTAACCATGTAGTTGCTTTATTTGGCTTGATGAAAAATTCCTAATTAAATGCACAAAGGGTCTAACTGAACTTAATAAGGTTAACGATTTTGTTTCTCCAGTTCCAAATTTATGAGACCATCTATATATAGGGGTTAGATTAAATTTCTTATAAAAAGAATCAGGAAACGAAGGTTCAGGATCAACAATATATTTTGTTTTTATTCCTAATTCGTTAAGAACTTTTAAAGTCCCATAGACTATTGCAAGTCCACCTTTGTTTGTATAAGTACCAGATAATAAAACCAATTTTTTGTCGTCCATGCAAAATCCCCTTAAAAAATGCACAATAATATCTTAATCTCGGAAACAATATAAGATGGCTTTAAGGAATTCAAGAATTATAAAATAGTATTCTGCTTTTTTATTTTTCGTTGACATATCCTAGAAACATTTTAGCTGAGAACAACAATCTTTTCAATTCTTGAAAGCCGTTTTTTCGAAATATTTGATTAAATGCAAGAGGCACATATTGTAAGGAAAGATAATAGTTCTTCAGTAAAGTGTTTACTTCACTGACCATGTCTTCATTACTCAATGCAGGATATGAGATTATTGCTTTTTGATGACCTTTTTCATCCAAGTATTTGTTTGGATCATTTGTCAAGAGACAGCTATTATTTTTACAATATTCATAGAATTCCGTTCCTGGAAAGGGAGAGGCTACAGCAACCTGAAGAATATCCGGCTTTACAGTCCGAATAAGTTGTTTAGTCTTATTAATCGTTTCTTTAGTTTCACCCGGTAGACCAAATATTATGTCTCCATGAACAAGTAAACGAGCTTTTTTAGCATTTTTAGAAAATTCTTTTATTTGGTCAACTGTAATCCCTTTTTTAACGTTTTTCAAAATCACATCGCTTCCTGACTCATAACCTGCAATTAGCAATCTGCAATTTGCTTTTTTCATTGCTTTCATTGTTTCTAAATCTAAAGAATCTACCCTTGCATTGCAGGCCCATACTATCTTTAGTTTTCTATCTCTATAACCTTTACAGAATTCAAGAACTCTATTTTTACTTAATGTAAAGGTATCATCTTCAAAAAATATCTCTTTTACACTAAGATTCTTCCCAATCCATTCAACTTCATCTAGTAAATTTGAAACAGACCGATATCTGTATTTTCTACCCATTAATGTTTGAGGCCATGAACAGAAAGTACATCTATTTGGACATCCCCTTCCTGTAAAAATCTGAACTTCTGGATACAGAGATTGACCTAAGAAATAATCATTAATATGTAGATGCTTCTTATATACTTTAGAAACAAAAGGTATTTTGTCGAGATCTTCAGAGGTTGAAAAAGCTCTATCGGAACTATGAATAACTTTTCCATCTTTCTTGAAAGAGATACCTTTAATGTCTTTTAACCAGTCATCTCCATTTTCAAACTTCTCGGCAACTTCTTTTAGTGTAAAATCATATTCCCATCTCGCTACAATATCAATTCCATTACTCTCAAGAATTTTTTCTGAAAATTGAGAAGCTGGTGGTCCTACAAGTACAATTTTTATCTCATTGTAGCTTCTTTTTATTGATTCTGCAACGTTTATATCATTATTTAAACTGGGAAAACTGCTGTCAATAACCAGTAAATTTGGTTTGAATATACCAATATCCTTTATAACATCCTCTTTGTCCCAGCCCCATGCAGGAGCATCAACCAATCTAACTTCGTTATCTTCTTCAAGAAGAGCCGTCGCATAAGATAACCATATCGGATAGTAAAGGGTACCTCCTCTGCCGGTATCCTGCCATCTGGCACCTCTTCCGAAATGTGGATAATAAGGGGGATTTAACAAATAAACTTTCATTTAAACACCAACTATTTTTGCAATGCCTCTCCAAAAACCAAGTGTATAAGCCAAATGTTCTAAGATAAATATTATGGGGACTGAAAACAAGTAAGGTATTTTCTGATGCTTTAGAAAGATTAGAACATCAAAAATGAATATAAGTGAGAAATAAAGAATTAACATGAAAACGAATGCTTTTAAAGATATGAACATTAAAAAGAAACATATTAATGCGATGATGGGTGGTACTATCTGCAAATCTGGTAGTTTGTTTATAGCACGACCTTGCCCAAACAAAAATATTCTTTTAGAAAAGTCTTTCAATCCGCGATCCTGATGATGATAAACTTTTGCATCTGGGGTATAAAGAATCTTACCAATACTGAGCAACCTTTTGTTTAACTCTGTATCTTCATTGAAAGCAAGACAAGGATTAAAGTTTCCAATCTCCAAAAGATCACTCTTTCTATACAAACTATTACAACCACTGATGCTTTTTACAGTTTTTGAGACATCAAGAGTTCTGTCTTGAACTGAGTTTGCACTTCCAAGAAATGAATCTAGTGCTAACGCAATCGATTTTTCCCAGATCCCATTACCAATGTTAACTGTTGCTCCACCTACACCTACAATATCATCTTTAAGCTCTTTAATCAAATTTTCCAGCCAATCGGTTTCAGGTATGCAATCAGCATCTGTAAACGCAACATAGTACCCTGTTGCCTTTTCAACTCCAACTTTACGAGCTCCACCGACAGTTCTATAATCCTCGTAAAATATATTTACTGGAAACTTTCTCACGATTTCGAGTGTTTGATCTGTCGAATGACCATCTACAACAATCACTTCTAATGGAGTAATTGTTTGATTAAAAATAGCTTTAAGACAGTCACCAATATTTCTTTCGCCATTTTTTACTGGTACTATAACAGAGATATCACGATTCAAAAAGATGACCCCCAGTGATTATTTTAGCTATATTTGATCTGGCATATCATCTTGGAGATCGCATGCAATATAATTCCCGTAAACGCCATGAACATTCCGACAATAGTCAGTAGCATCATCAACAATGTAGGCCCAAAACTCAGACTTCCACCGAGATAAAAAGTTTGTAAAAATTTCAGTCCCATGAACATCCCAATTGTACCTAAAAACATTCCAGGAGCTGTAAAATAGTATAAGGGTCTCCTGTACTCCATATCTCTTAAAAGTTGAAATAGGACCTTAGGCCCATGTAAAAATGGATGTTGACTGGAACGATCTTCTACATCGTACCTGCAATGGATCTCCACCTCAGTATGTTTCAGATGATGATCCCTAGCCTGAAGGAGAATTTCAGAGCCTGCCGACATATCGGAGCCGCTTAGATTTATATTTTCAATAGCTTTTTTACCGTAGGCACGGTAGCCGCTTTGAGAATCCGTAACGCGAAGACCGCCTGCCATAATAGTTGCAATATCGAGAACTTTCATTCCGAATTTCCGGTAGAGAGGGACGTTTTTACCGTTGCCGTTAACGAACCTTGAACCTATTACCAGGTCAAATCCCTGTTTTAAGGGTTCAAGAAGTTTGGGAATCTCATGAGGGTCGTGCTGGCCGTCAGAATCGATTATGACCATTGCGTGTGCATCGAGCTTGCGAGCTGTTTCAAAACAATTATTCAATGCTGCTCCGTAACCTTTATTGGTTTCATGGCGGACTACGTAGGCACCAAGGGTTTCAGCGAGCTCGGCGGTGTTGTCAAGGCTGCCGTCATCGACGACAACTATTTTGTCGACGTATTTCCTGCAGCCCAGGATTACGTTTGCAATTGATTCGGATTCATTATAGGCGGGCATTGCCGCAATTGTTAGGGTCATGGGGGACATCTCTGAATTTTGTGGGGGTAGTAGTCAAAAAATTATCACTAAAAAATATTTAGCCCTCCAGTATTGATGAAAACAATTTGAGCGGAGAGTAAGAAGAAAAAAAGTATTGAAAGAGAAAAAACAAAAAAGAAAGAAGAATAAAAGGCGGAAAATGCCAGGTATATAGGGTTACTGCGGATGGGTACGAAACAGGATAAAGAAGCTGGATATCAATGTAAAGTTTGCTAAGTAAAAAGATACTTCCGAGAGATATCGCGTCTTCATAAGTTGGCACGATACTGTTTACACTACTAACGTCTGAGCCTCTAGTAAGCGTATTTTCCTCTTTTTTGACTATTACATAGGTAGCCTTTCCCATGTACGATTTTTCATTCATTCGAATAACCCCTGAATAATAGATATAAAGATTTAATGAAAAATAATGGGAGGTTTTACTATATAAACTATATAGTGAATAAATAAATTTATAAAAGAATAAATAAGGTCATGTGTGACTATCAAAGCATAATAGGCATAAAAACAGTACATAACTTGCCTTAATGCTCCAGTTGCCGAACTTGAATAATGATTAATGACCTCATTATTGAAATTGATTAAATTAAATAACCTATTATTAAATTGAAATATCGGATATTCTATTGAACTACTAATACTGAATAGAGATACTAATTATTAAACTTAACTAATTGTTATTGAATAAATATATTACTCAGGTTCTATCTGCCTGAATACCCCTGCCATCTAACGCTCGACTATTTCTTTCATAATGACGATGCGCTAACAAGGGAAAAGGAAATCATAAGGAAGACATAACCACCTCAGCCTCTGCCATTACTGCAGCTTCGACCGTCCTGTCCGAACTTCCGTCATCAACCACGATCACCCTGTCGGCGTACCGCCTGGCGAGCAGGACAACGCTACCTAAGGACAACACTGCCTATGGAGACCTCTTCATTGTAAGCCGGAAGAATCACGGTTAAATCTTTGTTACAGGAAACACGGTTGTTGACGCAGCTTATCAGAACCTTGAGATCTCGAAAAGCGGAACAGATATTCTCAAAGAACCTGGCCTGACAGAAAAAAGATATTTTGCAGCTAAAGCTTATCGAGCTGAAAATGTTAAAACAAACCTGAAATCTTTGATTTTGAATTTTCTATATTCTTATAATTTCACTTTTCTTTACACTGCAATTTTGCTCAATAAATAGAATCTGTTTTTGGCTTTCGTTAGAGGCGATCTTAGTTAGAAAGAACTATTTAAAGATTTCTCATGGAATAAGAGAATAATTCAAACTGTCTAAAAAAATGAAGGTTCGGGTAAATATTCTTTTTTATAAAAATCGATATGCTCTGAGCGTTTAAAGGGAAACGATAGGTTAAAATAATTTAGTAAGTTACATATTGAAAAACTAGTATTTCTGAAGAGTTTACTTGACAAAGATACGGTAAAAAGTATGAAAATTGCAGTTATTTCGGCACAAAGTCTTCATCAAAAATATATTTGAGTTTAAAAAGATTTGAGTTAAAAAATAATTTAACTGAAATTCTTGGAGAGAAAGGTATGTCTACTCAAATTAAAAGCCATTTTATTGAAACTGAAGTCCTCCAAGATGAGAGGGACTCACTTATAGACTTTACTCCTCAAATTAAAGACTATTCGGTTAGTCCAGAAGGAGAAAAATTTCCACTTCCCGTTCCTGAAGAGTATGAAAAGGAATTCAAAAGAATTGAAAAACTCGTAAATCAAGCCCGAATAGAAGGAAAAGAAATTGTTGTTGTAATGGGAGTCGGATTCGTTGGAGCTGTAATGGCTGCGATTATAGCAGATACAAAAAACGAAAATGGTAACTACAGTAAATTTGTAATTGGCTGTCAGAGACCAAGCATCCGCAGTTACTGGAAGATTCCTCTGCTCAACAGAGGACAGTCTCCTGTAAAATCAGAAGATAAAGAAGTAGATGAGATTATAAAGCGTTGTGTTCTTGAAACAAAAACATTGGTAGCTACCTACACAAATGACTGCCTGAAACTTGCAGATGTTGTCGTGGTAGATATTCAATGTGATTACATAAAGTGTGAGCTTGGAAACGTCAGATCCGGCGAAGCAGATATGGCTGCACTCGAATCCTCTATGAAAACAATTGGAGAAAACATCCGCCCTGATTGCCTTGTCCTGATCGAGACAACCGTTGCTCCAGGAACTACAGAATTCGTTGCACTTCCACTCCTAAAAAAAGCATTTTACAAGCGTGGAATAGATTCGACCCCTCTGCTTGCACACAGCTATGAAAGAGTGATGCCAGGAAAAGATTATGTTGCAAGTGTGCGCGATTTCTGGAGGGTCTGCGCTGGCTGCAATAACGAAGCAAAAGAAAAAGTTGAAAAATTCTTAAAAGAAGTTATCAATACCGGAGACCACCCCCTGACGGTAATGGACAGGCCAATAGAATCCGAAACTGCAAAAATTATTGAAAATTCATATCGTGCGACAATACTCGCATTCCTCAATGAATGGAGCCTTTTTTCCGAAAGAAACGGTGTGGACGTTATAAAAGTGATAAATGCAATAAAAATGCGCCCGACCCACAGCAATATAATTTTCCCAGGTCCGGGAATAGGCGGCTACTGTCTTCCAAAAGACGGAGGGCTGGGTTACTGGGCATACAAGCACATTCTGGGTTTTGAAGATGGAGATGATGTGTTTAAAATCACTCCAACATCAATCGACGTTAACGATACCAGGGCTCTTCACGTAGCCGAGCTCACAAGGGACGCTCTACGGAATATGGACCGGTATATTGCCGGAGCAGAGGTCCTGATCTGTGGAGCAAGCTACAGGCAGGATGTAGGAGATACCAGATACAGCGGAAGCGAAATTGTTGTAAGGAAACTTACGGAAATGGGCGCTGAGATGCGTGTCCACGACCCATATGTAGACCACTGGTACGAGATGGAAAGCCAGGACACATATCCGGCATCCGGCCAGTCCTGGAAACGTTTCTTTAGAAATCAGGATGGTCTAACAGAGCTGAAAATGAAAAATGAATTCCCAGCAGCTGTTAAAGGCATAGAAGCTCTGATTTTTGCAGTTCCACATGATCAATATTTTACTCTTGAGCCGGAAGCCATTGTAGAAATGGCAGGCGGACCTATTGCAGTTATTGACTGCTTCGGGATATTACCCGACGAAAAAATAAGAAGATATTTCGAACTCGGCTGTGAAGTCAAAGCTCTTGGAAGAGGGCACATCCAGAGGATAAAAAAAGAAGTTCGGGAAAGCAAACTTCAAAAGCAAACTTCAAAAATTTCAACCGTTTCACAAGTTTACAAGAGATGATCTTTTGGAAAATAAAAAAGTAGTAGTCACTGGCGGGATGGGTTTTATCGGCTCCCACCTTACTGAGAAGTTACTTGAGGACAACAAAGTAACAGTCATAGATAACGAATCTACAGGCAAAATTGAAAATATAAAACATCTGCTAGACCACAAGAACCTAACTGTAATAAAAGGCAGCATAGTAGATTTAAATTTAACAGAAATTTTCAAAGATAAAGATTATGTCTTTCATCTTGCAGCTATTCCCAGTGTTCCAAGAAGTGTGAAGGATCCTTTCAGTTCAAATAGTTCCAATGTAACAGGAACACTGAATGTTTTAATAGCTGCAAGAGACACTGGAGTTAAGAAAGTAATATTTTCTTCATCCTCTTCAGTGTACGGCGACACTCCAACTCTTCCAAAAAGAGAAGATATGCCCATAAATCCAATGTCTCCATATGCAATTACAAAAGCAACCGGAGAAATGTACTGCAGGGTTTTTCAAGACCTCTATGGGCTTCCAACAGTTAGTCTAAGGTATTTCAATGTTTTTGGTCCAAGGCAGGATCCTAATTCCCAGTATGCTGCTGTAATTCCTAAATTTATTACTGCGATTTTGAATGATGAGAGTCCAGTGATATACGGGGATGGGGAACAGAGTAGAGATTTTACATTTGTTCAGAATGTTGTTGATGCGAATATACTCTCCTGTGAGTCAGATCAGACTGGAGTTTTCAATATTGCATGTGGAAGGAGAATTACAATAAATGAACTAGTAAACAACATCAACGAAATACTTAACAAAGAAATAAAGCCTGAATATGTTTCTACGAGACCTGGAGATATAAAACATTCCCTTGCAGACATTTCAAGAGCTAAAGGAATTGGATATACTCCAAAAAATGAATTTAAAGAGGAATTGCTTGGAACAATGTCATGGTTTAAAGAAGTTTAAACATTTGAGATCCGATAGTCTTGTGAAAGATAACTATTTTCTTCAAAAAGTATGGGAGAATGAGTCTTACATTGTGGAAAAAGTTTAAAACTACCCAAATTTAAAAAGAACACAATAAAAGGCAAATTCATCTTTATAGCTATATAATTATCATATTTTTTGAAGAAAAATTCTTGAGTTTGAAGAGAATAGAAAAATGATACATATCAGTGAGAGTATGGAAAAAAAGAAACTATTTGAGCTAGATTATTTACGTGCTTTAGCAATTTTATTAGTTATTTTTTCTCATATAGATAACTTTGCAAAATCACAATTTATAGAAACGTATGATTACTACTTTGCTATAATAGGATTAACTATTTTCTTTTTTATTTCTGGATATTTGCTTCAATATAATGATCGAATTAAATCAAAGAAAGAAATAAGTATTTTTCTTAAAAAAAAGGTAATAAGAATTTATCCACTTTATTGTGTATCGATTTTATGTTCTTTAATATTATTTGGCTATCTTAGCTTAGATTCAGAAATAGTAAAGCCATTTAATCTAAATATAAGTTATATAAATATTTTAATTCATTTAACTGGATTACAAGGATTTTTTCCTCAGTTTCATATGCCAGGACTTTGGTTTATCGGGATCATTTTTTTATACTATATATCCTATTCGATTATTGTTTATTTTTCAAAAAATAATCAAGAGCTTGTGATGTATTCGATATTATTTTTATTTATCTTTTTTGTACTAAAAATAAAATACAATATTATAAGTATGGATTTCTTCCGATATTATCTAGTATTTCTTATAGGAGCCTTAAGTTGTGCCCTTACAATTGGAAATGATAACAAAGGTTCATTTTTCAAAAAATCAAAATTAATATCCTTTATCTCAGAATCTTCTTATTCTATATATCTATTCCATCTTCAAATATTAACAGTAGTAAAATTATGTTTAAATTCATTAGATTTAAGTCAATCAGCTGAAGGATTGCTGCTAGTACTGTTAGGAATTCCTATTGTAATTATTTTTTCCTATTATATCCAAAGATTATGCATCAGAACTACAAAAAATAAGAAATATGATACTAATGTTAACTCACAGATTAAAGAAATAAGCACGCTCGGGAAAGAGAGGACGACTAAAAGGATAATAATTTCATTTAGCTTAACTGTATCTATTGTACTTGTGATTTTTTTTGATTTGACGTTATCAATAATATCTAAATTCGTGTAATAGAAGTTAATAGGCCGATTTCTTGGTCATCAATGTTTTACAAAAAATTTTGTAGTCCTTAGTAAAAATGTTAAATCAGTTAATAAGAGTAACACGAAACTGAAATTTAAAGATAACTAATTGCATAAATAATTGGTATTCTAAAAAATCAACACTAGTGTCGCATCAATCCTAAAGGATCGAATGATTATGAATGATTGTAGCCAATTTTATTCGACATTTAATCGTTGACCCGACACTAGAGAGATACCTGTAAAAGTCAGATTTATACTCACTTGAAAAACAAATACTTGGATGGCCTGTAAAAAGAGCATAAACTATCATTAGTAGCATTGGCTTTTGTTTTAAGAATGGGTACGACATTTAAATGAAAAATTTATGGAGGCTCTAAGATTAAAAATTTAGAAAATATATTTCGAAATTACTTATTCGAGAGAATTAGAATATGGTTCAAAGATGACTTATTCCAGCGGCTATTCAAGAATGCAGGCACTCTCTTAAGCGCAAATATGATTGCATGGATTCTAGGGCTTACTACTTTTGTACTTATGGCCCGTGTCCTTGGGCCAAGTCAGTTTGGATTATTTACTCTTATTATCTCATATGTAACGCTTGTTGATGGCGTTGTTAACTTTCAGTCTTGGCAAGCCATGATAAAATATGGAGGAGATGCTCTAGAAAACAAGAATATTAATAGGTTTAAAGGTGTTGTTAAGTTTTGTACACTCATCGACGTGCTAACAGCAATTGTGGGGACAATAACAGCAATTTTGATTGTTTCAATAATTGGTTCATGGTTATCATGGAATAATGATACTGTAAATATGGCAACATTCTATAGTCTAACTATTCTTTTTAACTTATCAGGGACTCCTACAGGAGTACTTAGACTATTCAATAAATTTCGGTTATTCGCAATCATACATATAATAACTGCAACAGTAAAACTAACAGGAATTGCTATAATTTTCTATCTCAACATAGATTTATGGACGGTAATTAGTTTATATATAACTACTACGATTATTGGACAAATTTTACTATTTAGCTTAGGTTGGAGAGAACTTCAGATTCAAGGTTACACTGGTGTTTTTAAGGTTCCTTTAAAAGAAATTAATTCCCTCAACCCTGGGATCTTTAACTTCGTATTGACAACAAACTTGACTGGATCAGTAGGTTTGGGTCGAAAAGAAGTTGATACCTTAATTATAGGAGGAATAGCAGGTGCGGAAGGAGCCGGTCTGTATAAAGTCGCAAAACAACTTGCCTCGATACCGGCGATGTGTTCTGATTCATTGTATCAATCGATATATCCAGAACTTTCAAAATTATGGGCAAAGAAAGAAATATTAGCGTTTAAAAAGTTGATAATACGTTCAGGACTTATCGCCGGAGCAAGTGCGACCTTTATTTGGATAGGTTTTATAATGTTTGGGTCATGGGCTATCCAAACTTTTTTTGGATCAAGCTATGTTGCAGCACAATCACTAACAATAATGTATATGTTAGCAATGGTTATAGCTATTTTTTCATTCCCGTTACAACCTGCAATGCTATCAATAGGTAAACCTAAAATATCTTTCTGGATTCAGTTAGTAGCAACTATTATATATTTAATTACATTAAAATGGTTACTAAGTGCGATTGGAATTATTGGAGCAGGGATTGCTGCAATTATCTTATATGCACTCTGTTCTATATCAATGGCTATTGTTGAGATTATAATCATAGAAAAAATGTTAAAAGCAGTGAAAAAATCCTCTTTTTCAGTTGATCAAAACTATTCGGAAGCCTGAGAAAAATTAGTAGAATCATAAATCTCACTTTCCGCAGATGTCCTTTCAATTTTCATAATTTTTCTTGCTATCGTTTTTTCTGGAAATCTCCTTGGTTACTCAAGCATGTGTTTTTTAAATGTCCTACAATTCTCGACCTTTTGCCTTCATTAAAAGCCTCCAGCAGCCATTTCCCGAAGATTCAGTTGGGATAATAATTAAAGATATTCGAATAATTCTCCAAAAACGATAACAGGAAAAATGTTATTTTTTTGAAGACATCTGCGGAAAGTCAGATAAATGAAAAAAAGAAATTTATTCAAGCTAATGATAATTATCTTCGTTTCGATCAAAAAAATCTATAGTCTTAATAATCTTAGCAGGTATTCCTACTACAACTGAATTCGGAGGAATACTTTTATTAACTACTGCTCCGGCACCTATTACACTGTTTTTTCCAATAGTTACTCCAGGCAAAATAGTTGCATTTGTTCCGATCCATACGTCATCTTCAATTGATATTTTTTTACTGAGATGACTCTTTTGAGGATCATTGTACATTAAACCTGCCGTATGAATGGTCGCGCCGGAAGAAAAAACCACATTGTCTCCAATATATAGTTTATTTCTTGCATTAAGAAGTACATAATCATTGAATGCACAATTATTTCCTACGGAAACATTATTTGGCCTGAGTACTTTAATACTACCATAGAATCTGACATTTTTGCCCAATTCATTAAAAAGCATTTTCCAATATATGTATCTAATAAATAAAAACAGATGCTCAAGTATTAAATTTCGAATTAAGTTAAAGAATAAACATATGTTCATTTATTTACCTCAAATCTAAAATTCTAGGTTATTAATCAAAAATTTGTTAAAATATTAATTATTCTTATTTTTAATTGCGAATAATAGATTCTTCAGTCTACTTACCCAAAAATTATATTTTATAAACATTTAAATTTACTTACTCGAATAGTGATATATACTTCTAAAATTAAATGATTGCAACGAATTCATAAAAAATTAAAAATCATTATTTTCAACATACGACTCATAAAACAACTCAAATGTAACTAATAGACCAAATAACATTGAATAATTTTCTTTACCACTCATATGCAGTTTCCAAATATTTTCAATGAATTCTTTATTAAAATACTTTCTTTCTCTAACTTTAAAAACCATACTTCGAATGTAATAATTATATTCAAAATTCCGCCGTAGAAAGTCATCATAATCAATATAATTTTTATTTTTATTAAGAAATATATTTTTATTAATCAAAATACTTGAAGCATTATTTATTTTTGTTTTTGAAAATAAGATCGCCATTTTGAGAGACTTCAATTTTTTGTGAGATTTCAGTTTCAGTCCAAAACTATTTTTTGTGGGGATTTCAAATAATTTGGGATATGTTTTCAAGAGCATTAATGTATACAAATGTTTATTAAATCTCAATTCAGGCGGAATTTTGAGCATAAAATCAATTAAATCGTTATCTAAGAATGGAGTCAAATTCTTAAAAGATCCACGATATCTGAAAAGAGTGGTCATTATATATTTGTTTTGTCTTTGTGTATAATCCCATAAAGAGCAAAAATTAGCCATATCATAATTTTTTCTTGTTATTAGGTCTTGTAGTGTATTTTCAAAAGATTGTTCAAGGTCATCAACAACAATGCAAGATTGATTAAATAATAATTTAATATCATTTAAATTATATATACTATTTTTATTAAATATTATATTTTTAGCATCAATATAATTTAACTCTGATTTTAGCGTTTTATCTAACATTTCTGAAGAAATATGAGAACCCATAATTTCTCCACCCATATACCCTGAAATAATATTCGCTCCATATTTTTTCATCTCTTTATATCCTCTAAGAGCAATATATGGTGTGGCATCAATAAGCCCTTCGATATCTTCAATTGAAATATTATATTGAGATTCAAAAGAATCCATCTCAACACCTAATTCGATATTCCTTACACCTGCATTTTTAGCTACAAGTTTTCCAATTTCGAAATCAAAGCTACCAGGATGTCCGAAAGTAAATGTTATAATATTTTCTTTTGATGTTATTTGTAAAACCTCTGCTAAAATAGCACGTGAATCTAGACCACCACTTAATGGGATAAGAACCCGATCATTCTTTTGTATTCTACGCTTTATAGCTTTCTGCCATAAAGTGCCAAGTTCAGAAATCAATTCATCACTGGATCTTGAGTCATAATTCTCGTCATATTCGTAAAACCAATATTTTGTAATTTTTAACTGATTTCTAGAGTATTCCAATATGGAACCAGAAGGCAATTGATGGATATTTTTAAAAAATGTTTTGTCACCTAAAATATAGCCAAAAGTGAAAAAATCAACAATTGAATCATCTCTTAGACTTTTGTCAGAACAAATTGCTAAAAGCGGTTTCATTTTTGGACTAAAGCAAAAGTGATCGTTATCATAATAATAAAATAATTTCATTAAACCATATCTATCATTTACAAGAGTAATTTTTCCCTCTTTGTGGTCATATATTGCAGCTGCAAATGAACCGTTAAAATTAGAAAGTGAATGTAATTGCTTCTCTTTATATAATCGAAGTATTTCTAATTTAAGATTATTAATACCTTCATTATATATTTCGCCACAACAAACTATACTTATGTCATCCTCATCAACTTTTGTTGATTCTTTCACTTTGGAGCCTGATATATCTAACTCACCTAAAAGGCATAGATGATTGAGGATCTTATCTGTGATACAATATTCTGTATTCTTAATTAAATAAAGAAAACTATTCATTAAGTTTTCATTAAAATTTTGATCAAAAAATCCAAATATTCCACTCAAGATTGTGACACTCCGTAAGATTTTAAAAGTTTGAAGTATTCTTTTTCTACATTATAAGCCATGGATTCATAGGATCTATTTTCTATGACCCATCTATATCCCTTTTCTCCCATAGCTTTTGCAATGTCAGGATTTTTTAATAATCTGATTATTCCACTAGCAAAAGATTCCGCCTGGAATTCAACTAGAATTCCACCATTACTTACTTCGAGAACTTCTCTTTGTTCCTGAATTTCCTTATTTGCAACAACAGGCTTACGCATGACCATTGATTCAAATAATTTTGTAGGAGAACTTACTTTATAAATGTCCAAAGGTCTAATCGGCGATAAACATATATCTGCAGATGAAATATAATAAGGGATTTCGAAATAAGAGACTTTTCCAGTAAATATGATATATTGACTGACTCCAAATTTTACAGATAATTCTTCGAGATGAGATCTATCATTTCCATCACCAACCATTAACAACTTTGTGTCTAAATTTGTTTTCCTAATGAGTGAAAAAGCATGAATTATTGGATCAAGTGATCGTAGTTTATCCATGGACCCTACATAAAGAAGAACTTTATAGTCAGTTAAACCGTATCTTTCTCTTATCTTTGAACCATCTATATTAAAGTCGAATAGTTCTGGATTCACACCCATTGGAAGTGGCACCATTTTCGATTTGGAGATTCCCCCTTTTATTAACTTAAACTCCATCCATTCGCTTATTGGAAAGATAAGATCTGCATTTTTTAGTATATACTTTTGAAGGTAATTTTGAAGAATTCCAAAAAAGTAATAGATGTTTCTTTTTCTAAATTTGAAAGCATCTATTGGGAATGAATATTGAAACACAAATGGTATACGATATTTGTTTTTGAAATATATAGCAATTAAGGCACTGAAAACATCATTTCTTACTTGAATAATATCAAAATTCTCTTTTGTGAATAATACAGCCATAAGCTTGTACAATTTGTAATAGTACATAATAAAGTTAAAAGATTTCGACATTAATCCAAGACAAATTGGATGAGATATTGAATAAACATTAACTTGCTCGTATTTCTGTAGATCGAACAATTGTGTATATAATTTTTTTGAGGGACATATCCAAGTAATATTATGATTAAGGGATAGATGCTTCCCATATATTTCAGTAATCGCAGGCCTGGCAGGCATCTCTTCACTAAAATAGTCAGGTAATAGAAGACATATGTTAAGGTTTATTTTTTCCATATTAACTCCCTTTTTGATAAATTAGATTCCTCATAAAGAAATTGGATTTTAAAACCTGAGCTTCAGACGGCCATCAACAGACCCGCAGTCATATATTTTGGAGAATTCATGTTCATCAAGAAGAATTCTTGGATCGTAATCAAGGCTAACAATCGACGAAAATAATTTAAATGGTTTATTAATGATCGCTTTTCTTGTAAGTACCAAGCTGTGTAAAAAATTATTTGGATTCTTTTGATAAATTTCATTACAAAAAGCTTCAAAATTATTATATTCGAATTTTTGGCTGTTCGCGTAATATCTATCTGTTTTGATTGTACCTCCCCAGATTATTGATGTTGTTTTAACAGCCTGGAGTTCCGATGCTGTAAAGGAGTGTGTAATTGAAGTATTTGGTGAGAATATATGATTGTCACTATTTGCAAAAGGGCTCATTATTAAAAAAAATGACATGAAAACTACTAAAAGAAAAAATAATCCCAAACTTTGATAATTTTGTTTAAAATAGTTAGTTATTAATGTAAATGAGAGCGCGAGAGGAATAGATAATAAAATCTCAGCAAAATACCACCATCTATGTTCAACAATAGAATGACTACTAATTAACGAAAAAAATCCAAAGAATAACGGGATCAATCCAATAAATGCAAAATTAAAGGTATTATGATTTCCATACCTTTTAGACATCATATAAAAACATCCAACAAAAGATAATGCGAAAAATGAAAACATGCCAGCATTATTAAATAATTGTTCTGAAAATGACACTGTAGCAATGTGTTTTGATATTAATATAGTAGGTGTTTTATCGAATATATCTCTACTAAAACCCCATTTTAGAAGCTTAGAAATACTATACAGATGTCCAGAGGCAAAACCCCACCATGCAAACATCGATACGATAAATAAAATTGAATAATTCTTTGTAATAGAGGTATATTTTTTAGAATACAATATATCACAAACAGAATTTCCCAGCCAGTAAAAAGTTAGAATAATTGCTGTAAATACTGAAACAACACTATGAGTGAGAATTATATCTACCATTAGTAAAATAGAAACAATGGATATTAATACAGAATCATTCATTTTTACTTTAAATAAAAGATATAATAGAAATAAAACAAATACGACTGCAAAGGCATTTGGAATTGACCAATAACTCATATAAATATGATGGTCAGCAACAACTAGTAATAAAGATGCTAATAAGCCAATCCTATTGTTAAATAGGAACTTTCCAAGCAAGAAAATAAAAAGTACATTGCATATAATTTGTGATAAACCAACAGAGAGCATTGTAGCAAATTTATAGTCTAATCCTGTGACTAAAGAAGTTAAAGTAATTAATATGTGGAATAATGGAAGCTTTGAGTAACTGTATCCATCAGGTATAAAATGTATATCAAGTATTTTTAATGTCAAAGCTTGATGATACCAAGGATCAACGCCCAGCAGACTTGGAAATATTAATAATTGGGACCATGAAATAGAGATCCCAATTAATATTGTTTGGAATATAAACAGAGAATTTGAAATATTGTTACAGAAGATTCTAAGAGCCATGATCCCCACGATTAAAGACACTAAAATAAAGTAAAATAATGGTCTTTCATACAGATTCGGTCTAAAATAGATAGATAAAATACTAAGTGAAAAAAAAATAAAATATAAAGAATTGAGTATAATATCTGTTGAAAAAGATAAGTGTGCATACTGATTGTAAAGTGTTTTCTTCCTCATACCAAACCATATCATACAAGCAATAAGTGAAAGAATTCCAGGAAATAAATATACTGTACGATTAAAAGACATACACACAAAAATTAGTAAAATTGAAGACGCAACGCCTAAAATAGGAATTATATCATCAAATTTCTGATTTAAAAAATAATTAGTAGGACTCATGTTAACATCTCAAAATTGTTACATTTCATTAACACATTACTGAAAGTAATCATTTATTTGAGCTTTAGCTATATGATACCAGTTAGATCTCTTCAAGCACTTCCTTCCACCTTTCAACCACACTTCCGAACGTAAAATTCTTCTCCACAAATCGTCTCCCGGCTTCCGCGATCTGCTCCAGATCGGGGGAATTCAGCGCCTGGATCACATTCTCCGCGATACACTCGGGCGAGTTATTATCCATAAAAAATCCTGTCTTGCCATTTATTATAACATCAGGTATCGCCCCGACTGGTGTCGCAAGCACTGGGGTCCCGCAAGCCATCGCCTCGAGCATGATATTCGGGAGCCCTTCAGTGTAGGAAGGGAGGACGAGAAGGTGGAGCTGGTTCAGGTATTTGGGGAGATCATCGTGTGAGATCCAGCCCGGAAGATCGACGCGGGCGGTAAGCTCTTCTTCCTGCAGGGAGACGGCGATCGAATCCTTTAATTCCCCATCCCCACCAATGAGCACATGGAGATCCTGCCGGTCGATGAAGATGGCGGGAAGAGCCTTGGCAAAGTGCTGGATGCCTTTTTCTCCGCTCAGCCGGCCGATGTAGCCGATTAGAGGAGAGCGGTTGGAAATTGGAGTGGTGACGGTGAAGGTCTCGAAATCTAGGAAGTGGCGGTGGGCGATGACAATTTTGTGGCGATAGGACTCAAGGTCCCACTCCGGGATAAGATTTGGTGAGTAAATGACGATTTTATCTGCTAGTGAGAGACAAGTTGACGATAACATCTTTATAACTTCCAGAAAGTTATCTTGGGAGAATGATGAGTCCCTTATGGCTGATCCGGCCATCACAATAATAACTTTCTTGTTCAACAACTTTGCCGCAATTATGGGAACAACCGAACGTTGTCCTCCAAAAAAGAACCAAAAATCAACTCCTCTTGAAATTTTAATCAATAGTATTGATGCCTTTACTTGTCCATACAAGTACCTCGCGACTTTCCATACAGAATTGTCTATTTTATAATTAACGCTATGTACGATAAAGCGATGTTCTCCTTTATACGCCAAATGACCCTCGTTACCAGTAACTAAGGTAAATCTCGTTGAGATATTATTTAAAATCTCAACTAAATGTAATAGCGGTGTCACACTAGCCCTTGCCAAGGGCAAAGTTAGCAACCCAATATGCTTTTTTGTGTTATATCTCATATTCCTTGCCTATTCATGGATTACAATATATTCTATCGTTCAGGGACAAACTAAAGGTCTAACGTAATGTCATCACATTAAGCCTAAAAACTCCTTAAGATACTGCTCTGAAATAATATGCCAATCGAGTTTGTCAAGAGCATATTTTCTCGCATTTCGAGAATGATCAGAATGATCATTTGAGATATAATCTAATATTTGATCGGACGCCATACTAATGTTCCCGTAATTGAGGATAATCCCGCAATCAGCATCTCCGACAACCCTCAGGTTTGGAATATCAGACACTATGCATGGCAGGCCCGAAGCCATCGCTTCCAGCAGTGTCAGAGGCAACCCCTCGTACTTCGAAGTCATAATATAGTAATCAGCACAGGCATAGAGATCAGGGAGATCCCACTCATAGTTTACGTGCCCAAGAAAAAGAACTTTGCGCAACCCTTTTTCCTTTACAAAGCCTTTTATCTCTTCCAATAACTCGCCTTTGCCTGCGATGCAGAGGGTCACGTTGCCCAGCTTCTTCTCGAGGTGCGAGAATACCTCGATCATGGTAAAGGGTTGTTTTGCGGGAGTTAACCGCCCGACGCTCAGGAGAACGATATCATCCTCTGGGATTCCGAACTTCTTCCGCACCGATTTCTTATCATCCAATGGGCGGAACTGCCTGGCATTAACCCCGTTAGGGATACAGGTTATCATATTCTGTACGACCCCGATTTCTTCCAGTTCTTCACAGACTGGTTGGCCTACGCCGGTGAAGAGCGTGTCGGGAGGCATGCGAGTAAGGCAATAACGTTCGATATGAGCCACCAGTGACTTATACAGGTGAAGCGGGAAAGTCCCGACGCCATGCGTGCTCGAACCATAGTAGGTTGAGTGCATTGTCACCAAGCAACGCTTGAAGGGATTTCCAGTAAGAATAAAGGGATTCTGGAGCCAGACGACATCGTAATCGTTGTCTTTGAAATACCGGGAAGCCTGATGCCAGTAGTTGAGCAACCCACCGATACCTATTTTCGGTATCAGGGCTTGGTTCCCTAGTTTGATATCCGGACCGGTTGGTGAACAGACCGTACACTCAATACCCATTCCTTTAAGCTGTTCCACGACGTTGTATACAACGTTGGCGATGCCTGCGCCGTACGGAAAATACTCTGTTGTGCAGACCAGTAGTTTCATGGAAATCCTTCAGTCACTATGACATGCAGCGTGAAGATTCTGTATACCGCCCATAAATTTCTTTAAACCATTCTTTATGGTTGTCTCCAACCTGTACCCTACCAACTCCCGCGTATGCTTCGCATCACCCTTCTGCCTGTCAGAGTGCACCACTTCAGAAGCGCTTCCGGTGATCTCTCTGAGATGAGCAATCAGGCCGTTCACTGTAATCTGGTGACCACCGCCGACGTTCATCGCATAACCATCGGCATGATGTGTCTTCAGTAGCCTCCGGTTCATCCAGACGATATCGTCAATATAGGTGAAGTCATGGGTCTGTTCGCCGTCCCCAAAGACCGCGATCGGTTCGTTTACGAGCATCTTTTTGGTGAAAACGGAGATCGCGAGGTCCGTGCGCATCCGGGGGCCGTAGACCTCATAGAAGACCCTGGAGTAGTGCTCGGCGACGAGATTTGAGGTCCCATAAAGGAGGGAGAACAGCATATGGCTCACCTCACCTCATCATGACTGGAAACTCCAGATATGCGTTTGAGATAGCCGTCCTCACTTTCGCGAGAGTTATTCATCACTTTACCTCCGGTAAGAGAGGCATACAGATCCAAGGTCTTGGAGACAGTGTCGCTCCAAGAGTACATGGAGACTGCTCTTTTCCTTCCATTCTTTCCGCAAGCTTGAGCCATCTCAGTGTCTGATACCAGAGTTGAAAGAGCAGCAGCCAGAGACTCAGGATTCTTGAGCGGGAACAACAGTCCACAGTCTGAGACAATCTTGACCAACTGAGGGAGTTCGGTACAGGCTACCGGAACGCCGCAGGCCATTGCTTCAAGGATTGCCCTTGGAACACCCTCCATAAGGCTTGGAAGGACAAACAGGCTGGATTGCTGATAGATCTCAGGGAGATCCTTATTATCGACAAAATCCCTGAGAATAACCTTCTCCGTGAGGCCCAGATCCTCAAGCATTCTTAGGCAATCATCCTTCCGGGGTCCTCTTCCGATCATCAAAAGGGTGTAATCAGGGAAATTTTTTGAGAATAACTGGAAGCCTCGCAAGAGGTATTCGACACCCTTTCCCGGGACATATTTTCCTATCCAGAGGATCTGTTTCTTAGGAGGAATATTTGTTAAAGGAGCAAAATGCTCTGTATCTATTCCATTGTGGATGACCGTTATCTTTTTGGGCTGGATCCCCAGATCAATTAACTGATCCCGCTCTGTCTCTGTGTAACAGATAATCCTATCAGCGGTATCATAGACCCACCTGCCAATAGTCGGGATGTATATTTTCTGTAGCCACATGGGAACGATCGACGAAATGAGACCGTGATTCGTAACGACAAGGGGGGACGAGCCTATCATCCTCATAAGGGCACAAAATACTGTGGATGAATACAGGTGGGAGTGAGCGTGAATGACATCATATTTGTTTCTCTCACGTAACAGGCGATAAAATAGATTCGGCGATATCGGGTTTCGGAAAATCGTTATTCCTCTAAACCTGACTATGCGATAATTATCACGTACTTCCTCCAGAGGTTCGTCTTCCCAGATGGACGTATAGACTGTCACTTCATGTCCCACAGACGCCTGCATTTTCGACATCTCGTGGGCATGGATAGCAATCCCACCAACGAAAGCAGGGTATAGGTCACCTGCAACCCTCAGGATTTTCACGGTAAATCACCGCCAGATTCTTTAAAGATTTCACCTACGATTTTATCGGCGGCGTTTGAGCCTGCTTCCATCGCACGATACTGGCCCATATAGGTGAAAGTCCCGGAGCGTCCAATGAGTTTGAGGTTATTTAGGCCTTCTAAATAAGTGGTTACAGTTCTCAAACGATCTGCATATCCAAGATCATATACAGGGTATGCAAATCGCTCTCTGTGAACAAAGTAATCAACGACTTCATCCTCTTTGACTATACCTAGTTCCTCCAACTTAGAAATAGCAATCCTAAAAAGTTCTGAGTCATCATTATTCCAGAGATCATCCTCATACCAACAGAAAAACTCAATCGCCAGAGCAGTCATATCATCGGGGCAGGTATCCCGACTGTAATTCTTCTGTTCCATCATCCGTGCAAACGGGATTTCAGGATCTGGATAGTAAATACAATGTTCCCGTAGCACGCGGTCTTTATTGACAATTAAATACAAACAGAGATGCGATCTGTATTTCAAGCTCAAAACAGAATGTATAACCTCATCAGGTGGCCTAGGATCTAATAACTGGATAAGCTGACCGATCGGAATAGACGACAGAACATATTCAGGACGATATGACTGGATGATCCCTTGTTCGCAGACTGCAACTTCGCAAATTTGTCCGTTATCATGCAGAATACGTACGGGATAGGACTCGGTCTTTATCTCGCCAACCTTGCCCTTTTCGATGTTCGCTCTAATCTGCTCACAGATTAATCCTATGCCCTGCTTGGGATAGCAGACCGGGTGCCCGGATGTAGACCTAAGATTCTTCCATGAGTTTGATAGCTGCTCAATAAGAACACTCAGTATTGAGAACTCACCAACTCGCCAGGCCAGGTCAGAAGAGAGGGCTGAGCATTTGAGTCCCCAGGTTTTTTCGGAGTATTTAAGGATAAAAAGATCTGCAAGAGATTGCCCTAGTTGGGTGGTTATTATCTGCTCAAATGATGTATCTTCCTTCAAATTACGTGCAGATTTGGCCTCCATATAATCATAGACCATGTGCAGGGCATGAATAAAACCGACATTTTGTAAGGCGTTTTTGATTTGAATAGGGTAGTCAAATTCGTCTCCGCCAACACGGACAGTTTCGAGATATTTTCTATTCGATGTTTCATAGAAGATCAGTTGCTTTCCCAATAACTCCCTGATGAAATGGTATATTTTCTCATTATAATCATATACGTAGGGTTTGGTACATAATATATGGGGACCGATATCCAAAGAAAACGGTCCGAAATCTATTGTTTTCGCAAGACCCCCAACAATATTCTCTTTTTCAACTACTGAAAAATTAACGTTATTATTGAGCAATCTTAAAGCAGCTGACATCCCTGCTGGACCTGCACCAAGAATCAGAACATTATTATCCATAAAGTTCACCTAACAACAGTTGCATATTTTGCATCTTTTGAGGATCTCTGAAGTGATGCTGAGAGATAATCCTATGTCACCAATTAATTCCCGGGTGTCTCAATGCCCTCCTTTTTGCTTAATTCTTTGAAGAGATTGTACGACAAGGACAATATTGGTTATTAGAATACATTATTTTTATATTTATATAGAAATTAATAAACTATGCTTCAATGTTTTATAAATTCTCAGAATTGTGACCATTAATTTGATGAATCGTCCTTGACACAGCATGCAATACGACCCCTGTAAACGCCATGAACATCCCAATAATAGTCAGTAACATCATCAACAATGTGGGCCCAAAACTTAAATTTCCATCAAGGTAAAAATTTTGTAAAAATTTCAGTCCCATGAACATCCCAATTGTACCTAAAAACATTCCAGGAGCTGTAAAATAGTATAAGGGTCTCCTGTACTCCATATCCTTTAAAAGCCGCAAAAGAACCTTAGGCCCATGTACAAACGGGTTTTGACTTGAACAATTCTCTACATCGTACCTGCAATGGATTTCCACTTCGGTATGCTTAAGGCAATGATCGTGGGCCTGAAGGAGAATCTCAGAGCCTGCCGACATACCTTCACCACTTAAGTTTATAGTTTCAATAGCTTTTCTTCCATAAGCGCGGAAGCCGCTCTGAGAATCAGTAACTCTGAGACCTCCTGCCATCATAGTTGCAACATCAAGGACTTTCATTCCTAACTTACGGTAGAGAGGGACGTTTTTGCCGTTGCCGTTAACAAACCTTGAGCCGATTACCAGATCAAAACCGTTTTTCAGAGGATCAAGGAGTTTGGGGATCTCATGAGGGTCATGCTGACCATCAGAATCTATTATGACCATTGCTTGTGCATCGAGCCTGCGGGCGGTTTCAAAACAATTTTTGAGAGCTGCCCCGTAGCCTTTGTTGGTTTCATGGCGAACTACATAGGCACCAAGAGATTCTGCAAGCTCGGCGGTATTATCCTGGCTACCATCATCGATGACAACTACTTTGTCAACGTATTTTCTGCAGCCCAAGATTATGTTTGCGATCGATTTGGATTCATTATAGGCTGGCATTGCGGCGATAGTTAAGGTCATAATATACACCCCCAAATATATTAGAATTTTAATTATAATTGTCACTAAAGAGTGTTTAGCCCTCCAGTATGGTGAGAACAGTTTGAGAGGCAAATGGAAAGAACAAAGCTGTTAATTCAGGCGAATCTGTTAAACTAAACTTACGATGTAATAGGCACAAGAACTATAAAAATTTATTTAAACTTAAATAATAGTATAATATACAAAGTAAAAATAATACAAAAATAATATTTAAAAGTTAAAATATAGCTTAAGGTTGTGCACTATAAGTCTAAAAACCATACTGTAAAGAGTGAACAGATTCCAAAAATTAAAAATTAAGCCTCTTAACCTTGAATATGTAACATTTAATTGGTTTTTTGATTGGAAAAATAGTTATGAAACTTTATTAATACGGAACAAAAGTTAGTTTTGGCGTGAGTTAAGTAATAAAAAAATTAATCTGTATATGTAACTCATTTATAAATCGAAAATTATCAACTTTCTAATTTTTTAACCATTCAATTTTTAGTCATCGCTATAATTCCTAAATTTTTTTGTGCCAAATATTAACCCTTAAGGGCATAAAGAAAATTACCTTCTTGACGTTACGAGAAAAGACCATAGGAGTGCAAGTGGAAATCGATTCAGATAGAGTTATTTATTGAATTTTAACAAAGGTGGTCGTTGACATTGTTTTACCTAGGCGAAGCAGTTAAAATTATTATCTAAAAGCTTTTTGCGAAATTAGAGAATACTTCTTAATTATACAATAATAGATTAATTCCGAATAAATGTTATTTTATCTAAAAACGTATATCAATAGGGATTTAAGGCAGTGTGTCTGAACTTCTGTAAAATTCTCTCTATCCTTTTTTCTTCTTTTTTGATTACTGTTCCATTATTAAATACTTATTTTCAAATGGAAATTCACGGAATTGAGGTTTTAATATTCAAGTTCTCCATACTTGGTAAGGAGAGTACGGGGTTTGTAACCGTTTCTACTAGCTTTGCGAGAATCAGTTCTCTCATAACGTTTTGCACCAGATTGGAGGAAGCCCTCCTCCATTACAAGGTTTAAAAACCAGGTAATTAGATGACGAATTCCATCTTCCTGATCGACAAGATAATCTTTTATAAATGAGATGACATTAACCATTGACTCTGTATCCTGTTTTTTTTGTGATGAAAGAAAAAGAATACAGAGTCAATCATACTTTACAGAACTTTCGGTACACTATCTAAAAAAAGTGAGTTAAATAATTTAATAAGAAGGCACCAAAGTAGCTATAAAGCTAAATTTATTTTAGATCCTATGGTGCTTAAAAAATTTAGCCTTGAAAATATTAGCCAATTCATGGAAAGCGCTATATAGCAGTCTCATCGATATAACCCAATCTCGGGCATTAAATTCAGCAAAAACGATTCTTTTTGCTTTTACATTTTTTACCCATGTGAAAAAAGACATATCCCATTGGGGATAATCTTTTTTATAATAAAAAAGACAGTTAAAGAAATCTGGAATAATCTTCACATACCTCACAGAACTATTTTCTAAACAACTTTCCGTATACTCTACTTTTTGCCCACATAAGTCTTTATAGGCTATTAGAGGTAAACTAACTCCACACGCTGGAGTAATTCCAATCCAGGACCAAGAACGGGGATTTACTTCAATTAGCTTAAATTCACCAGATATCAAGTCTTTTTTGTATTCAAATTCAGCAATTCCCGAATATTTTAGTTCCTTTACTATTCTCTTTGTGTTTTCAATTATATACTCAGGAACTTTCACACACTCACCAATAATACAATCACCGCTCTCTGCAGGATATCCTCTAACCTTGTGACCTGTAAATAAACCTAAAATTTCAGAATGACGATTTGAATAAATGCCAACAGTATACATACTATCTGACATTCCATTAACGTATTCTTGAAAGACAAGTTTATCAATAAATACCTTTTCTTTCTTGACAAATAAAGCTAGCTCTTCTTTATTTTTTATAACATTAAATCTTAGTCGATCCATATTTTGAGTAATATATTTTAAATTTTCATTAGAAGAAATCCTTCTGAAAACTGGTTTTGCTATAATAGGAAAATTTTCTTCGTTGAGGTTGTTTAAATCATTAACACTCCAAGACCGGGGAGTCAAATAGTTCATTTTCTCCCCGATCTCATAAAATAAATTTTTATTAATCAGAACTTCTACTACTTCCCAATCCGCTACAACAGGAAGTGATACTTCAGATAATAATTTTTTATTTTTAGAGACGGCTACGGCCCATTGGTCATTTGTCGGAAAAAGAACCGGTTTATGTTCTAACTCTTTACAGAAATTATATAAAAAATTAACAAATTCATCCTCATCTTCTAGTGGATTAGGGCACTGCTGATAAGTGGCATATTTTGAAAAAGTTCCTATATCATGGATATAATCCATAGCTATACATTTTACGCCGTTTCTGCCTAACTCCTGAATTATACTTAGGCCATTAAAATAGCAGTTAAAAACTATTGCATAAGGTTTCACTATATTCACCATTTTTTCTTAGATAATACATACCAGACCTGAATTTTATGATTAGGTGAGTAATAGACTGAAAGAAAATTTTTTCCAAAAAACTTAAAAAGATGATTCACACCTGTAACTTCTAATCCTATTCGGAAATTACTTTTTAAAGAAGATTTGTTTTCATTCTCAACTATTGTAATTATGTTTCTATCGGGAAAGTCAGTAATCCACATATTATAGGCAAATTGTTGCATTGAATTGTAGATGCGTTTTCCTCTATAATTTGGGTTTACGAATACCCCGCAAAATAAAGCAGCTTTATTACTAATTTCAAAACTGTCATAGAGGATTTTTTCTTTTGAAGGCAATAATATCCAGTGGCACCCTACAGGTTTTTTGTCCAAATTAGCAATCACACCTTTCCAGATATCAGGGCGGTTAAGTCTGTTCTTCAAAATTTTCAATTTTGGATCATTTTCAGAAGACTCATAAATGCTAGCTATCTTATGGAAATTGTTTGAGGATATCAATTCAAAAGAAAGGTTATCTTTTTTCTCAACAAAATTTAAATTGTTAAAATATCTAGCACTGGTCGCAAAAATTAATCTCTTTTTATAAAATAATTTACTGAGTTTATGAAAGTCCATATTCCCTTCCATATTAAAAAAATAAAAAATTATATTTTACTGATTATTTGCCGAATAAATGTACTACAATTCTTAATACAATGTCTGAAGCCACGCTGTCTTATATAGAACATAAAGATTTGGAATCTCCATAACTTATAAACAACAAAGAAGTTAACATTCTCAATTAAACAATATAAGTTAGGCGGAATTTTATACATTTCGGTCAAAAAGTGAATCCATAAAATAACTAATTTTTTTGAAAATCCGGTAAGTTCCTCAACTTTTGGCTCATTATCACTTTGAATTACTGGGATATGCTTTACAGATTGCGTCTCAGTATCATATTCTATAGTTAACGATACACGGTTAGCAGTTTTCCATTTTTTATAAGTTAACCTGGCAACACTATGGTATTGCCTCGTAATAGTACACTTTTCAGGTATTATGTCAGGATAAGCTATTTGGGTTGGAGGAGTGATAAAAAAATTCGGGAATAAAAAATTTCCAAGGCTCATATATGCCCTTTTTCCGTTATGGATTATATATCCTTGGACTCTATGACAATGCATTCCTAAAATTAAAGAAACTTTATTATTATCTAACAGCTTTCTTGCTAATTCAACATCGTGAGCAGTTGGGAGCCAGACATGCTCTTTGCCCCAATGAAAATACAGAATGACTTTCGTATCCTCTGGTAATTGATCAAGATCATCTATCACTGATTCATATCTTAACGGATTTACACCAGCTTTGTTGGCCGTTGCTATCTGGACTTGATTTAAATAAGAACGGCCAAAATCACAATAACCTATGATACATAAATTGTCTGTAAGGTAGTATGGCTTTTTTGCTTCAAGAATATCTTTACCAGCACCAAAATGCCCGATCTCAGAACTATTTAGATGAAGAATTGTATCTCTAATTCCTTCTTTTTCCTTATCTTGTATATGGTTATGAGCCAGATTAACAGCATCTATTTTTAATTGTTTCAATTGATTAACGGCAAAGGAGCCAGTATACAATGTGCACTTATCAGCAATAAGATTATTATCACTTATTGGCTGCTCCAAATTTACAATTCTTTTATCTGCATATTCAAATGAAGTGAATTTGACAATTTCTTTGGTAGGTTTATTTAGAAGATCTCCTCCAAGAAATAGATCCCCTGTGAATATAATCTTCATACGGCAGACTCCTTCATATTAAACAAACATAGCTATAGTATTTCTGCTCAGTTTTTTTATAAAGTTTAATTCATAATTATTAATACCTCCAATCAACACCATTACCGAAAAATAAACAAATATACCCAATATTATAGAAATTAAAAGCTCCATAATACTGGAAGGACCTATTAAAAGGACAATCCCCGACATAATGGAGGAAGAAATCAAACATTTTAAAATAAAAATAGAATCGATATTAAATTCTATGTATTTAAAAGAAATATACAAACAAATTGCTGTCATGAAAAAATAAGAAATTAAAGTAGCAATTGCTGCTCCTATAATCCCTATTGAAGGTATTAAAAAAAAGTTAAAAATTATGTTTAAGAGAGCTGCAAAAGAATGAATGTATAGATTAAATTTTGTTTTCTTCACCAGGTGTGTAATGTTGATAACTATCTGGAAAATACCTGCTAACAATCCTGAAACAGCAATGAAAGGTATAACAATACTTCCATAAATGAACTCCTGAGTTGTAAGAATTTCTAAAATTGGTTTTGAAAGCGCGGATAATCCAAAAACAGCAGGAATCGTTATTAAAAGGAAATATTTCAAAGAATAGCTTAAGTAAGTTTTTATTTCGTCAATTTTGCCCTCATCAAATAATCTGGAAAGTTCAGGAAATAAGATTAACTGAATAGGCGTAATAAATAAGTGAATAAGATTTCCTATAGCATAGGAAGCTGAATAGATCCCTACCTGACTTAATCCTAGAAAATAAGACACCATATACCTGTCACTGGAATCAGTAACCCATCTAATAAGAGAATTTGGAGTTAATGGAACAGAATACTTCAGATAATCACGAATATATTTAAACCGGGGAGCTTTAAATCCGATTTGAGATACTATTTTAAAAATAGAAATTAAGAACAGTAGACTTTGGACAATTAATACTGCGAAGATAACACCTAACAATTCGAAGCCCATAAGGAGAAAAATTAGTGTCAGAAAGAGTTGCCCAAAAGTTTGAAATAAAGTTAGCAAAGCAAAAGTTTTAATGTATCGGAATATTCTAAAATAAAAAGTTGAAATTTGAGTAACTGCACTAAGAGGAATTAAAAAAGCTCCAATTTTTATTAGATAAGAAGTGGTAATGTCTTTGAATATATACATTGCTAAGAGATCAGACAATAGAAATACTAATGAGGATATAAACAGACCAGTTAGAATAACGAAAGCTATGACTGAAAAGAAACTCTCCCTTATCTTATCTCTATCTTTTTCGGATGAAAGAAACCTTATGATCCCCATAGATAAACCCATTAGAGCAAGTGGCGTTAAGAGATAAATAGTGATATTAATCTGTACCCAGACCCCGTAACTGTGAGATCCAAGAGTCTTGGTAATAATTGGAAGTAAAAAGAAACTACCAAGACTGATAAGAGCCTGAGTAATCCCTACTATCCCTACATCTTTTGCAAATTTGCTGTATTGCATGAGTATCACATTTTGTCTAGAAAACGGTATGGTATTATCTTGACTATCCGATTTCCTATTACTCTAAAAATTTTTAGTTAAATAAGGATCCAACTTTAATAAATATTATGATTAAGTTTTGAAAGATTGTATAAAATAACATTTTTAAAAGCATAAAGGGCATCTCAATTTTTTTGTATTGAATCCAATTTTAGACCTCAATTAAATATATTAAATATATTAAAAAATAAAAGAGTTATGTATCGCAGACTTTATCAATTATATAAATTTGTTTTAGACCCTCCTAGAAAACAGAAAAATTACTGCAAGAACAGTAAATAATACTCATGAAAAATTCGTACTTAGAATTTTTCAATTTTTCGCTTTTGTTTCATATCCAGACATTACGTCTGATTTTCTAAAATAACTCTTTAAAGCTCCTAATTGTTCATAACTTATCTCAATAAATATATTCTAGTCTTTTTTTAAACTAATTTGGGTTTATTCTATTTTTCTATTGATCCTATAGTAAGATGAGCATATTCATTCTCAGTTTCTCCAGATGTACAGTTCAGTCAGACAAAAGATTAGATATTATGAATTCTTGCTTCATTGCACACACCTAATACTTTTCTTGCAACACCATCCCAACTGTGATTTTCAATAACATATTTACGGCCCTTATCGCCCATTAAACTTCTAGTATTTTCATCAGGAAGTAACTTGATCACAGCATTTGCTAGCTCTTCAGGATTCTCGGGTGTTACCGAAATTCCACCGCCGGAAAGTTCAATCAAGTCTTTTATCCCAGGTATACTGCTTGCTACGAGCGGTTTTCCACAGGCAAAATATTCATACGTTTTTAAAGCTGATAAGCCGATCTTCGAATTTCTTTCACGAATAAATGGAGCAACACAAATGTCTGAAGCATTGATATATATTGGAACCATGTTGTAGGGAACACTACCAGTAAAAATAAATTTATCCGACACTCCTAAATTCTCTGCTAATTGCAACCACTCCTTCTTCATAACACCATCTCCAACTACTAAAAAACGTGTCTGAGGATACTCTGTTAAAATTAAAGAAGCAGCTCTAATAAGGTATTCAACTCCCTGCCAAGGAGCTAAATTGCCAACAAAACAGATATGGAAATTAGAGGAGTCCAGATTCAGCTTATCCAGTGCTTCTTGTTTGACTAAGGGTTTAAATAAATCTATGTTTGCACCGTTATTAATTACTTCAATTTTACCTTCTGATATATTGTACGCATCTATAAGCTTCTCTTTGAGATTTTGAGTGACAGATACAATTCTATTGCAATATTTATAATTGAATTTTTCTGAAGATATACACAAAAAATGATCTAGATTACGTGCTACAGATTTTAATGACCTATTCATCAATATCTCATCATGAATAAATCCATTTATTTCAATAATACAGGGAATCTTGAAGGTTTTACATAATATAATAGGAAAGAAAGAAAAAGAATTTTGTCTTAGATAAATTACATTAGGTTTATTTCTTAAGCATTCGTAAAATAAATGTAAAAATAAAGAAAGCTCATAGGAAATACCTATGAAAAATTTTTTATTTACGTGAGAAATATATCTTATATTTCTCATTTCTAACCTTGCCTTACTTTTGGGGACAAATAGCGTAACATCTGCATATCTGCTCAGATTGTGAAAGAGCTCCAGAATATGAGTATTTGAGCCATTATTAGAATTTAGGTAGTTGTAATGAATAAAAAAAATTCTGAAATTTTTTGTTACCATATTATTTCTCCTCTGAATGAATAACATTGGTTATCATATTTTGAGATTGATCTCTTTGATTGAGATATATAGAAACTGCAGAGTTAGAATAAAATTTATGATTTAACTCTAATTTTGAATATAATTCAATCTGATTTTCGGGAGTACCTGCATATAGATAGTTAGGCGTATCCCTTGATTCAAGCTCACCCTGTCCGAAGTAAAGCCCGTTTCTTGCCAATTCTTGCTCGCGTATTACAATATACCCTTTATAAGAGGACAAAGAAGTAACATTACTAATTTTTTTAGTTCCATAATATGAAACACCCAATGACTGAGATTTTTCAAATTTGCCTGGGAAATATCGCACCGTGTGATAATCGGAGTAGATAATAGAGCCAAAAGGAACTTTTTTAGAAATATGGTTAAAACAGTCCAGTTCTTGATTATTAAAGTACTCATGTTGAGACTTTATCCAAAGATCGTCCGAATCAGAGACACTGTAAACTAATGAGATAAATGAAAAAACAGAAAATAAAATAAATACTAAAATAAATTTACGTTTAAATAGTTTAGAATGAATTTTTGAGCCAGTTGTTAAATATAAATAAATTCCAGCGCCCATTACAAAAGCAATAAATGGGCTAACAAGTAGCGTTAGCCGATCAAACCTAAAAAGCACCATAAATTGCCATACAGAGTTCAACGGGTTTGGAATATAAAAGATAAGGGAAAATAATGCGACTAGTCCAAAAACTGATGCATAATTATTTTTATGATTTTTTAAGAAATAACCGATTGCAATTAAAGCAAAAAATAGGAATATAGACTTATCAAAAAGCCCTAATATACCCAGCCATTCGCTCTGGGATACTCCAGAGTTTCCACTAAGCAGAACGACCGAATCTAGATAGTTTGGGTTCAGTCTTGAGCTTATATCCTTTGTGACAAATACATAGGCTACGAAAACCCAGTAAGAAATAAACATAACATTCATCAGCACATAATAAGTATTACTTAAAAATTTCTTGTTACCTGTGAGCCATTCTGAAATAAATATGATTGAGAATAACAATAGGATTTGAGGAATTGAAACTTGATGAACCAGGATCAAAAATATGGAAATCAGAATGGAAAGAATTCTGAACCTCATCCTATGTTTTTTTTCCTGACTACCTGAATAAGCCAAGTACAATATAATAATAAAACAAATGAAAGCCAATGTTCTTGTGATTAAATTTACACCATAATATATTACAGTTGAGTTTAATGAATAGAGCGAAGAAGACAAGAGAGCAATTTGCTGATTACCGGAAATTTTTAAAAAAACAAGATAAGTAAAGACCATTGTGATTGCATATATTGGTGCAGCTATTAAAAAAAGAGACATTCTAATATCAAGGTTCAAAAGATAAGATGTTTCCGATAGCAGGATATGATATAAAGGAAAATAAGAATAACTGCTAAGAGAAACTGGAATTACATGTCCTGAAATATGAGTAATCTGAGACATAAATATATGGGAAAGCAGATCGGTTGTTCCAAAATATGATCCATACTTCATAGTAACGCTATAGATCAAATTTGACATAACAAAGAATAACTCTGTAAGTATTAATGCAGGCTTTTTAATGTTAGAAAATATTTGTATAAATATGATCAGATAAGAAAATGAGATTAAAAGAAAATAGTACCAGGGCCTGCTTTCGCCGATAAATAAAACCGTTATTGAAAAAAGGTAAATTATCCAAAATACGTAATTAAGGACATTGCTCTCTGAGGTAAAAATATATAAATCTTTTTTTAAATCAATTTGCTCATTTTTCAGATTTATAATATAATAACATGAAATGATTGCTGGAATTGCAATGACTATTCCTCTGATAGCCGAATCAGATCTGCCGATAAACAGCATACATAAATATGCACCTAGAAGAATGAATGGTATGATATAAGGGAAAGCAATTGAAAAAATATGCATACCAGCTTCAATGTAATCTTTAATCTTCATTTTAAGATCCCTGGGCCAAACGTAATATTTTAGACATAAAGAAAGTAAATTGATTTGATAATTTCATTACTCACTTACTTTATTTTTGATCATTTATATGGGTAAAGGACTCTTTCATAATTTTTAACTGCAGAATCATAACTAAATTCAGCTCTTACTTTTAAAGCTGCATTCTTAGAAATTTCATTTAAGATCGGAGATTCCATAGCCCTAATTATATTTCTGAAAATAGAGTCCGGTGAGCTTGTCTCAATAATGAAACCAGTTTTCCCATCTTCTACAAAATCAGGGACTGCTCCAACTGGCGTTGTCAATACTGGAGTACCACAAGCCATTGCTTCAAGAATAACATTTGGAAGTCCTTCTGAGTAGGAAGGCAAAATCATTAATTTCATTTGATTAAAGTACTTTGGAAGCTCATCATGCGATACCCAGCCAGAAAATATAACATACTCAAGAATATTACTCTTAATTAAATACGATTCTATCTCATTACGTAGCTTTCCATCACCTATAATTAAAAATCTTATATCAGGATTCCACTTAATTACTTCAGGCACTGTTTTTATTAAATTTAAAATACCTTTCTCTTCGCTTAAACGCCCAACATATCCGATCAAGTCTTGTCTTTCCGTATATGGGTGCGTAAGAGAAAAGCTTGAAAAATCCAGAAAATGCTCGTGCGCTATAGAAATTTTGTTGCTATATTTGTTTAAATTCCAATCATTCACTAAAATATTTGAATATACAATGATTTGAGTTGATAATGCTAGGTTAATAGATTCTAGGATTTTGACAACCCTATAAAAAGGATCTCTTGCGTATTTGAGTGCTTTTGAAGAACCAGGTAGCATTAGAATTACTTTCTTTCTTAAGAGTTTTGCAAGGAATATAGGGAGTAATAGAGTTCCAGATCCATGAAAAAAAATCCATGTTTTAGCTTTTCTATTTATTTGGATAAATTTATATGATATTTTTAATTGTAATGCAACATGTGCTACAACCTTCAAAAACAAATTATTTTTGATATTATATCTTATTAGGTAAGTATGGATTTTACTATCTTTTTCAAGAATATTAGAACCGGCATTACCAGTGATGAAATAAATATTTTTTGAAATCGCAGAAATAATATATACTAAATTTGATAATTGATTTCGATTAGCGATAGCTATTGGAGAGGTTATTAAACCAATATCCTGATATTTTACGTAATCCATCCAAACCCACCTAAAAGTAAAATGTTAAATGAAGCATTTACTCAGGAACAATTCTTTTAAATTCATTCAGATATTTATCTGCAAGTATACCCCAATCCAAATTTTGGACTACATAATTTCTTGCATATATAGAGCACTCAGAATTGTCTTTTTGAATAAAATTAAGAATCAATTCTACAGCTTTTTTGCTATCTGAAAAATCAACACATATTCCACTTTTGGAGCTTTCTATAATTTTAAAATTCGGGATAGGTGAAGCTATACAAGGTAAACCAGACGCCATTGCTTCTGCTATGGTTAAAACCGGTTCACCACCCTCATATTTAGAGGTGATTATGAAATAATCGGAACAAGAATAAAGATCAGGTAAATCACTATCCGGGATAAAACCAAGAAAAAGAACATTACCAATATTATGACTGGCACTGTACTCTTTTAAAGGCTCAAATAACTTACCTTTTCCCGCAATTACGAGCGTGTATTTATCAGAAGTCCTTTTTTGGAGTTCGTTAAAAACACCAAGCATCAGAAATGGCATTTTATGATCTACTAACCTTCCCACAGAAAGAATAACTTTCGAATCCAGAGGAATATTAAACTTTTTTCGTGAAATATCTTTTGATACTGCTGGTTTAAAAATGGAAGTATCTACTCCATTTAAAATACGTGTTATATATTGATCTTGTGGTAATATTTTGCTCAGTTCACTACAGGTTTTTGAACTTACTCCTGTAAATCGAACATCTCCTTTAAATCTATTTAAACAATGCTTCTCAAGCAAATAAGAAAGCCTGTAATAAAACTTGGGAGAGATATTCTCATTCATAAATCCATAGGCAGTAGAATGTACAGTTACCAAAGAGTTCTTAAAAGGAATCTTCCCAATAAATAAGGGATAATGCAACCAGATTATATCATAGTCATCAGCCTTATCTTTAAAATATTTACTTACTTTGTACCAAAAATGGATTAGGCCTAAGCGTCCATGTCCTTCTAAATATGGAATCTTGATATCAGGGCCAGTGGGAGAGCAAACACTGCATTCGATACCCATTTTTTTCAATTGTTCCACTACATTATATGCAACGTTGGCTATCCCAGATCCATAAGGATAATACTCTGAAGCGCAAATTAAGACTTTCATAAAAAATCATTCACAGTATTAATCTTCTAAGCCTCTTTTTCAATAAAATTAGTTTGAATTATACAAAACATGTTTTTTATAAGATTCAATTAAATGAACAACTGAAGTCACTGACTTTTGCGAACCTGGTGAAGCAACATTAACTTGTTTATCGAACCCATGAGTATCTCCCTCAGTTTTAAACCAGTCTACAAAATTATTCAAGCCTTTATTAATGTTGAATAGCGGTCTGTACCCAATCATTTCGTTTCCCAGATCAACACCTGCAAGAGTATCCTCTGTATCTCCTTTTTGTTTACCTGCGTAAATAACTTCAGATTTTGAACCGGTAATCGATCTCAGGTTTTCAATCAAACAATTTACACTGATTCGGTTTCCACCACCGATATTCAAAACCTTTCCATCGGTTATCTTATTGTCAAGAAGTCTCTTGTTAGCTTCTACGACATCCTCAATAAATGTAAAATCCCTGGTTTGCTCTCCATCTCCAAAAACAGTAATAGGCTCATTCGCAAGCATTTTTCGAGTGAATATTGATATTGCAAGATCAGGTCTCATCCTTGGTCCATATACTGTGAAATAACGTAACGAAGTAGTTGGAAGCCCATACACTTCGTAAAATACTCTACAGTAGTGTTCTGCAGCTAATTTGCTAACACCGTATGGAGATACCGGTTCTGTTGGGTGCTGCTCGTCAAAAGGCAAATATTTTACTTTTCCATAAACAGAAGAAGAAGAAGCATTAATGACCTTTTTTACACCCGCATCCAGAGAAGCCTTAAGTACATTCAAAGTGCCCAGCACATTCACGTCATTCGGCTTAAATGGGTCTTCAACTGAAATTCTTACCCCTGCCTGGGCAGCTTCGTGATAAACATAGTCCACTGTACTATCAATAATCTGCCCCATCCTGGAAAGGTCAGTAATATCTGCATTAACAAAAGTGACATCCCCACTGTTAAGAACAGTCTTTACGTTTTTCATTTTCAAATCAACAGAATAATAAGGATCAAGGTTATCTACAATGACAATCTCATGTCCGTTTTTTGCCAAGTTTTCTGCAATATGTGAGCCTATAAAACCTGCACCGCCTGTGATAACTATTTTGGACATTTAGATCAACTCTTTGTAAAGCTGGACCGTTTTCTTCACTGTGTCTTTCCACGAATGATTTTCAACTACCTTTCTTCTCCCGTTTTCCCGGAATTCTTCTGCGAGAGAGGAGTCCGAAAGCACTTTCGAAATGCTGTCTGCAAGGGCTTGAGAGTCTTTTACAGGCACTAGCAACCCGCAGCCCTCAACAATATCAACAAGCTGGGGTAATCTGGAACAAACAACAGGGGTCCCGCAGGACATTGCTTCAAGAATCGTCCTTGGAACTCCTTCCTCAAGGCTTGGAAGTACAAAAACGCTTGAATTCTGGTACATGCTTACGATCTCGGAATTCGGAACAAAGTCTTTCATGATAATACTGCTTTCCAGGTCCAGATCGCGTACTTTTTGGGTAATGTGGTCTTTTTCCGGGCCTTTACCAACCAGAGTAAGAGTAACATCAGGATGTCTTGTTTTCAAAATACTGAAAGCATCTATAAGGTAATCGAGGCCTTTTCCTTTTGCATATCTGCCGACCCAGAGCAGGTCCTTTTTATCAAAACAGGGATCTCTGGCAGGGATAAATAGATCGGTATCAATTCCATTGTGGATTACCCCAATTTTATCGGATTTTATCCCCAGATCAACAAGTTCCTGTTTTTCGGTCTCAGTATAGCAGAGAATTTTATCGGCAGCTGCAAAGGTTAGACGTGCACCTGTTGCAGTGTAAAAGTCCTGAAACCATTTCGGAGCAGTCTGAGAATTCAGGCCATGATTAGTTATAACAAGAGGGGTTGAGCCGATCTGTCTGGCCACTGCACTCAGGTTAGTTGAGAAAAAAAGATGTGAATGAGCATGGACAATATCGTAATTGGATTGCTCTTCGAGGAGGTTAAAAAGCATGGAAGGCATAATGGAATTGCCAAGTACTTTTATAAGTGGCTTGAAATTACGGACATAATAACCATCATCCGCTTTGTACTCAGGTTCGACACCTTCAGAAGCTGTATATACAGTCACATTATGCCCTAATCTGACCTGTTCTTTAGACATTTCATGAATATGTATACCAAATCCACCGACCGTGTGAGGATATATATCAGGTGCAACTCGCAGTATTTTCAAGAAAAAAGACCCCCCTTTTAATTATTTAGTTTAAACCACATCTGTTTTCCTCGCAACTGCAGACACAGAATGCAGTAATATTCCTGTCAAAGTCATGAAAGTCCCTACAATAATAAGCAGGACCATCAGTACCGTAGGCCCAAAATACAGACCTGTGCCAAGCGTAAAATTATGTAGAAACATCACACCCATAATCAGACCGCCTGCATCCAGAACAATTCCTGGGGCTGTGAAGAAATAAAGAGGCCTTTTAAACTCGACATCTTTTAAAACCATAACAAGGACGCCTAAACCATGTTTTACCGGGCTTATTGTTGAACAGTCAACATCATACCTTACCCCGATCTCCACTTCCTTGATCTTTAATCCGAATCTACCTGCATCGGCAAGCATTTCACTTTCTATTGCCATACCCTGCGCATTGAAGCGGAAGATATCTTTTGTTGAGGCTGCAAAGGCACGAAAACCACTCTGCGAATCTGTAATCTTGAGACCTGAATTCATATTTGTGGCCGTATCGAGGATTGTCTGCCCGACACGACGATAAACTGGAGTGTTTTTATCATTATGGCTTAAATAGCGGCTGCCGTTGACCATTTCAGCATAGCCGTCAATAATAGGGGCTATAAGTCTGGGAATGTCTGCAGGATTGTGCTGACCGTCAGAGTCCATAGTAACTATAATATCCGCACCGAGGTCGGCAGCGGCTTTAAAGCCGGTCTTGAGGGCTGCTCCTTTGCCTTTGTTAGCCTCGTGAACAACCACATGGGCGCCTGCGTTCCTGGCGATTGCAGCTGTGCGGTCAGAACTGCCGTCATCAACCACGATTACACTGTCGCAGTAGTGTTTAGTGAGAAGGACTATGCTACCAATGGAAACTTCCTCGTTGAAGGCAGGAAGAACTACGGTAACATTTTGAGGGGATGTACCTTTTACATCATGACTCCCCTCTTTTTTTAATAGTAATTGGATGCTTGTACCCTTAAGCCGTTCTTGATTCATTTGAATAACCCTCTGATAATAGATTTACTGTAAGTAAGACCGTTAATGACATATCAAGTAATTATTGGACGTATCAACCAGGTGAATGTATTAATTGGCTGAAATTATTCAGGCATATGGGGAACAAAAAGCAAATTTAGTTAGTTTAATGATCTAATCCTCGCATCTGAATAATTGTTTGATCTTAATTAGTTAAGTTAGCTAAATAAGATTCAAAGTATTAGAGTAAATATCAAACAAGATCTACTTGTCTGAAAGCTCCTTCCATCGAATGGGCTACTATTCCTTTTAAAGTCATATATACTCCTATAAGGGCCAGGAAAACCATCAGGAAGGTATGCCCGAAATTAAGGTTTGCACTGCCCAGGAAAAAGGCTTCCATGAATTTGAACCCCATATAAAAGCCACATGTTGCAAGGGCAAAACCTGGCACGGAGTAGAGGTACAAAGGCCTGTTGTTTTCTATGTCTTCAACCACAGTCTTCAGGGTGCCGAGCATGTACTTTGCCGGATTTCTGATTGAAGTTTCGGAGTTATTGTAGGCTCCGATCTCTACTTCGGTAATACGGATGCCTGACCTCCCTGCGTCAGCAAGCATTTCATTTTCTATGGCTATTTTTTTGCCGCTGAAGCGGAAAATGTCTTTTGTGGAGGCTGCGTAGGCGCGGAAACCGCTCTGCGTGTCAGTAATTCCAAGGTTTAAGTTCATTTTTGCAGTTGTATCCTGCATGGTGTGACCTATGCGACGGTAGATAGAGTCATTTTTACCCGGATGATTCAGATAGCGACTGCCATTTACTATCTCAGCATCACCTTTGATGATAGGAGCAACGAGCTTTGGGATATCAGCAGGGTTGTGCTGGCTGTTCAAATCCATAGTAACTATAATATCTGCGCCCAGATCGACTGCAATTTTAAATCCGGTTTTGAGAGCTTCAGCTTTTCCCTGATTGAATTTGTGTACAATCACCTGAGCTCCAGCTTTCTTAGCGACTTCAGTAGTGCGGTCAGTGCTGCCGTCATCAATCACTACTACATTGTCTGCATAAAGTCTGGTGAGAAGAACTATACTCCCTATTGAAACTTCTTCATTGCAGACTGGAAGGATAGCAGTTATATTTTGAGAGGAGAACTCCCTGAAGCGCTGGTTTTCTATATGGGCTGAGTACTGAGTATTGTTGTCCATAAGCAGTTCATTACTCATTTGTATGACCCCCTTTTTAACTAATATTATAAAGTAGAGACAGTTATAAACGCCTAAAAGTTACTTACTATCGTAATTTCGCAATGAATAGAGTTTATTGAATAACTGTTTGAGTACGAAATGCACTTTAATTTTTTAGAATGACATATATGTCATGACTATATATATTTATTGATGAATAAACAATATAATAATAATACGTCAGAAATAATAATAGCAAGCAAGCCTTAGTTGGACAAATATAATGATATACTATTGAACTATAGACTTTAAAAAAATAGTTATAAAATTGCGACAGGGAAAAAATAAATATCAAAAAATAAAAAAATAATTTAGAGAAAACAGCATTGTAAGCACTCTGGATTTCAGTACACTGGTACCGTAAATTTTCCAGAATTTTTAGACATCCTTACCAGAGGTTTGAAGTCATAAAATTTTACATAGCTATATTTACAACTTGCCGCATATCCGGATAAAGAGAGAAGCAAAAAAGAAAAGAACTTTAGAAAGATCTTTCCGAATTCTTTGGTTGGGTTTCCCAAGGGGAGTTAAATCTAAAATAGACTTAATCAAAAAATATACATATGAAGAAAAATAATAAAGCTATCGGTCTACGAAAAAAGTCACTTAGAAAAAAGTGAAGATGATGTAGAAAAGTCGAAAAATCGCGCAGCAAGACATAAGAAATACAGAAGAACAGAAAAAAATTCTAGCTGATAATACACGAATTGAAAAAGAAGCGAAAGAATAAAATGTATTAGGAAAAAATAGTTACTCTTCTTATTCTTCTGAAAAAAACCAGAGAGATATAATAAGTCTTTAAATTATATGCCGGATGACCTCAATGACCGGAAAAAAAGTTCCTTCAGACCTTTTGGCCGTTATCGGGCTTGTGATCCTTACCGATCTCTTCGTACTCGTGCCCGGATTAAGTGAAACTGTAATCCGTAATATCGTCGGCCTGCCTCTTGTACTGTTCCTCCCAGGGTATGCCCTTATTGCTGCACTCTTTCCTGCAAAATCCGACCTTGACGGGATCGAAAGGACAGCTCTTTCCTTCGGGTTAAGCATTGCAGTCGTGCCCCTCATTGGTCTTGGGCTCAACTACACGCCCTGGGGAATAAGGCTTCTGCCAATCCTGACAAGCCTTTCATTGTTTACACTTTTAATGTGCTGGCTTGCATACTTGAGACGGGAAAAACTTCCCGAAGCTGATGCCTTTGAAGTGCCCTTCAGGAGAATAGCAAATGAACTTAAAGCTGAAATCCTGGAAAAGCCGGAACCAGGACTCGACAGGGCTCTGACAATAATTCTGATTCTCTCTATCCTTCTGTCAGTTACAACTCTTTTCTATGTGGTAATCACCCCAAAAGAAGGAGAACATTTCACAGAGTTCTATATCCTGGGGCCTGAAGGGATGGCTGACAATTACCCAACAAACTATACACTTGGGGAAAGCGGGAGAGTAATTGTCGGAGTCGTAAATCATGAATACAGCCCTGTAAATTACACACTGGACGTGAGGCTTGAAAATGAGTCCCTTCCCCTACCCGGAAACATGCAACAGGTTTCACTCGCCCATAACGAGACCTGGGAAGAGCCACTAACACTCACTCCTTCGGTAGAGGGAAAGGATATGAAACTTGAGTTCCTGCTCTTCAACGAGACAGACAAGAACACACCCTACAGGGATCTACATCTCTGGATAAACGTGAGTTCAACAGAAAACTGAGGCATAAACTTCTGGAGGCAAAAAGGTGCAGCTAGAGCAAAGACCTTTGAGCAATCAGGCTCAGTCTTAAATATTACTCCAGTAAATGCAAAATTCAGACGGCAGTTTTTGACCTGCATTTGCCAGCATCCAGAGATTTTCGGCTAGATTTTGACCATTTGGCAAAATCTCCTCAATAAATTTACTGCCGTGCCGTATAAAAGTTCTCTAATAACGATACCTTTAACAGTAGAACGAAAAGCTCGTAATGAAAAGAAGTAAGTCATCTTGGGGAGTAATTCAACATTGATCCTGTGAATTCGGGTTCTTTTTACTTAAGCTTTAAGCAACTGGCTCAGGTGTAGCGAAGGGAAAAACTAAACATCCACCCATTCCAGTCTTAAGGGAAATCAGACAGATCAAAATTCGACATTTTAAAAAGCTGACTATCTACAAAACTTTATATAATATTTACAAGAAAAGCTTGTATAATACCGGCCCTTATGACCTTCCTGATACTCGAATAATAAAAACCCACGAAAAACTTTTAATAAGATATGCGCAAAATAGATCTGAACTCGTCTGGATCTGGAAGAGGAGCAATTTCCGTGCAAAAACTAATTAGTTCTCACAAAAGGCAAAAAGAACTGAACTTTCTAATCATCGTTTCAATTCTGATTCTGGCATCAATAGTAATTTCTCCAGCTGCCGCATCGAATAGCAACCTGAGTTTGTCTCCTTATCCAGACATGGATTCTGTTTCAGAAAAGATACATGCCGAAACTTCGGGAGAAACAGTAGAGCTCGGAGCTACAGATCCTTATGAAGATTCAGAGCCATTTCTAAAGCTTGAACAGAAGATAGATATTGCCTATACAATCGTGGGAATCGGGGCAGCAGTTCTGATTTTATTTGGATATTTACGCATTCTTAGAGAAACCCCGAATTTACAAAAAAAGATGATGGAAAATTTCCATTTATCTAAAATTTTCAAAACAACTGAGCCCGAAGAAATTGAAGAAATTAATGAGGAAGAATTCGAAACCACAAGACTCAGGCTCCTTACCGCATTTCCCATCCTGGGCATAACCCTGGCAGAGCTTCTTATGTTTTCAGGCAGAATGGGAGCTGCTGTCTGGGTACATATAGGAATTGTTATTGCTCTCTCTCTTTCCGAGATATTCTTAAAGGATCCGAAGATACACAGAATTTACCAGGCCTTTATGCTTCTCCCGGTGCTCAGACTGATTAACCTTTCAATGCCAATCTTTTTTGAGACTACTCTTTACACCTTCGTCTTTATCTACGGGCCCCTGGCAATTCCTGTAGTGGTAATTGTACTGCATCAGCGGGACTCCCTTGAGCAAATTGGGATAACCCTGAAACATTTCGTACCTTACATGCTTCTTTCAGTTCCTCTTGGCTTCCTGATGGGACTTGGAGAATACCTTACAATACGAGCAAGCTACCTGATTCCGGACCTGACTTTCGTAAATCTGCTTAAGCTCACCATTACTATGGTCTTTTTCGTAGGGCTTGTTGAGGAACTTATCTTCAGATCAATCCTGCAGAGCAGGCTCGAGCAAGCTCTCAGCGTGTGGGAGGCCCTGTTAATTACAAGTTTTATGTTCGGGCTAATGCACTCAGGATATGGCACTATTTATGAAATTTTCTATACAGGCATTGTAGGACTTATCATGGGCCTTGCTTTCTACAAAACAAAAAGTTTACCCTTTGTTGCTGTCCTCCACGGATTCGTCAACGTTTTCCTTTTCGGGATCTTGCCTCACCAGCTAAACCTATTGCCTGGTTTTTGAATTCTTAATAAAAAACCATGTAAGCTTTAATTTGAGGAATTTCCCGAGAATATAAGATTTCAGCCTTTTTTCTTTTTTACCGAACCTTTTTTTCCTTTTTTCATTTTCTTTCTAAAAAAACATTAAAGAAGATGAAGGGAAACAGAAAAAAATATGACTTTAAGTAGACCTGAGGAGATAATACTTAAAGAAAAATAAAACTATTTGAGCGATAAAAAATTAATGAAAAGAATATAGGAAGGAAATTTTTAAAATCAGAATAATAATCTCAAATAATCGTGCCGACCTTAAAAACAACAATAGCTACAAAGCTCAACAGTAAAGGAACAATTGGCAGATTAAAAGAATTGCTAAGACGACCGTTCCAATGTTTGGACGCAGAGAGGACTTCCTTTAAAGAAAGTAGAGAAATAAGCCCGACAATTACAGCGGACCCATACTGAGGAAGTCCTGGGGTTGTAATCATGGAAATTACACTTGAAGAGATAGCACTGGATGAAATTACACTTAACAGCATATGCGGACACCCCTGCAAATATTAAAAGATATACCGTGAGCATGGAATATCACTGGTATAATAATAAATCATTGAAATAATGTTAGGTTACTGACATAATAAAACAACATACTATAAAATACTTTTCACTAATCTCTAAATTTTAAGAGTAGGTAAACTCACATATTAGCTATTAAGGCAATAATACAAGGTTTCAAAATTAAGGATACGTAAAGGTATAAACTGAGTTATAGAATGTTTAGTTATAAGACAAATAAACATCAAGAAAGAGAAAGTACCAAAAATAAGAAGCAGAAATATTAGAAAACCTGTTTTTAACAAGTTAGATTAATTTAAGAATTGATATAAAAAAAAGCCGATAAAACTTCACAAAAAGTCTGATTGAGATTTCTGCATACAGATACCAAAAAATAGAATAGAAGAATAAATGAAGGTCCAGAAACCTGGAACTTAAATGACCTCTGCAATTTTAAAAACGACAATTGCACCAAAACTGAAGAGCAAAGGCAGGATTGTCAGATTGAAGGAACTGTCAAGGGATCTGTCCCAGTGCTCGGATGCTGATAGGATCTCTTTTAAAGAAAGAAGAGCGATCAACCCGACAACTACCGCGGCACCGTATTGAGGAAGCCCAGGACTTGTAACCATAGAGATTGCACTTGAAGAAATGGCACTAGATGAAATTATACTTAATAGCACAAAGATACCCCCGTAAATATGAATTAAACTGACCCAATTTATTCTGGGACTTATTCATATAAAAGATTACATAATATAAGAAGCTTTTCCTAAAAATATTAAGATTGAAAATATTATACTAGTAGGTGAAAAAATATAAGAAAATATAATTAATTTAATACAAAAAATGATATCAATTTTACACTCTTACTAAGCAGATAGGAAATTGAGATTTTTAATTAGTTATCCATATAAAATCAAATTGCTTCGGGTCGTCCGCCGATTTCTCGGATAGTTAGAAATCTTCTAGACTTAGTTGTCCAGATTTCTTTAATCTACTCGATCGAAACTTTTTCTTTGTTTTTCCCTGGAAATCGTCAATATACTGCTTGATTGAGTCTGCAGTCACATATGCCATGGAGTGGTAGAGGATCATATGCACTTGTTTCTGGAATTTCATCCAAGCACCTCATTATCCGAGGTAATTCAGCACCTAAAAGGAGGCAGTTCTTACAGATTGTTCAAGCTTTGTCCAGAGCACATAGAAAAGCCAGCGAGGGTTCACTTCATCCCAACTTGAAAATTGGGGTATTCGTGACTCTCCACGCTCCCCAGTAATAAAAAGAAACTAATACATTTAATCATCTGAACAACTCACATTATCTTATCTCTGACCCTTTATCCTTACACCTTATTCTTCCTTCATCCACTTTATCTTTCTTGAGTCATTGATCTTATTATCTTCCTTGAGTAATTCATCTTTTTTCTGCTTACTTTTCTATTTACTTTCTTATGAAATGTTCTCAATACTGTTTATTTTCTCCGTTTTTCTGACTGAGAGGTAGAACAAGTATCTGAAGATAGCCTTAGCAAACTGAAAAAGAAAAACAAAAAATCGTCAGTCAAAACACAGAGAAGACTCACTAAAAAGAATAGTGCAGAAATGCACGAAATTTGATTGGTGGCAAAAAAAGGATAATTCCAGAAACCTGGAATTTAAATGACTTCTGCAACCTTGAAAACGACAATTGCACCAAAACTGAAGAGCAAAGGCAGGATTGTCAGATTAAAGGAACTGTCAAGGGACCTGTCCCAGTGCTCGGATGCTGATAGGATCTCTTTTAAAGAAAGAAGAGCGATCAACCCGACAACTACCGCGGCACCGTATTGAGGAAGCCCAGGACTTGTAACCATAGAGATTGCACTTGAAGAAATGGCACTAGATGAAATTATACTTAATAACACAAAGATACCTCCCATAAATAATTAATTAGTTTCACTCAAGATTTTGTGAAATTATACAAATAGGAGGGTTGCATGATATAAAAAAGTTTCCTCAGATAATAGACTATTGATAGACAATAATTAGTTTATTAATATAACAAAAATAATAAACAAATTGCCTGAATACAGCGCAATACAAGAAATAATCAATATCTAGATAAAGGTTTGAGATTTTATACACTGATATGAGCTAAAAATGTTTTTATAATCATGCAGGAAAAATACGAGAAAAGAATATAAACATTAAATAACATTACTACTGCATTTACTAAAAAAAGAATAGGAAGTGAAAGAATAAAATATTTAGTTGTACAGTTTATAAAAATTTAAAAATTAGTAGGACTTAGGATTTGCCATTAAAAACAAAAATAAAACATAAGATTTATATTTAATTTACAGAGAATCTAAATTACTATCAATAAAAGTTAATGCAACATTAAGGAAAAATATTTAAAGAATATCTATCTGCAATGTAATTATAAATATTAAATATTGTTAAAGATCTCAAAAAATTTAAATACGTACATATTAAAAATAATGAGCATATCCCAAGTTTGAAAGGAGTAGTTCCCGTGAGAAAACTCGCTCATCTCCATAAAAAGAGAAAAGAACATAACGTTATAATTACCTCTCTGTCGATTCTGATTCTGGCTATACTAATAGTTTCACCTGCATCTGCAGCAGTTAGCAGCTGGGAAATATCTCCTGAAAAACCTGTTCTTGGAGATACCCTTAGTATAAAAGGAAGTGCATCTCCAGAAGAGGAAGTTGAAGTACAGGTAACTTTTGAAAAGGCTGTTCAGGCGTCGGGGGGAGAGTACGAGTACATATTAGAAGACGTGGAAATCCCTGAAGGGTTCAAGAACCGCTTTACGGTCCAGGCCAGTGAAGCCAGAAACCTCAATGTTAGGGTAAAAATGCTGATATGGATAACTAAAAGCTCAGAAGCTTCCGGGAATACTGCAACTGTAACACAGTCAAGTGTCCCTCCGGGAACATATCAGATAAAGATGGATGGAGATGCTAAAGGGGAAACTTCAACTGTGAACCTGAAAATTACAGCTGTTCAACAAATAAAAGCAGACTCAGACGGGGACTTCAGTTACTCCTATAATACAAAAGCGGTTCCTCCAGGAGACTTTGAAATAAGAGTAGGAGGCATCACAAAAAAAGTAACCCTGCAAGGAAAAACTCCAGCTGTTATATCGGATTCACTACAGGAAACAGAATCCGACATGGAACAAACGCCCTCAGAAACTCAGGAAGAAACAGAAGATACCGAGTTAAATCTGAATCAAAGCACTGAACAAGGAGAAAATAAAGAAGTAGAAGTTCAGGAGCCTCAACCTGCTAAGAAAGCAGGATTGCCCGTAGATACGGTTTACATGCTGGGAGGAATGGGAACAGCAGTTTTAACTCTTGTTATTTATTCAAAGAGAAAAACAACACAAAAATAAAAATTTCAACTTAAATGAAAATTTACTATTCTGAAACTAATGAATAAAAAATTGGGGAAATGGAGGCATGTAATTGAGAAAAAGTTTATTGATATTAGTATTGGCAATATTAGTCTTAACCTCTGCACCAGCAATGGCAGGAGGTGAGAAAAAAAATGCAGAGTCAATTGGGAATTTAAACTTTACTGATAAAGCAGTTTACTTTGTGGATCATACCAGCGACCCGGCAGAAGGAAACTGGATCACCATGGGATGCCCTAACGAAGGCACAAGGATTCAACTTCCTGAGCCGATAAAAATCACATATAACGGCCCGAAACATAAGGAATTCGGAGGAGCATCCGGGACCTTAAACAAAGAGGAAGATGAAAGTTATACAATAAAATATCCTTCAACTGCCTCTTACATTACACACCCGGTATATCTCCCTACTGAGAATGTAACTATGTCTTTCCATGGAGAATCTTCTCTAAAGAAACAAGAAGCGGAGATCTACCTCTTCAAGTTGACATCAAATTGTGCACATGAGCTTCTTGATGCCTTCCTGGCAGGAGATATTGGGAGCTTAAACACCCTCTTCAAAGACAGTGTGGGCGAAGAATACAAAAAGTATCACACCAGCCTCGATAGCTGCGGAGATATATCAGACTATGACCTTGGACGCCTTGATGCGGGCCAGTACTGCATAGTTATGGTTCGGCAGAATCAGGATGAAAGTCTGACAGTCCTTTCTTCAACAGCCTTTGTGGTTACGGAGTATGAACTGTGCGTTTCATCCCCCTCAAGTATAGTAAAAGGAAATGACCTGGATATAAGCATGAAACTGGAGAAAGCTTCCAATTCCGATGCAAACGACTGCATCTACGGGGCTATACTCATAAAAGAACAGGCATACAAAGCAAATATAGAAATCAACTCCGATGGCACAAAAGCCGGAACTTCCGTTATAATAAATGATCTGGATATTATTGATGAATTTGACATTAACTCCTCAAACTACAGGTCAAAATTGACCAAAAACGAACTGCAGACAGAAATCCAGACCCTTATAGGAGAAGGAAACGGAGCAATAGCAGTAGGGGAAACTGGCCAGAAAGAGCTGTCACTTACCGCATTCGACCTGCCTGTAGGTAACTATTACCTCCTTGTGGGCGCATACAGCTCTGAAAAGGGACTTGTAGGGCTTTCTCAGAAAGAGGTGGAGATTAAATCAAAAGGAAACTCAAACGGTGGTGGAAGTTCAAACGGTGGTAGCAACTCAGGAGGAGGCAGCGGAGGAGCAGGCGGTTCCCCCGAACCTGCGAAAAATGTTAAAACAAAAGAACTCTGCCAGCAGTTTATCTCAAACGGCAACAGGATAAAGTTCGAATTCACAAAGGAAGCAACCTCTATCGGCTACATAGTTTTTGATGCCAAAAAAACTGCAGGTAAGATAACAACTATTGTCGAGGAACTGAAAGGAAAATCTTCACTTACTCCTATAGGTCCCAAAGGAGCGGTCTACCAATACCTGAACATCTGGGTAGGGAACGGCGGCTTTGCAAACTCAGAGAATATCGAAAATGCTGTTGTAGGTTTCAAAGTAAGCAAGGAATGGATAACTGAAAATTATATCAACATGGATACAATAACCCTTCAACATTTCGATGGATCTCAATGGGAGTCCCTCAAAACGGAAAAAGTAAATGAAGATGATGAATATATCTACTTCGAAGCCGAAACTCCGGGTTTTTCCCCGTTTGCAATTACAGCCAGCAAGAACATCCTTGAGATTGGAGAAAAAACAGGGGGAGACGTAAGGCAGTCCATTTCAGGTGGAAAACAACAGGACAATTCAGAATTAGTTATGGGATCTGATATGTCTTCTAAAGAAAATAGAAGCGTGTGGTCAAGAGTTATCAGCTTCTACACAGGCTTCTTTGTGATAATGTTAATCGGGATAGCAATACTGAAAAAAATAGATCAGAATAATAAGGATGTAAATTCTGAAAATTCTGAGGAATAAGGTCAAACAGGAGAACAATGTTCTCCTGTTTAAATTCTATTTTATAATAATTCCGTTTAAGGAATTCGATATTAAGGAATTCGATAATAAGAAACTCTTTTTAAAAAGTTGGATTTAAGAAATATATTTTAAAAAACTTATTTTAAAAAACTTATTTTAAAAAGCTTATTTTAAAAAATTAAAAATTTTTGATTTAAAAAATCTAATTCTGAAATTACTGCTTGATTTTATAATCCTGTTTGAGAACAAATTATAAAAATTAACCTTTAGTGCTTAAATTAGGCTCTTTAGTCCTTCTTCCAGATCTATCTTGCCTTTCCACCAGCCAGAAATTTTTGAGACATCTGCCCTTGAGTCCCGAATATCTCCTGCCCTCGATCCGACATGTACGATCTTGCTTGATGAGCCGGTCAGTTTGATAATATTTTTAGCAAGCTCCAAAACTGTTACACTTTTCCCCATAGCCACATTGAAGACCTGACCATCCCCATGCTCAAGAGCTGTCGCATTTGCCCTGACAACATCTTTAACGTGCACAAAGTCCCTGCTTTGAAGTCCATCGCCGTATATAACAAGGTCTTTTCCTGCCTTTGCCCTTTCCAGAAAAATGGGAATCACGGCTGCATATGGAGATTTTGGATCCTGACGTGGACCATAAACGTTAAAGTAACGCAGGCAAGTAGTCCGAAGTCCGTGCTCTTCATAAAACATTCTTGCCAGGTATTCTCCATCAAGTTTGGAGATTGCATAAGGCGACGCAGGTTCAGGATACATGCCCTCACTTTTGGGAAGTACAGGATTATTACCATAAACTGCAGCTGAAGATGCTGTTACAAATTTTTTAACTTCGGCCCTAACACACGCCTGTAAAATATTAAGTGTTCCAAGAGTGTTTATCCGGAAAGCCTCAACAGGTTTTTCACAACTAAGCGGCACTGATACAAGAGCAGCTTCATGGAAAACGCAGTCCATACCCGAGACAGCTTTTTCAACTGAAGAGGGATCACATACATCCCCCTGAGTGAATTCTATATTTCTGTGCTGAGGGATGTTTCGAGAAAAACCGGTAGTTAGATTGTCAAGGATCCTTACACCATGTCCTGCTTCTGCAAAATACTCAGCTATATGGGAGCCTATGAAACCTGCTCCTCCTGTGATCAGCACTTTCATATTCCGAAAAAGGGGAAGGTACAAAATAAAATTTTCCATGCAAGCATGAAAACTCTTCGGTACAGGAGAAATAGTAAAGGAAGATAAAAAACCGGTTACAATCAAGAGGAAGGTCACCAGAAGGGAAAAATTTTTCATAGAAAGAAGCCTTATGGATACAGGGGAATCAATAAAATTAGGGACCAGGGTTCACAGTAAAATAGAAATAGATTAGTAAATCACAGGAGCTTATTACTGGGGGTTTGCCACATAGCTTGAGGGGACTGAGATTTCTCTAAACATCGATCTCAAAGCAGTGGCTTTTTTAGTTAAGCTTATTAAGACCACTTACTTAGTTAGATACTCATTCAAATTTTTTTTCCTTTTAAGTTCTTCACAATTTACTAAACCAGCATCTGGAAGTGGAATACTGCTGAAGAAATGGGAGAAAACGCAGAAAAGATATAAATAAGTAAAATATAGTGTATGAATAAATATAAAGAGAAAAATAAGAAGAATAGTATATAAAATAGATATAAAGAGAATGATTCGAGAAAATTGGCGGAAAGCTAACATAAATATAAATTGCAGAAAGAGAATTTACTAAATATTTTCGCAGTGATAAAAATGGCTGGAAATAGACTACTTCCTCTAGATTTGCTGCTTGTAGCGGGTCTTGTGATTCTTACTGATATTTTCGTACTTGTGCCCGCACTCAGCGTAAGCTTTCTGCGCACAGTTCTTGGACTTCTTATGGTTCTACTCCTGCCAGGATATGCACTGACAGGAGCTCTTCTTCCTGCAAAAAAAGACCTGGAAGGAATTGAAAGAGCTCTGCTTTCCTTAGGGTTAAGCATTGCCGTAGTCCCACTCATGGGACTGGGAATGAACTATACTGACTGGGGAATCAGGGAAGTTCCTGTACTCACAGGCCTTTCAGCTTTTACGCTTCTTATGTGTGGGGTTGCGTATTACAGAAGACTGCACTTACCTGAAGCTGAAGCGTTTGAAGTCACAGTCAGAACCTCTATCTCCACTCTGAAAACAGAATTTATGGAAGAAACTGATTCCAAAGCCGACAAAATCCTTGCATCATTAGTCATAATTTCTATGCTGGTTTCTCTTGGCAGCCTTGCTTATGTCATAGGAAATCCCAGAGAAGGAGAGTCATTCACTGAGTTTTACATCCTGGGTCCTGACAGAGTGGCTGAGAACTACCCAACAGAATATGCGCCCAGTGACAGCGGGACAGTTATTGTAGGGATTAAGAACCATGAACAAAGGGCTATGGATTATACAATGGAAATAAGACTTGAAAACCGTTCCCTACCTCTTCCGGAAAATCAGAAATATATCAGACTTGACCATAACGAATCCTGGGAACAGCCAGTCACTTTTACTCCGCCTGTTGAGGGAAATAACATGAAACTGGAGTTTCTACTTTTTAACGAAACTGAAAAAAATGTTCCTTACAGGAGCACACATCTCTGGATAAACGTCACAAAGGAGACCTGAAGATAGTGTCCACAGACTATCCATCATCTGAAACGGAAGCAGGACAGATTTCTTTGCAGGGGATTGGGAAAACGTTTAAAACGCAGACTGATGAAAAAATGGGGTTCTTAAAGAAAATGTTTTCTGCAGGAGCTCCTGTTGTTGCAATTACTTTTGCCGAACTGTTAATTTTTACCGGAAGGGTGACAGAGGCAGCAGTAGCCTATACGCTGCTTCTTATTATCCTTTCAGTTTCAATAATAGTCTCAAAAAAAATGGAAATACGTAAACTTCACCAGGCGTTTATACTACTTCCAATTCTTCGGTTGATAAACCTTTCAATGCCTGTCTTCTTTGAAACCGACCTCTACTCTTTCATATTTATATATGTACCTATGGCAATTCCGGCAATCATTATATCCATTCATCAGGAAATCCCAGGACAGAGAAAAGCAGATTTGCTCAAGAAAATGAGAATTTATCTGCCCTTCTCTCTCGTTGCAGGTCTGATCTTCGCAGAGTTAGAGTATTTAATTATCCAGACAAGACCGCTTATTCCTGATCTTTCGCCTGTTAACCTTCTGGAACTCACAATTATAATGATTTTTGTAGTTAGCCTGATAGAAGAATTTATCTTCAGAGGAATTATCCAGACAAGACTTGAAGAGTTCCTGGGTCCTGCATGGGCAATCTTACTTGCAAGCTTCTTATTTGGGGTAATGCACTCAAGTTATGGCACTCCTTACGAGATAGTATATACTTTTTTTGCAGGAGGTGTACTCGGCTATTTCTTTTATAAAACAAAAAGTCTTCCTCTCATAGTGATGATTCACGGATTTATAAATATATTTTTGTTCGGAATAATTCCACACCTGGGCCCGGGACTGGGACTGATATAAGAGACTGTTTTAAGAGACTGTTCAAAAATTGAAAGAGAAATTATATAGGACGGAATATATAACTTAAGCAAGTTAATTAAATTTAAAATCCGGAAGAAAACCTATGAAATCTTTCGTGCTTAAACTGAACAGGAGTGGATTAAATCTTCTATTCTGTTTTCTCGTCATATTTCTCCTGCTTTTCGGGACTGCAGTCTCTTCTGCAAATGCTAAGGTAACAGGCTGGGAAGTAGTCCCTGAAAACCCGAAGAGCGGGGACACACTCCTAATCAGTGGGGTTGCTTCACCTGAAGAAGAAGTGGAAGTCTCGGTTTCTTTTGAAAAGACAGTACCTGTTTACCTGAGAGAATACGCTTACGAGTTTGAAAATATCGAGTTTCTTAATTTTAATAATCTTTTTACTGTAAGAGCAGAAGGAGTAGAAGGCCTTAAAGTAAAAATGAAAATGGTTTTCCCAAAGACAGAGAGCACATGGGCAGATAACGGAATTGCTACCGTGTCCTATTCCGGGGTTTCTCCGGGAGAGTATAAAGTAAGGGTAGAAGGCATGGCAGAAGATGGAGCTTCAAGTGTTAACCTGAAGGTTACAGCAGTTCAAAAACTGAAAGCTGGAAAAGACGGGAAGTTTAATTATATATTCAAAACAGAGTCAGTTCCTTCAGGAAAACTTGAAATCAGACTGGATAATTCGGAAAGGGAAATTATATTTGATTCAAAAGGAAATGCCCCTGTTCTGTCGATTCCTTCAGCTTCTTCCCAGATATCCGGAGAATCTGAGGATAGGAAGACTTCAGAACTGATAACATTTACAGATATGGAGTCCATAGATAAGGATCCGGAACCAATGGACAGAGAAAATGAGAAAAAACGCAGCATTTACCTGAACGAAAGTTCATGGGATAAAAATAATACTATAGCTTCGACTGTTGGAGAAGTCCCTTCAAAAGGAGTAGTAAAAGAGCAGAAAAATCAGAAACATGAGAGGCAAGTCATTGATTTTTTCTATTTGCTTGCAGGAATCTTAGCAGGATTTGGATGTTTACTGGCTATCAGAAGGAAAAAGTAAAAACGGTACCTTCTTTGACCCTGTATCCCGTAGATTATATAAAATGTGGCTTTCTTTAAAGGAAGTCGAAGTTTTTTATTAACGGGATTCAGCAGTTTGGAGAAAAATCTATGGAAAAGCGCTCAAGCCGCTTCTGGGAAATTGATTGTCTGCGGGGTTTAGCCGTAATTTTAATGCTTGCATATCACTTTCTCTATGACCTCGATTTTTTCGGGCTTGCCGACGTTGAGTTAAGGTCCGGCACTTTTTACTATATGGGCAGAGGTGCAGCTTTCCTTTTTATCCTGATATCCGGAACTGCCCTTTCTATCAGCCGTTCAAGAGCTCTTGAGAGCAAACCTTCAGGAAAAAATACGGAAAATTTTTCGAAGTACCTTAAAAGAGGGCTGAGACTTTTTTCGATGGGACTTATAATTACAGTGATAACCCGAATTTTCTTTCCCGGGCAATATATTCTCTTTGGTATCCTCCATTTTTTCGGAGTATCGGCAGTGCTTGCCTATCCGTTCCTGAAATATGGAAAAGAAAACCTGTTCTTTGGCCTGTTTTTCGTGCTTGTTGGACTATACCTCAAAGACAGGACCTTCGGGTTTTCTGCTCTTCTCTGGCTCGGCTTAAGGCCTGAAGGCTTTGTAACCCTTGACTATTTTCCTATATTTCCCTGGTTTGGAGTACTGCTTACAGGAATTTTCCTGGGGAACTCCATGTATAAAGGCGGAAACCGACAGTATAAGGCCCCTGAGGCCGACAAATTCTTGCTTCAGAAACCCTTTTCCTGGATAGGAAAACACTCCCTGTCCATATATTTCATCCATCAGCCTCTTTTCCTCGGACTTTTGCTTCTGAGCGGGCTCCTTAGTCCGGATATGCTGTGAAACTTTCCAGAACAAAAATAAATATCTTCGAGCAAACTTACTAAGATTCGCGAGAAAACCGCTTGAACATTCTAATAAGTCAGTAGGCATTGATGTTGGTATTCTCTCCTTTGCTACATTATCAAACGGAACTTGCGTTCCTAACACCTAGATTCTACGTTCAAGAAGAAAAAGAACTGGCGAGAGCTAATAAGAGATTATCAAAAGCGGAAAAAGGAACTCCTGAAAGAAAGAAATGCCTTAAAACTTTACGTAGAGTCTATGAAAAGATTTCTAACAAAAGAGAAGATTTTGTTCAAAAACTCAGTAAAAATCTTGTAGATAATTACGATATAATCTGTTTTGAAGATTGTGGAATGCTGGTAGAAAAAGATCTGTCAGAAAGAATTCATAATTGCCCTTTCTGCGGCTTGTCTATTGACCGTGATCTTAATGCTTCTATTAATATTCTCAGACTGGGATTGCAGTCTGTTCGTAAAACCGATAGATATCCCTCATTAAAATGAGGGGAGCAGTCACCTAATTTTATATACTATTTAGAGTACATGATGTTTGCATGTATTATGGTTACTAACAATATCCATCCGTAATCCTACATACCGATAATAATATTACTCACAGATAATATTATTACCCATATCGCAATATTGAAAAATCTTATTGTGAGGCTATTTTGCTTTTGCTCCTGAAAATTCGTCAATTTTATTAATCCGATTATACTATCCGATTATGGGGAAAAATTCCTGGAATAAACCTGTATAGGAGCAGAAAGTGCAGAGACCAAAAAAGAATGGAGAAAAGAATGTATCTGGAAATTGCAATGCTTGCCTATTTCGTAGTTCTTTTCCTGACAATTCGGGATATCCGGATTTTTAAAAGGACAGGCTATTTTTCCTACAGGAAGGGCGCCCTCAAGGGGCTTGCAGCTTCTTCCCTGATCCTGTTAGGAGCAATTAGTGTTGAGGCAAAACCGGAAATTGGTCTGCTCATTGTTTTACTCGGACTTACTGTCAACCGTAAAGGGGCAAGAGAGCCTGTTTTCACGAGTGCGGGAACACTTGACCGCTTTCTGGGAAAAACTGACTATGTAAAAAACAGCAGGTCGAGAAAAAACAGCAAAAAAGCAGAACCCAGCAGAAATAAAGGATAAAAAGGAACAGGTAGAATTAGAGGGCAGGGGTTAAGAGAAATTTACGGAAGGAAAAACGTCCAGAGAAAAAGCAGGAGCGTTTCCCAAAAAGATTTTTTCACCCCAAAACTTATAAATCTCAAGTTACCTATTAGTCGACAAAATCAGTATAGTCAAATTTTTGTATCCAGTTTCCGCTAATTCATTAACCGGAGATAGAAGAAAACCCAAATGATGGAACTGCTTCTTTTTCCAACTTCGCATTAACCAGAATTCACAGGGAAACATGGTTGGACAAACCGCAAAAACTTGAATAACTGGAATAAAAAATAAAAAACCAAGAGGAGATACGATGGGAAATATAAGAGAGACAAACATCAAAAGAACAGCATTCAGCCTGCTTGAAAACTACGGAGACGTTTTTACAAAGGACTTTGAGACCAACAAAGCACTTGTGACAAAGTATACAACCATTGAGAGCAAAATAATCAGAAACAGGGTTGCAGGCTACGTCACAAGAAAAGTTGCACGCATGAAAGTCTACTGATAAATTTGCTGAATAGATAAAGAACTTATTTCCGGGAAACAGGCAGGGATATCTATATGTTTGAAGGAGCAATGCCTGCCCTGATCACTCCTTTTACAAAAGATGACAGGATTGATGGGGAAGGTCTACAGAGAAACATAGCGTTTGTTGAAGAGGGAGGGGTCTCAGGAATTGTGCCCTGCGGCACAACCGGAGAATCGGCGACCCTTTCCGCAGTGGAACATGAAGAAGTAATTGACATTTCAGTGGAATGCGCAAAAGTTCCTGTGATTGCAGGAACAGGTTCAAACAACACAGGAGAAGCCCTCCAGTTCACAAAACACGCCGCAGATGCGGGTGTTGACGGCGTACTTCTTATCTCTCCCTATTACAATAAGCCCAATCCTGCAGGGCTTCTTGCCCATTTCAAGAAAATTGCAGAAGCAGTAGATATCCCTATGATCCTCTACAATGTCCCATCCCGGACAGGGCAGGATATGCCTGTAGATGTGATTACCAAACTTGCAAAGGTAGAAAACATCGTGGGAATCAAGGAAGCCAGCGGGAACGCTGCTAAAGTTTCTCAGATCCTTGAGAATACTATAGATGATGACTTTGTAGTTCTCTCAGGCGAGGACGGACTGACTCTTCCGATTATCTCCATGGGAGGCAGGGGAGTCATTTCAGTTGCTGCAAATATTGTACCTGACAAAATGTCGGGAATGGTTAATGCAGCCCTTAAAGGAGACTACGAGACTGCAAGAAAGATCCATTTCGAGATAGCTCCGCTGATCCGCGCCCTTTTCCTTGAGACAAACCCGATTCCTGTTAAGAAAGCTGCAGAGCTTGCCGGGCTTGCAAGCGGACACCTGAGGCTTCCACTCGCTCCTATTAGTGATGCCAATCAGACAAAGCTTGTAGCTGAGCTCAGGAAACTGGGGGTAATTGAATGATCAACGCAGCAGTACTCGGAGCCTGTGGCAGGATGGGGTCCTTAATCATAGAAAACATCACCTGTTCCGCAAATATGCAGCTTGTTGCCGCTTTTGATATAGGCAATGTCGGAAAGGATGCAGGGGAATTTGCCCATGTGGGCAACCTGGGAATCCAGATTTCAGATGTCAAAGATCTGGAAACAGTCCTGAAAAAGACTCAGGCTGATGTCCTTATTGATTTTACTGCAGCCGGTGCAACCGTTATAAACGCGCCTATTGCAGCAAGATGCGGAGTAAACCTTATAATAGGTACTACAGGCCTTACTCCAGAACAGCGGGCAGTAATTGATGGAGCTATCCGAGAAAACGAGGTACGTGCAGTCATATCACCTAACTACTCCGTAGGCGTTAACGTCTTTTTCAAGATAGTGAGGGAAGCTGCAAAGTATCTTGCAGATTACGATGTTGAAATTATAGAAGCTCACCACAACCAGAAAAAAGATGCCCCAAGCGGGACTGCTCTTCGTGCAGCTGATGTAATCAGTGAAGCTCTGGGCGGCAAAGAGTACGTATACGGAAGAGAAGGGATTGCTCCCCGCGGAAAAGAAATCGGCATTCATGCAGTGCGCGGAGGAGACATAACCGGAGACCACACCGTACTCTTTGTAGGAAATTCCGAAAGAGTCGAAGTTCGGCACATGGCTCATTCCCGCCAGATCTTTGCCAAAGGTGCAGTCCGTGCAGCCGAATGGGTCTGCGGGCAGAACCCTGGGATCTATGCTATGGATGATGTGCTCGGCTTGTAAGGCATGATTTGAAATAATTATTTGTAAAGGTTGGCCTTTGAAACTATTCAATCAGCCTTTACTCTCAATCTATTATATTTTGTGCTGTTTTTTACATTATTTTTTGTACCTTTATTCCTCTATTCTTCGGCAAATTTCGGATTATCAGAACTTAGTGTGTCTTTTTGAGAGACTACTTACAACAACTTTAGCGAAAATTATAAATTATATTAAGTAGGAAATAGGATGGTGCTTGCTTGCATGTATCCGGCCCCTGAAGTCTGAAACACCATATCATCCCACAACACAGACACGGTTACCTGCAAGCAGTTCCCATATAAGACCACCATCCAGGGGATGCAGGACCCTAAAAACAGAAAGTAAAAATAAACTCATGTGAACCAGAAGGAGTCCTGCAAAACCCGAAAAAATTTATTTTTTGCTGAAAACAAACCTAAATGGATCTTAGACAGTTACTTCTTCACTGAGAAGAGGCTGGCCTTCTGCATAATCATCATAAAGTTCTATTCAACAGTATTTTAGGGCTGACACCTGTATTATAAGTTTCTTAAATCTGTTAAATCTAATTTTAGTTTCAGGTATTTATTTGAAACCGGATCTTAAGGCTGAAGGATTATGTCTGCGGAATAGATATAAAACGCGTTCGTCTCCATTTTACCCTCGAGACCCTTATAAAGTCGGCTTCGAGCAAAGAATCAAGGTGGTACTGGAGAGTATTTAGCCTCAGGCCAAGCCTTACAGAGAGTTCGCTTGCAGAGAGGTAGTTTTCCTCAAGGGCTTCAAGTACCCTTATCGAGGTCTCACTGAAAAGGAGTCGGGTAAGCTTTTTGGACTCACCGGAAAAAGGAAGGACAAGCACCTTCTTACCTGTCTACATGCACATTTTTCATCAGCTATTTACAGCCCCTTCTCTTTCGTGACAGCGATACAAATCACCTTCATCTTCCAGTTCACTTGCAGCAAGAGCCTCTTCAGGACAGGTAGCCCATCTCACTTCGGGATTTATCTCTGCCAGATCAGCCTGACTTTTTCCATTGGGCCTCCCGTCCTTATCGAAAGCCTCTACTATAGGGGTTTCTTCGGAACCTGAGGGAAAGGACTTATTACTTCCGGAGGGTGAACCCTCCGTGCGGCCAGCACGTTCCTTTTTTACCAGGAACAGGAATCCGGCTGCTGATGAGAATAGGAGCAACAGGAGCAGACCAATCAGGTGTTTCAGCATAAGAGGAACGCTATTAAATACAGAGTCTGGATAGCTGTATTCCGATGCAAAAACCGCATTTATATTCAGGAGTACGAATACTGCAATCAAGATCAGGAGTATTGAGGCGTTGATTGCGGAATTAAGAACTCTCCTGAGCATAGAGTTTCGCCCGTAGGCAAGGATTCCCCCGAGCAGCAGCAGAACCAGGGAAAGACTGAGGCTTGAAAGCACGGAATCCCTTACAAACTGAACTCTTGCAAACGCCTTGGCCTCTTTCCAGGATTTGATTTTCTGGGCCGAAAGAGGGAAACCCACTGTGTCCTCATAGTATATTGCATCAAACATTAACGAATCATAATTTCCCTGGAAATTTCGCTGATTGGGAAGCATTTCCTTTTCATAGAGCTCATTTGCAAGGCTGATCTCTTCAGGAGTCAGCTCATTAAGGCTTATCCTGGCCGCAGAATCAAGGGTAGAGTCAAATGCGGGATGCATAAGGGTGAATACAGCCGGAATAAAGAGAAGAAACCCCAGTATCAGGAAGGAGTAGCAAAAAATCGGGTTTAAGGACTTCCGACCGGCTTTCAGGACCGAGGTCCCGCGAGCTCGAATAATTGAAAACAAGCTGCCTATTTTCCATTTTACACTGCGGAGTCCAGCCTTTCCGTTCCTCTCTACAGCACGGATTCCGGAGCTTTCTCCCGTAAGGCTTGTTTTTGCAAAACTGAAAAACTTGTTCTTTTTTTCAGCGAGCATCAGGGTCCCTGTTTTCAGGCCGTCCAGGGCATACAGGATGCCCCTTTTTACAGCAACCAGGGAACTGAAAATAAGTAAACCAAGTGAGTCCCAGAACTGTTTAAAGGCGCATCCCAGTTGAACTCCATCTTCCTCTCCGGAGAAATTGTCCCAGGAACTGCTTTTTTCCTTCTCGCCGTTTCCAAGCATGGGAAGAATCATTTCTACGTCCTCCTTTCCTTTTTCGGAGAGCCTGTAACGTTTCAGCTCGTCCTGTTCCACAAGGTAATCGAGTTTCTTAAGATGGAAGCTGAGCTGCCCGGTTTTACAGCCTGTAAGCTGCATAAGGTGCGTGAATGTGAGGCTGTCATCATAGAGCTTTTTTATGATTGTGGCCCTGATGGGATTTGAAAGGATTTTCAATAACTGTTCTTCGGAATCATTGTCCATATTTTCACTATCCCTGTTTACTGAATAAAGATATGGTCCAGGATCTCCTCAATCCAGGATTTATCCCGTATTTTCCGGAGGCGGATTGTATTGTTATAGATGCGATTTTCGGTAGAATCTTTGCTCACAAGAAGCCCTTTTTCACATTCAAAGAGCCGGTTGTCATGTACGGTATTTTTGCTGCTGGCGTCTTCGAGGGAAATTCCATGCATATCTGCCCATACATCGTTCCGGACAATGGTATTCCCGACAGAGTTTTCCAGGCTTATCCCGTACTGGAAATTATTATTGACACTGTTATTATCAAGCTGATTTTCCTCCGCTTTTAGCAGGTAAAAGCCTGCCTGGATGCTGAAGGCAGCGGTATTGGATTCTATTGTATTTCCCCTGCTTTCCTCTATCCTGAATCCTGAGGAAAAGTCCTCGGCCCGGTTTTCAAAGAGCCGGTTCTCGTCCGAACCTTTAAGATAAATTCCGTTATTTCCTCCTTCCATGCTATTGGCCCTGAGATGGTTTCTTTTTGAGTTTTCGATTACGAAAGCATCGGTGTTTGAGTCAAGGAGATTACTTTCCAAAACGCAGTCCGTGCAGTTCCGTAGAAAAATCCCGCATTCCATACCCGAGACCCTGTTTTTTGAAAGTGTGCAGTTTCGGGTTTCCCGCAGGAGAAGACCTGCCTCAGGCCTCTCTCCCCAATCGGGTTTTACCACAAAACCCCGGACCATTACATTGTCAGCACTTATTTCAAGAGCAGGGACATCCGGTTCGGCAGGAATAAGGATTACATTATCAAACACCATGGTTTGGAAAATTACAAATTCCCCGGAATTACCACCCGGTACAGGGTTTTCATATTCGGCAGCCCTATCGTCAACTTCCTCTTGCCCGAAATTTGTACCCTTTAAATCTACCTCTCTGATCCTCTGAAAAAAATCCCGGTACGCCGTACTTACTCCCTGAATCCTGTTCAAAGTGCTGTTTTCATCTTCTGTCAGGTACAATTTGACAGTTGAAGGGAGATAGGTCCTGTTTTCAGACTCTCTGTCGGAGGAAATAAGATAAGAGTAAACAACCCTGTCTCTTCTAACAAAACCGATGGGGCATTTTCTCCTGATTTCCCGAACCGATTCTTCGAGTACGAGCTTTTCTGATTCCGAAAAGGGGCCGTTTTCGATCTCCCCGAGCAGGTCTATCTGCCCGGAAGCGTCAAGAATAAGCAGCAGGGGAGCAGAACTTGCTTCTTTAATTGAGGGGGAAATGTACATTAAGGTTTCATACTCGGGGTCAAAGCCAAATTCTTCCTTGATTTTATCGGCCTCTGCCACCACTTTGCTGGCCTCTGAAATATCAAAATCCCCAGCCTCCGGGAATTCGGAGGGAACAGCCCTGTCTTCTGCAATCAGCATCAGACGTTTGTCCACAGCCACATTTTCATTGTATTCCCCTGCATATACGAAAATTGTGTCTCCCTCTTCTGCCAGGTCCACTGCAGCCTGGATACTGCGGGAATCGGCCCAACCCTGCGCATCCACAGTAACCGTTTTTGCAAAGGCAGATCCTGCGGATACAGGCAGCAGGAAGCAGAGAGCCAGAATGCAACATGCAAGAGTACGGGGTCTGGCTTTCAAAAACCAGAAGACCAGCATGAAGAGGGTCGGTATGCTACAGACAATAGTACGGAGGTCCTTCCATTCATCTTGTGTGTATTCTAAAGTCCTTTTCATGAAAGTTCATCTCCAAGCAGTTTCTCACACTCATTCACATCTGTCTGCAGACTTCAAGCCAGAGGGAGACTGAAGTAGCCCGCCTATTGGGCAATTTCCTCTTGGATGGCATTGATGATATAGATTTTTGACAAAAATTCCAAAAAAAAGACCTTTACTTGTTGGAAATATTTTTCCAATTTCATTTGGAAACACTCGCTTGTGTGTGTTTTTAGAATATGCAAAGGGGAACTCACAATTATTGGAGATTTGTTAATTAATCCGTAAACTGCTAAAAGTGTGTTTTTCAGGAATTAACTTATAACAATATGAATTGCCCCAATTTCAAACCCTGGAATATGGAATCTGAAAGGTTTGGCATAGTAGATTTCCTTTCCTTCTGAAAGCTCGTACTTTTTGTCGAGTACTGAATTGTTTTTCGAATCATTCCAGCTCTACAGTGTCACCCTTACTGACAGCTTTGGTTGGGAGGATGACTCAGGAAGCCCGTTAAATCTTAGATTTAGCGGGTAGTTCACCTTGACCTTGAAAATGACCTGAAACTCAAAATATCACACATTTTCAAACATAATTCCGGAACTCAGGTTTTCAACTCTGTCTGCAACAATAATATCTCCCTGTATTCCGAGTTTTTTCCCCCGATACCATTTACCGCTAATGCTAAGTTTATCGTCTTTTGAAACAAAACAGAGTCCATGATAAAGAACTAGTGTTGTTCCACTCTCGTATGCTATGGAAAATATGCTCTCGTACTTAGAAAACACACCTCCAAACGTGATTATGAAAGGCACACCGATGAAGAAAGATGGCCTTTCATAAACTCTGGAATCACCCAGACATGTGGATTCAACACCAAAGGATTCGGATTTTTCATCTCCTCTGTAATAGGATGAGCTCAAAGGATCTGTAATACTCGGCAAAAGAAGTAGCATACCTGCAATCAGAATAATTATTCCCGCAGCTATAATACCCAAGAGGAGCTGGCCCATGAAATATAAATAAAAAAATAGGGAGATCACAATAAATACTAAAATTATCAATTTAACAAGAGAATTTGATCCTTTAGTCAAAACTCAACCTCTTTATATCCATGTCAATTTTATTTAATTTACTGTCAATAGTCTCCGTCGACGCAAAAGTTCCTTGCGTATTTTTCAGGAACGTGCCAAGGATTTCTTCCTTACAGCTATTCCTGCAACCCGGCATAAGAACTATAATTTTTTCAACTGGCCTGTAAACCTTTATTTTTCTGCCTTTCTGGCTCCATTTTACCTCTGAGACCCGGATCATATCTATCTCTATAAGGGAATCAAGATTATATTTGAGTGTATTCAGGCCTAAACCAAGCTCTTCTGCAAGTTCGCCTGCTGACATGTCTTTTTTCCCCAGAAGCTGCAGAATTTTTATTGAATTTACATTGGAGAGAGCCTGCACTAATTTTCTGGAATTTTCTGAAAGAAATAGTACCTCTAAATCCTTTTTTTCATTGTCTTCTTTCTGCATATCGGGCCTCATTTGTCTCCAATTTTAAGAAATTTTTATCTATGCATATTATTTATTTATATATTTTTCATTAGATATTCTTACCTGGAAACTAAGTCTAACGTTTTTCAATATATCTTTTATGGCCAGATCATCGAACAAGCTTGCAGAATCTCAAAAATTCCACCAGAGAAACAAAGATTGCCAGGAAAAAGAACTTAAAAAGTTCAGACCGTAGAAAGCTATATATAGTCAACATAGAAATGTTTACTTATGTTCCTTCCGGAAGGTGAAAAACAGTTTGAATTCTGGGTTCTGCGTCGAAACGGGCTCCCGAATATCAATATCGCAAAGCATTTCGGAGTCTCCAGGCAGGCAGTCTCAAGAGCCCTACTAAGTATGGATAAGCGCATCGAAGAGATCCTGCTTGGGATGGCCAGGGCAAACCGGATAGAAGTAGAAAAGCTGGACTCAAAGAAAGGAATTCTCTTCGGAAAATCAATCCCTTTCAAAGCTAACGCAATAATCTTCGTTTCGGCAAAACACGGGATGCAGGTCTGGTACGAACATGAAGGAGAATGTGGGTCCTGCGACCGGTACAGGGAATGTATCGAACTCCTCTGGGACTTTGCAGAGGAAATGCAGCTCAAACTCAAGAGTACGGAAGACCCTACAAAGATTGCGGACGAATTGTTTGGAAAATTGAAAGAATTGGTGGAACAGGCCTGACTTAAGGCAGATGAAATTGAAGGAAGGGTAAAAGATGGACGTATTCGTAAAGAGTATAAGGAAACTGATGGGATGGTGTCCGAATGCAAAAATTATTAAAGCCGGATCTCAGGTTAGCTCTGCAAATTTTGAAGCATATGATCGATCCGAGGGGGAAAAAGCCGATCGATCCAGAGGAGAAAAAACCGGAAACACTCTTAGCCATATGAAAAGAATAGGATTGTTACTTACAAGTATAGGTGCTTTTATTTCGGCATTGACACTCGTCCTGGAAATACAAGTAGTCTCAACCAGTAATGAAATCCTGATATCACGACTCATGATAGGAATAGGGGCTCTCTTATTTTTAATTGGTATCACCCTCTACATCAGGTCTTAAGCAACAACTATGAGTGAGCAATAGCTATGAGGCACAGGTTTTGTGATGAGCTAAAAAGTGTTTGTTCGCAATCCCAGCAGAGAGATAAGCAGCGAATGGGGGAAAAGCGATGAATGTATTAGTTAAAAGCGTAAGAAAACTGATGGGTTGGTGCCCCTATGCAAAAACACTTGAAACCCGACATTCCACCTACCCTGAATATCTGGAAGCTGAGAACCAATCCCGGGGAAGAGATGGCGGAAACACCCCTCTTTTACCTTCTGGTTGGTGGAACAGACGCCGTAATAGATCATTAATAGAGTCCTCTGTGCTTACTATCTTTTCCGTATATTGGGTTGCATTCCAGAGAGAATCTCTTCAAAATGAAGCTTTTATGCCGGGGTTAATTTTCGGAATTTTTTTTAACCTGCTCTTTTGTATCTGGAACTGGTCATATCTGGACGACATAAAGAACTCAAGCAGAAAAATAAAAATTATAACCGTACCGTCGAAATTGAGAGTTATAAATCTAATAATATTCCTGGCATTACTGTATCTCTTATTTTCACAATTTAACTGGGGATTCGTCTTGTTTTTAATCTCTGCTTTTTGTTTGATAGCTTTGCTGTACTACTTTAAGCTTGATTTATCTCCCCTAGTGTTGCTTCTTTACTTCGGTTCACGAATCATGGCAGTTATGGGATTTATGTTTGGCACTTGTTTGACAGCTTTTCTGTATTACCTTACGGATGTATACTGGGAGAAGAAAAATCATATGAAGATTTATATAAAATTTGAAAATAGCCTCGAAAAGATATATGCTATTGGGGAAAAGGAGGGGAAATTGTGGACCTGAACACTAAATACATTAAAAGGCTGATGGGATGGTGTCCGAATGCAAAAACACTTAAAACCAGGCATTCCATCTGCCCTGAATATTTGGAAGCTGAGAACCAATCCAGGGGAAAAGATGCAGGAAATTCTCCGATTTCATCTCCCGACTGGTGGAACAAACGTCATAATAGGCTATTAATAATGTCCTCCATGCTTACTATCTTTTCCATATATTGGATTGGATTCCAGGTAGAATCTTTCAGAAATGAAGCTTTTATACCGGGGTTAATTATCGGAATTATTTTTAACCCGCTTCTTTGCATCTGGAACTGGCATTTCCTGAATAAATTAAAGAATTCCAACAAAAAGGTTCAGACGAAAAATAAATCGATAACTATGGCTGGAATACTGGGCCTGACATTACTACTTATAAAATCCTCATCACTTGGATGGGAATTCGTTTTAACGTTCAGTTTGACTTGTGCCTCCGGCTTTTGTTTGACAGCTTTTCTGTATTATCTTATGGATGTATACTGGGAAAAGAAAAATGAAAAAATCGTTATTCTGGAAGGGTATTACACACCAGAGATCTACGTTATAAATGCAGGAGCGGAGTAATGGCCATGACTCTGGAATCTATAAAAAAACTAATGGGTTGGTGCCCGAATGCAAAAAAACTTGAAGCTGGACCCCGAATTAGCTCTGTTAATATTGAAGCATATGATCTATCGGGAAAAGAAAAATCAAGAATTCCGAATATTCCATGTCAGCATTCCAAGCTTGATACCCAACTTCTCCTGCTACCACTTTTCTTTACTCCTATTTATATAAACCTGTTTCAAAAAGGCATAAATACAGAAGCTTTCCTTCTTGGCCTTTCACTTTCTTTACCGATCTATTTATTTGGCTGGAAAAAGCAGATACATCAATACAATGCCGCGAAAGAGAAAACTGTTATTTCTCCTTCCTTTAGAAAGACATTAGCCTGTGTGGTCTTATTCCTATTTTTGGGTTTTACTTTGCTTCTGGCTTTCTTGCCTTATATCTCGTCTCATGTAGCTTATCTTCTTAAACATCAGACACTGGACTCTTTTGTTTCAGGAACTCTGATTCTAATGTGGGGTTTCTATTTTCAGCTAATTTACTGGGAAAAGAAGAACCATATGAAAATGTATGTAAGAAGAGAAAAGGGACAGCAAAAACTGTATGTCCTTGGAGAAAAGAGGGGAGAACTATGATCCGGGAAGCCAGATACATAAAAAAATTGGTGGGCTGGTGTCCCTATGCAAAAACCACCGGAGTCGAACCCCGAATAAGCTCTGCTAATTTTGAAGAATATGTTCGATCAGGAGGAGAAGAAGCCGGGAGTCCGAAAGTTCCGAGCCAATTTTCCAGGTTTTTTTCCAGAAAGGGTGTAGATTCAGAGTTCTTCTTTTCGGGTATTTTGTTTTCTTTACTGCTAAATTCACTTTGCTGGAAAAAACTGATACAGGAGTGCAATGCCCTTGTAAAAAAACCTGATGTTCGTTATGTCTCAAAAATAGTACTTTTCTATGTTTTCTTATCTCTAATCTGGTTTTCGTTTCTCCCGTTTATGGTTTTCCGGTCTTATCATATGCCCCCCTCTATTAACTCTCAGTCAATGTATTCTTTTATTGCAGGAATCTGGATTCTTACTATGTGGGGAACAAGTCTTCAGCTAATTTATTGGGAGAAGAAAAATCATATGAAAATTTGTACAGCATATGAAAACGGATTTCAAAAGACGTATACTATTGGGGAAAAAGAGGGAGAAATGTGAGCCTTAAAGTTGAAAACATAAAAAAGTTTATGGGATGGTGCCCGAATGCAAAAACTGCGGGAGCAGGATCCCGAATTAGCCTTGATAATTTTGAAGCGCCTACCCAATCAGGGGGAGGAAAAACCGGAAGTAAGGGGACCATTTCTCAATTTATCAGGCAATTTACCAGGCTGAGAAACCGGGTCCTTACGGTAAGCATTTATCTCACACTCCTTTATCTTGCCCTGCTTTCCCGATGGGGAATAAACCAGGAAGCTTTTCTTGAAGGGCTTGGCCTTTCGCTGCTATTCACAGCCCTTTTCTGGAAAAAGCAAATGCATTATTACGACACCCTGGCAAAAAAACCTGTGGTCAGCAGTTTCGGCAAGAATAAGCTCCTCAGAATATTTTTTGCAATAATTCTGCTTATGGTTTCAGTTCTGGTCTTTTTGCCTTATGTTGTTCGAACTATTTTCCATAACATGCAAACTCTCTATTCATTCGGTGCAGGCGCAATATTCTTCATGTGGACCAGTTACCTGCAAATTATTTACTGGGAGCGGAAAAACAATATGAGAATTTGTACGAAAAGCGAAGGCGAGTTCAGGAAAACATATTCCAGGGAAATATGCCCTGAGGGAAAGAGGGGACTGGAATGAATGGGACAGGAGAATTCATCAAAAAGCTGATGGGATGGTGCCCGAATGCAAAAACGTTCGAAACCGGACCCCGAATTAGCCCCGCTAATTTTGAAGCATATACTCAATCCGGAGGAGAAAAAGCCAGTGGGCCTGAGGCTCTGAGCCGATTCTCCAGGCTCTTTTCCAGGTTTGACGTTAGAATTCTTCTACCAACAGTATTCTTTACTTTTTATCTCATAAATTTGCTATCCCAAAAAGGTATAAACTCAGAGGCTTTCCTTCTAGGCCTTTCACTTTCTTTACTTACCTATTTGCTCGGCTGGAAAAAGCAGATGAATAAGTACGATGCTCTGGCAAAAAAACCTGCTGTTGCTTCTTCCTTTAAAAAAACATTCATCTGGGTTCTCTCAGTCATAATTTTGGGCTTGATTTTGTTTATGGTTTTACTGTCTCATCTATCTCATATGCTCCATTTTCTTAACGCTCAGTCAATGTATTCTTTCATTGCAGGGGCTTTGATCCTGATGTGGGGAAGCTATCTTCAGCTCATTTGCTGGGAACGGAAAAAACAAATGAAAATTTACATAAAAAGTGAAAAGGGGTTCCAGAAGATGTATGCGCTTGGAGAAAAGGAGAGGGAACTGTGAACCTGAATACTGAATACATTAAAAAACTTATGGGCTGGTGTCCTGACGCCCGAGCAGCTGAAGCCAGACGAAGTGTTAACTTAGAGAATTTTAATTCTGATATTCCTGAAAGAGCAGGGGGAGAAAACGGAGGTCTGGAAAATCCGGGATGGCTCCGGAAAACAAGTATCCAAACCCTTTTAATTAACACATCCCTTACATTTGCTTATTTTCTGGTAATTAATCAACTAGGTATAAATTTAATTCTGGGTGTAAACCTCATTCATTTACTTGTCGGACTTTTCATTGTCCTGTTTATAGTTATATTTGACTGGAAAAAACAAATGCAAAGATATGATGCTATGGTTAAACATCCGGTAATTGACTATTCGGATAAGAAAAAACTATACTACACATTTGGGTACGCATTTTTGATTTTGATATATATTCTTTACATTAAAGAACACGAACCTGCACTGCAGGCAATGTTTTCATTTGTGGGAGGTCTCATGGTTGGGATGTGGCTTAGCTATTTCCAGCTAATATACTGGGAGAAAAAGAACCATAAAACAATCTATTTAGATAAAAGGTATGGGAAGTGGAAAAACTCGTATATCATCAGGGAGGGGAGATAATAACTTCCAAACTTATTGTTTTTGAACATGTCAAAAAACTGATGGGCTGGTGCCCTTATGCAAAGGCACCCCGGTGCATGAGTACGAAAGCAGAGTATGAGAATGCACGGAAGGTGGCCCGTGCTCCCGGACCTGAACCTTCTCCGAATCCTGACGGTACTGCAGGAAGAGATCATCCCGGTTACAGGGAGAATATACTCTTGATTCTCCTTGCCCTGGTCTGGCTGCTCCCAATAGCGTATCAACGAGAGTTACTTCCGATCTTCATTATCCTGAGCGCCGCTGCCATGTATTGTGATGCACAGAATATTCGTGCCGGGAGCAGCTTCGAGAAAGAGACTTTTCTGGGAGATATCGTTACCTGGCGGCCGATATCATGGGGAGCGGTGACGGCCGTAGGCGGGGTTATCACCATGGCAATCTACCTGTTCCATCGGAAAGAAATTTACAATGCAAACAACTGAAGGAAAAAAATAATGGCTCTGAATCTGAAGTATGTCAAAAAGCTAATGGGCTGGTGCCCAGCTTGCAGGAAAATGGCATTACAAACAAAACAGCCCTGTAAATATTCAAACCCAGTTCCTGTTTCCGGAAAGGCAGAGAATCGCCCGGAGTTCCAAACTTCAAATGTGATTTTTCCTGCAAATACAACTCTGGTTTTTGTACCTGTTTATATAAGTATCAGCCTGCTTCTGAGATATCCGGAAGACATTACACTCTTCCTGACAGGTCTCTTCCTGCTTAACACCTGTTACTACTTTCTATATCTCAAAACTCTCAAGGCAGCAGTTCTTGTAGACAAATCAGGAGTACACTTGAAGGCCTTCAGACTGAAGAATTTTGAAATTCCTTATGAAGAGATTGAAAGTGTGGCTTCATACAGGCTTGAAAAGCGCTCAAAGAAAATGTCCCTGTTCCTGATTATTGGAGGCATTGCCCTTTGTGGATTCTTTGTTTACATAGCTGTCACAGAAGGAGAATGGAAACCACTTCTGCTATTGGTCTCCTTGTTTCCTCTTCTACTGTTTTTAGAAAGGAAACAAAAAACCCGGTTCTGGGATCTGAATACGCAGCTGTATATCAAGACCAGACACAAAAAATGGTATGAATGGACCCCGTACTATTCCTTAGTCACGGATGAAGCCTCGGCTGCAGAGATTAAATCATCTATTGAAAGGCACTGCGAGGGTTTATGAAATGACTGTTATCGAAGCTCTCCGAAAACTAATGGATGGTGTCCGATGAAAAATTCACTCGAGAAAGGGTGGCAGGAAGACTACTTCTCTGAATTTAAATTAGAAAATAGGAACATTCAACTATTGTCCTCTCCCACGGATCCTCACAGAAGTAGAATTCTTAAGGTACGGGTTAGCATCTTTGATGGAGAGTGGGTACTATGGGCATTAATAATTACTTTTTTCATAGTAATAGTCTCCTTGTTTTTCTGGGTATGTAGTCCTGAAGGCTCTTACTTAGTCGTATTTTCAGGCCTTGTAATGTTCCTTATGCCTCTCATGTTACTTCTTAACAGTCCAAGTGCTGCTGCAGTAACACCCGAAAAAATCATAATCAAGAGATCTATGCGTAAGCCAGTTGTGATCGAAAAAGAGGATATCATACAGATTTCGGTAACAAGGACAGGAAATCATTTCCTTCGCTGGCTGATGCGCTTAATTTACATCGTTTGGATACCGCTTTACTTTATAAAAGAGGTAATGACAACTTTATGCGACCTGAAAATATCATTCCCAGACTACGTTGAACTCAGTCAATTTCTGAGACAGCTTGCAATACTAACAATGTTCCTTATAATGTTTTATAACAGCGAATTCATAGCGCCTTATCAGCAGGCCCTTAAAGTAACCACACGTTCAAGCCTGAAACTTTGGTTGTATACTGAAGAACCGGAAGAACTCACAGGATTTCTCAAAAACGAGAAGTAATAAAAACGGCATGAATAGACTTTTACTATTTCATAGCCACAAATTAAGCCTAGGTTGAAGAGGTTAAATCGTTTATTGAAAAGCAATGTGAAGGCATCTAAATGACTTTTATCGAATCTATCCTAAAAAAGATGGACTGGTGTCCGATGAAGAATTCTCTGGGGAAAAGAACGAAGATAGACTGCTTCTCTGAGTTTAAATTGGAAAATGGGATTCTTGAGTCGGGTTCCTCTCCCGCAGGCATTCAGGAAAGTAGAATTTTCAAGGTGCAGATAAACTTATTTCCAGAACGGTGGGCTGTAATAATCTTAGTCTTCACATTAATAACCTCCTTAGTTTTATGGACATATAGTCCTGAAAGCTCTTTTTTAATTATCCTTTCAGAGCTTATTCTGTATTTACCCCTCATACTGCTATTACTTTCCCATCATCCCAGTACTGTTACGGTAATGCCTGAAAAAATCATAATCAAAAGACCTTTGCGTAAGCCTGTTGTGATCGAAAAAGAAAATATCAGGCAAATCTCGATAGAGAAGAACGAAAACCGTTCCCTGCGCTGGCCGATGCGCTTAGTTTTCCTAGCTACTCTTCCTATTATATTGCTTCGTACTATAGAAAGGATTATCAGGGATCTGCAGCTGGAAGAAGCAGCCCCAGCTTCCGCAAAACTCAGCTTATTTCTTTCGCAGTTCTTGGTAGCTGCATTTCTCCTTGTGTTTTTTTACAACTTCGAACTCCGAGCGCCTTATCAACAGATTCTTAAAGTGACCACATACTCAAACGTGAAACTTTGGATATACACTAAAGAACCGGAAGAGCTTACAAAGCTTCTCAATTTTAGAATCTGAATACGAAACTGTACATCAAAACCAAAAAGTAATCACGTAAGAAGCCTCGGCTGTGGAGCTGAAATCGTCTAATGAAAGACATTGTGAGGGTTTATGAAATGGCTTTTATCGAATCTCTCCGAAAATTGGTGGGCTGGTGCCCGATGAAAAATTCTCTCAGAAATGAAAAGCAAGAAAACTGCTTTTCCAGTTCCAAAATGGAAAACGAAAGTCAGTTAACACCCTATTCCGCAGGTTTGCAGGAAGGTAAAGTTCTGAAAGGAAAGTTTCTGAATAAAGGCTACGGAATCGTAAAAATAATCATTACAGCGCTGGTAATCAGTTTAATTTTGGGATTATGCAGTCCTGCAGGTTCTTTTTTTCATCTCTTTCCTTCCTTAATTCCTTATCTGACCCTTTTAGCTTTAATTCTTTATAATCGTACTACTGTGATGTTAACTCCTGAAAAGGTAATTATTCGCAGGCATCTGTTCAGGTCCCTTGTGTTAAGGAAAGAGGATATCGTGCAGACCTCAGTATCGAAGAACAAAGGCAATTCTTTGCGCTGGCCGCTACGTTTGCTGGTTCTTGTGACCCTTGCAATTCAATTACCTCGTATCGTAGAAAGTATAGCCAGAGATTTGCAGATGGAAGCAGCTCCGACTTTCGTAATACTCAGCTCGGTTATGGTAGATTTCTGGATAGTTGCATATGTCCTTGTTATTTATTTTTATATCTTCGAGCTCACTGTGCCTTATCAACAGGTCCTTAAAATTACTACACGCTCAAACGTGAATCTGGAATTCTACACTGACGAACCGGAAGAAATTATGGCGACCTTCAAAAACAAGAATAAGTAGAAAATTGAAAATAAAGAAGAAATAGAAGAATTATTCTAAAATTATAATTCTCAGGAGACTAAAAATATCTGGAGAAAACATAAACATACTCATTATTTCAGACTTTTAATAAGTTCCTGCCAGCGTTTTTCATCCATTATCTTCTGGACATTGAGCATTCTCTTAAATTCATCTGCACCTTTTTCCCCGCCTTTTCCCTCAAGCTTATCCTTCAGCTCCATTGCCGCCCGTAAAAGCCCGGTTGCTTCTTCATAGAGGGTTTCTGCTTCTGCCACTGTAAGTTCTTCGGTTTCGAGCAGCTCTTCATTATCTTTTGCTTTTTCCTTCAATTCAGGGATAAGAGCTCTGATTTCAGCAGTTTTATCCGGACTGAGGTGTTCTTTTTCTCCAAGTTCCCGGACCATTTCGCGCAGCCTGTATTCCTCGCCATCTATCTCCACACTTTCGGGAATTTTCTTTCCTGCCCAGGCAAAGTCGCTCCTGAGGCTCCAGAGGAGTTTGTTGCGCTCCCGGTAACCAAGATATTCTGTTTCGGTTTTGTTTGTTTTTTTCTCATCTTTAAGCATAAACTTCTCCTCAAATCCAGATGTACTTTTATGATTTATCCGCCCGATCTCATATTCTTTTCTATTCCGGTCCAGGATAATCTCGATAAAAACCAGAGAAATTCAAAGAAACCAAAAACTGACAATAAAAAGAGATTCATGTTTCTCGGCAGAACAACTGCACTGCTGAAAAATTCCTTTTGCTGAAAAGTGCTGAAAATATCTGGCTCTTGATACTCAGCACTTTTCCTTTTCTCAGTTTGCAAGAATCACAGCAGATTTTCCGCAATCTCTTCGGAAATTACATGTTCACAGTACAGGCAGTGAAGGGAAACTCCTTCTTCTTCGGACTGCAGCACTGAAAATTTGGACTTTATAGGCTCGCTGCTGTTTGAGATGCAGTTTGAATTCGTACAGCGGACAACGCCTTCCACATAAGACGGGAGCACGACATTATTTTTCTGAACTACTTCAAAATCCCTTATGATATTGATTGTAGCTTTAGGAGAGATAAGAGCTATTCTATTAAGTTCCTTAACACTGAGTTCCTTGCCTTCAATCTTAACAACGTCTTTTTTACCTCGAGCTCCGGAAGCGTTCATCACAAAACTGACGGTTGCTCGAAAAGCACTGGAAATTCCCAGAATGCGCAGGACATTTAAAGCCTCTCCGGCTTTTATGTGGTCAATTACGGTCCCGTTCTCAATTGCCTGGATCTTCAGGTCCCTTTTTTCTTTCACTCAATCACCCCCATTGCCAGAGCAAGCAGAGCCATCCTGATCGGGACTCCGTAGAAAGCCTGCTCGAAATAGCGTGCATGAGGAGTTGAATCCACTTCAGGAGAAATCTCATTTACCCTGGGGAGAGGATGAAGAATTTTAAGTCCGGGATCTGCGGCTTTTAAAAGCTCGCCTGTAACCCTCAGTCTGTTTTTAACCTTTTCATACTCTTCAGGGTCAGGAAAACGCTCTCTCTGAACTCTTGTCATGTAGAGAATCTCAACATCCCCTATTATTTCCTCAAGAGAATCCGTTTCCTTTACCCGAATTTTTTTCTTCTGCAAATCCCGAACGATTTCCGGAGGCATCCTGAGCTCTGGAGGCGAAACAAAGGTCATTTCTGCTCCATAAAGAGATAGGGCATGGCAAAGGGAGTGAACGGTTCTTCCGTACTTCAGATCTCCTGCCATGGCAATTTTCAAGCCTTCAAGATGACTTTCCCTGCGGATTGTATAGAGGTCAAGAAAAGTCTGGGTAGGGTGATGGACAGACCCGTCTCCGCCATTGATTACAGGAACACTTGCAAATTCCGCAGCCATCCGTGCCGATCCGTCAAGAGGATGACGCAGCACGATAAGGTCAGCATATTTGCTGATTACACGGATAGTATCGGCAAGGTTTTCCCCTTTCATAACAGAGCTTGCCTCAACTGAGCCAAGGTTCAGAACCTGGCCCCCAAGCCTCCTTGTAGCAACCTCAAAAGACAGCCTTGTCCTTGTACTCGGTTCAAAAAAAAGAAGAGAAATAATTTTTCCATCCAGCAGCCTGGACCTTTCTTCGCCCCTGGCTACAGGTTCAAGTTTTTCTGCGGTATCCAGGACATAATCAATCTCTTCCCGCGAAAAATCTTTCATTGAGATGACGTGCCGGTTCTTGAATAACATCCGTTTTTCATAAACGATGCCCAGAGATATAACCTTTGCTCCGGAAATTTTCGGCATCAGTACTGCAGCAGTAACTCTGAGTTACATCTGAGCTGTATGGTTTTACTTTGATACGTTCTTGATGAATTCAAGCCAGAGCTTGGCATCCCTGACCCTCTGGTTTACAAACTGCTCCTGAAAGCGTTTTGTGCTCTCTTTAAGAGCTCCGCTTTCAATTTCTTTAAGATCCATTATTGCACGCAGAAGACCTGCAGTCTCATGGTATAGAGATTTTGCCTCTTCCTCTGTAAGAGGCTTCTCTTCAAGATCTTTTTCGTCCTCCTTTTCTTTTGCCGAAATAATATCGATGCATTTATCTATTCGGGACTTTTCTCCTGGAGTAAGGGTATCTTTCTGAACCAATTCCCACACATAGTCATGAAGTGGATATTTCTCTCCCTCAAACTCCACGTAATCCGGAATATGCTGCCCTACCCAGAAGAGGCGGCAGTGTAAAGCAGATAACAGCTGTTTGCGCTCCGCTTCTGTGATATACTTTTGGGAAAAGTCTTCGCTCTCGTTTATTTTATAGCTATTTTCCATAATCTATCCCCGAAAACTAAATTGTTCTTCCTGATCAAAAGTTTTTTGCGGCAGCTGTTTAATCCCGGATTTTCGGCGATTGAGATGGAATCGAAGGCAAAGACTTTCAAAAGAAAAAAATCGGAATAAAAAGTAATATAGATAATGAAGAACTCACATACCAAAAAATGGATAGCAGCAAATGAATAGGATTAATAAATGAGCTAAAAAGGATAATAAATATCCAGTAAAATTTAAGAGTACAGCAGATTTGAGCATTAATTAAATTTAAAAAACAAAAACAGAAGGGAAACCGATAAAAAATCAGTTTTTTACACTTTTCAGTTTCCCGATAGAGGTGATACTATCGTTCCCATAATTCAGGTTGCACTAGATCTTCTGGAACTTGACCGCTCAGTGGAGATTGCAAAGGAAGCAGTCGCAGGAGGTGCGGACTGGATAGAAATAGGCACTCCCCTGATCAAAAGTGAAGGTATGGACGCAATCCGTACCATGAGGAAAGCTTTTCCTGACAGAACAATTCTTGCCGACATGAAAACCGTAGATACCGGAGCCATGGAAGTAGAAATGGCATCAAAAGCCGGTGCAGATGTGGTTATTGTTCTTGGCAGTGCAGATGATTCTACAGTTCTTGATGCACTCCGCTCAGCCCACAAATACGGAGTCAGGCTGATGGCGGACCTGATTTCTGCTCCGGACCCTGTAAAAAGGGCAGTGGACCTCGAAGCCCTGGGTGTGGACTATGTAAATGTTCATGTAGGCATAGACCAGCAAATGATGGGAAAAGACCCTATATCCATTTTAATGGAAATATCAGAAAAAGTGAGTGTACAGCTTGCAGTAGCCGGAGGGCTTGATGCAGAAAGTGCAGCTCAGGCAGTCAGGGCAGGTGCCAGGATTGTGATAGTGGGAGGAAACATAACCCGCTCTGACAATGTAACCGAAGCTGCAAGAAAAGTAAGGCAGAGTGTAGACTCTCCGGAGTCTGTAGATGTTCGAGACCGAGGGACTGTGGACCAGGAAATAAGGGTGATATTTAGGGAAGTCTCCACCTCAAATATCTCGGATGCAATGCACAGAAAAGGGGCAATGAAAGGCATCCATCCGCTGGTAAGAGGAAAAATGGTAGGAACTGCGGTTACAGTACAGGCTTTTGCCGGGGACTGGGCAAAGACAGTAGAAGCCATTGATATTGCAAAACCGGGAGATGTAATAGTAATCTATAACGAAAGCAAGGATATTGCCTGCTGGGGAGGGCTTGCAACCCTGAGCAGCCTGAACAAAGGAGTTGCAGGTGTAGTAATAGAAGGTGCTGTAAGAGATATTGACGAAGTGGAAAATCTCGGGCTTCCGATCTATACCAGCAATACAGTGCCAAATGCCGGAGATCCAAAAGGCTTTGGAGAAATCAACGCTGAAATCACATGTGGAGGCCAGGCTGTAAAACCCGGGGATTATATAATAGGAGATGAAAGCGGGGTTGTAGTTGTCCCGAAGGAACGCGGCTATGAACTCGCAAGAAGGGCAAAGGAAGTTAATAAGACAGAAAAAAGACTCTTCGATGAGATCCGGAGAGGCGGAACTCTTTCAGAGATCCTTGAGCTTAAAAAGTGGGAAAAACATTGAAAAAAGAAATTTTCGGGATAACTTCTGAAAATCAGAAGTAAGCAGAATAAAAACAGAAACAGAAGATGAAAGCAAAGATAAAAACCGGGATCAAACCCAGGAATAAAATTGAAATAAAAAAGTTACAGAAAATAATAAAAACTAGCAGGAAAAAAAGGTTATAAACGGAGAAGTATAGAAAACAAGAGAGCAGAACACTACACATGATAGAAGTTTTGAAATTGGCAGCTTGCCTGCCTTTTCTTATCTACTCTTCTTACCTGGACCTGAAAACTCGCAGGGTTCCAAACCATTTATGGAAGCTTATGCTTCTTTCCCTTTCAGGTTTCCTGCTTTATGAGATTGTGAATAAAGAAACTTTTTTTCTTTTTCAATTAGTTTTTTCCTTTTTCTCCAGTTTTTTTCTAGCTTATTTACTTTTCAGGATCAGAATTTTTGGGGGTGCGGACGCAAAAGCCCTGATAGTGATAGGGACTCTTTTCCCTGTTTACCCTATCCTGAAGATTTACGATTACTATTTTCCTTTACTGGGAGTACCGCCTGCAGGGCTCTTTTCATTTACCGTCCTTGAAAATGCTTTTCTTCTTACCGCTGCTGTTCCTTTAGGAATTTTCTGTTACAACCTTCTGCATTTTACTCCTGAGATGCTCAAAAAGCCATTTTATATGTTATTCGCATACAGGATAGAGATTAAGGATCTGAGAAAACTTCTGGAAAATGGCAAACATATCCGGTTAGCCGAACGTTTTGAGCTGAATAATGGGAAGTTAAACCCTTCTTTTGCAGGCAGAGGAATTATTGTAAACTATAATATTCTCTCCAGGCTTGAAGCACACGAAGAGCAGGGGTTGCTTGACAGTATTGTCTGGGTAACTCCGGGACTTCCGTTTATGATCCCCATGACAGCGAGTTTTGTTCTGGCAGTGGTATTGGGAGACCTTATTTATTATCTCGTGACAAAGGTCCTTACTCAGTTTTACTCTCTTATAGAACTGTTATAAGAAACTATATTTGTATACGGCTTAAAGGTTGGGACAGTTATGAAACTTTTTTATATATAAAAACACATAACAATGTTAATAAATTAACGTGAAGAATTATTAAAAATTGTTTCTAGACGGGGGAGCTATTTTGGGTTCAGTATTCTCAGGCGAATTCACAAATGGGTCCTTAATTAAATCCTTTAACGGATTCGTGAATAAACTCAAGTGTGATGAGAAAGCCGTAAATCGCATTGTGGTCGTCGCCCTCGCGATGATGTGCATGGGACTTCTTGCTCTTATGGGAGGAGCAGTTCTCCTTGGGGGAAGTACGGAAAGAGCCCTGAAGTCAGGAACTTTTACACAGCTCGATGTTCAGATACTCGATTCAAAGAACCTGAAAATAGAACATCAGGGAGGAGACCCGATTAAACTTGGGGAAAGCGCGATCATCTATCTCGAGTATAATGGGATTGAGTATGAAATTAGCCCTGATCCTCCTGTTGTTCTGGAAGTGGCAAATAACATGAAACTGTCCCTGCCTGAAGAAATTGAACTGAAAGAGGGAAATTCGGCAGTTATCCTCATAAAAAACGAGAGGAAAAACAAAATAATTTATAGAAAAGAGCTGCTTTCGCCTGCTTCAGGCTGAAAAAAGCAATTTTGACAGGAGGAGAGCTTTTACAAGTTTAAGTTCATCTTCCTGACATCCCTCTCCCAGCTTCGCTCTGAGCAGGTAGTCAATTTCAGTTTCCAGTACTTCCATAGCTGCAGAGATTTGCTTATACCTTTCCGGAGGTACGAGCCCTTCAATTTTACTGACCTTCCTGTCAAGTATTAATTTCTCAAACTGCCTGTAAACATCTTTTACAGGCAGTCCTTCGATTTCTGCAATCTCACCAATATTCAGCCCCTGTACATAGAGTGAATAAGTCTTTTCAAGGGAAAACTCTTCAAAGATATCCGAATTAAGAGAACTGACTTCGGAAAATTCGATTTCTTCTGGATCTTTTTTAAAGGAATCTGTTTTAAAAGAACCTGTTTCAAAGAAATCTGCCTCAAGAGAACAGCTTTGAGAATCGTCTTCAGGAAGGTCTATTTCGGACACCCCAACAGTTAATTCGGGAGAATTTCTTTCAAGTCCTGTACTATTAAAACTGTCAGATGAGTCTGCTTCCGACCAGTCCTGGATACTCATATCCAGATACCTTATTTTCTTTGCTGGCAGGCTGTGTGCACCTGAAAGTTTTTCTGGAAATGTGACGGAAGACGAGGCTGCTAATGGTTTCTTTTTATCGGCTTCTTGAGAAGTGGATTCAATCCCAACTTCAACTTCCGCCACAGGCATCAGGTCATAGTCCTTACAGTAGTCTCTGATCTCTTTGAGGAAATCATCTCCATATTTCCGGAGTTTATGATCTCCTACCCCTGTAATCGAATGGAACTCCTCAGGAGTACGTGGAAGTTTTGCAGCCATTTCTTTAAGGCTTGTATCGGAGAAAATAATGTATGGAGGAAGATTCTTGTTTAAAGCAATCTGTTTTCTCAGGGCTTTTAACCGCTCAAAGAGGATAGGATCATGCTCTGTTCCCGATTTTGGAAGTCCTCCGGATTTTTCTTTTTTAAGAATATCAGTAACAGTCGAATGTTCACAGGCAGGAGTCTGCACATCATTTTCTGCTTTTCCTGGAGATTTTCCTGCAGGTGCTGGCAGCGTGAAACTCTCTTCAGCTCCGGGTATGAAACCCTCAGGACAGACAAGTTCAATTCTTTCCGAGCCGTTTAAAATTTTCCTGCTCATAGCATTCAGTTTCAGGACAGGGTACTGTGCTCCACTGACTTCAAGAAATCCGGTGTTCAACATCTCAGAGGCAAGCGACCTCCACTGTTCCTTTGAAAATTCTTTGCCGCTGCCGTGGGCTTTCAGTTTCTCGTGGCGGTTTTGCTTAATCTTTTTATTCTTTGAGCCTGTGAGCACATCAATAATGTAGTTAGTACCAAAACGCTGGTTCAGTTCCTGGATACAGGAAATTAGTTTTCTGGCAGCTTCAGTCCCGTCAAAAGTATTTTTAGGTCTGAGGCAGGTATCGCAGTTTCCACATTGAGTTGAAAGTTCTTCACCGAAATATTCCATGAGAGTCTGACGTCTGCACTTATTTCCCTCACAATAAGCTACCATCTGCCTTAACTGCACAAGGGAGATATCCTTTTCTTTCTCGTTTGTTTTCTGCGCTATGAAATACTCAATTTTAAAGCGGTCTCCCCTGCTGAAGAAAAGGATACATTCACATGGACTGCCGTCTCTACCCCCACGTCCTGTTTCCTGGTAATAACTTTCAAGATTCCGGGGAAGATCGTAGTGAATTACAAACCGGACATTGGATTTGTTGATGCCCATCCCGAAGGCAATTGTAGCCACTATTATATCCACGTCGTCTTTTATGAACATCTCCTGGTTTCGGGAACGTTCGGAATCTGAAAGCCCTGCATGATAGGGGAGAGCTCTGAACCCGGCAAGGTTCAGTTTTCTTGTAAGGGTTTCCACATTGTTCCGGCTCTGGCAGTAAATGATCCCGGCTTCACCCCTGTGCCTGAGCAGGTAGTCAGTTATCTCTGAAAAAGTATCTTTCTTTGGCCTTACCTCATAGTAAAGATTGCTCCGGTTAAAACTGGCAACGTAAGGTCCTTTCTCAGGGTCGATATCAAGTCCGAGCTGGGTTATTATATCTTTTCTGACTCTGTTTGTTGCCGTAGCCGTGAGTGCAATAACAGGTACATCAGGAAAACCGGTCTTTGAGTCCCTCAGGAGTTTCAGTTTCCGGTACTCAGGCCGGAAGTCATGCCCCCATTCCGAAATACAGTGCGCTTCGTCAATTGCAAAGAGGCTGACCTTACCTTTCTTCAGGAAAGCAAATGTTCCGGGCATCATAAGCCTTTCAGGAGCAATATATAGTACTTTCAATCTGTTTTCCAGAAAAGCTGTTTTAATATCCCGGATTTCTCTGGCACTCTGGGTACTGTTCATACAGGCTGCGGCAATTCCGTTTGCTTCAAGCCCGTCCACCTGATCTTTCATCAGGGAAATCAGAGGAGAAACTACAACAGTAACTCCATCCAGAAGTAGAGAGGGCAGCTGATAACAAATAGACTTACCCCCTCCTGTAGGCATGAGCACAAATACATCTTTTCGGTCCAGAACGTCTCTGATGATTTCTTCCTGTAGAGGCCGGAAAGCAGTATATCCGAAGTACTGGTGGAGTACCGAGTGCATTCTGGCAGACACAAGTACCCTGGACTCAAGCTCACTTTTGCTATCCTTCAATGCTCCGTAACCAGTACCCATTTTTCTCATCTCTGAATTTGTGGAATTCGTACACGCCAGTATAAAATAAATCTCCGAGGAATTCCCTGGAAGCTGTGTGTATGAAAGATTCCGATAAAGTCGATTATAACACTTGCACAATAGCTAGAATTATTTGTGTACCCATAATGCTGTGATGTTTCAGATTCATCTTATTTAAGTTGCGGGTATGCAGGATGAAAGTATTGTGAATCAGATATCCAGAAAAATATTCAGCCAAACAAAAAATTATAAAGAATTTTCTGAATTATATAGAAGCTTCTTTTTAAAAAATATGGTTAAATGAAAACCACCTGCTTGACCGCGGTGATTGAGATACTTACTCTAGAAAGAAATTTATGCAATGAAGATGTTTAACTTTACTAATAAATAAATTATGTGGATAACACCCCAAATTTAAAACCAGTTAATTTCACAGCTGCAATTAGAGAAGATAACTATAGTAAACAACCGTAAACAACCATAGATCAAGCGGTAAACAGCCACAGATCAGGCGATTTATCGATCCAGATATTTATGCAAAAAAGTCCTGAACACAAAGAGCTCCTGTTCCAGCTAATTTGACGCTTAAAACCCTAAAATATGGAAAAACTCCCAAGTAACGATGATGGTACCTTTCTTCATGAGCTGATAGGACTTAGGAAGAAAAGGTGAGGCCGCCAAGGCGGGAAAGCAAATATGGAGGTAAAGAAGGGGGAATGAAGCGGTTTTATAGCCTCTAAGATCAGGCATCCTCAGCGCCTGGGAATAAGCACCTGGTTAGAGGTAAGAGAAGGAGGGGGAAGAAATATAGCCGCACGTATTAATCTTTACTTCCATCATTTGCAAAATACCTTACTTAGCTGGTTGTTTTTAATGTAGAATGTCAATCGTATCCAGCCAAGCCAATTATCAGCTAACTATGTATTCACTGCCCCTCTATATATGATTATTCAGGAATAAATTTTAAAGAAACATTCAAAGAAACTGGTATGAAATTACGTCTTGAAGAGGATATCACTCGCTGTCTTATCCTTAATATAAGAAAACATTTTTCAGCCAGAATTGTTTTCAGAACTATTCATAATTAACCGGCAACGATCATAAGTAGAATAAATAGCACTCCAAGCATCAGCAAAAACATCAGAACCATCCATAACTTTAGCGCTTTTTCCGTATCCAAAGTTCCAAGTCCCCTGTTCTTAATTTGAACTGTACTGATTTATAAATGTAAGAATAAATATTCAGAAACATAGATATTTCATATGAGTTGGATTATTATAGTCCCATCTTTATATTATAATGCCATATTAGGTATTATTTCAGCTTTTAGATCAAATTATTGGATTTGCTTAAGCCTCTTTTAATTCCGTAATGAGAATCTGTTTAACAAAACAGTCAGGTAGAGTCCAAAAAAGATGTCCAGAAAAAGTTTTGGATATCAAACATACATTCTAGAAAAAATAAGTAAGGAGTTTATTTTTCCTAGAAGTTTACTCTTCCTTTATTAAGTTTTCTTATCTGTTCAGCCCTAAAACAAACCTGACGCTTAACAGTATATCCCCCCGAAAAAGCTTCTAACTGTCGAAAGCAGAAGCCTTTAAGTCAGATAAAATCGATATTTATGGCCTTGATATTTTTCACTTAATCCTATACTTCCAATAGCCTTCATTTCTTTAGATCCATAACCCCTTTTTCCTGTACGAGCATTTCTATAACCTCAACCATTCTCTTCTGAGACTCTGCCATGCTCTCCAGAGACTTTGCAATACTCTCAAGTTTATCAACTATCTCATAATCCTCATTGCCCATTCCTATCACTAACTCCTGTTCGGTCTTTTTAATAGCAATATTTTGGAAAAGCTTAATATATAATTCTAATTTTTGGTTTTCTGGAGAAGGTGGAGCAATTTCACGGTTTAAAAATTGACATATAATTTCTTTCACTTACCTTTTTGCTCGATTTTGCTCTCGGGTCCGTATTTCCAATTGCAATTAATATCCTTTAATTATAGTATCCTCTTTATGCCTGTTGAAAAACAGAAATTTACGCCGTCCTAAAAGAGCTTACCAGCCAGTAAATTACTGGACAGTAAAATAAAGTTATGAAAAGCAGTAAGAAAGACAAATATCTGATCTTCGAAAAAACAGGACTACTTTGGAAATTTCTTGAATTAAAGAGTAAAGAGCTCAATAAACGTTCTCTACTATACCTTTAAATATCAAAACCCCCATGCACAGACTCATATATCACAACAAAATATAATCAGATCATTATAATTCTCACACAGTTACCAATCACTATCATTTTTTTCAAAGGAAAGATTCACTCAAAGGAGCACTTCAATGGTAAAACCCGAAAAATTCATTCCGAAAGCAGTTGAGAAAATCAGCCAGGAGATAAAGGATGGGAAGGCAATTATTGCACTTTCCGGTGGTGTGGACAGTTCTGTTTGTGCTGAACTGGCTTACAGGGCAATTGGGGATAGGCTGCAGCCGATTTATATAGACACAGGGCTTATGAGAAAAGGAGAGACCGAAAGAATAAGGTATATTTTCTCCCACATGAACCTGGATGTTGTTTATGCAAAGGACAAATTCCTTGCAGCCCTTGCAGGAATTACGGATCCTGAAGAGAAGAGAAAAGCTATTGGTGAGACTTTCATCCGGGTGTTTGAGGAAGAGGCAAAGAAACTGGCAGCCGATTACCTTATCCAGGGCACGATTTACCCTGACAGGATCGAGTCCGAAGGCGGCATCAAGTCACATCACAATGTAGGAGGGCTTCCAAGCGTAATGGACTTCAAGAAAATCGTTGAGCCTATCGAGGACCTTTACAAAGATGAAGTAAGGGAAGTTGCCTGGGCTCTTCAGCTGCCTGACGAGATCTGCGAAAGGATGCCTTTCCCTGGTCCGGGGCTTGCTGTAAGGGTTCTCGGAGAGGTTACGGAAGAAAAGCTTGAGGTAGCACGGGAAGCAAACTTCATAGTCGAAGAGGAACTTCTCGAGAGATTCTGCCCCTGGCAGACTTTTGCTGCCGTGCTCGGCAAAGGCACAGGAGTAAAAGGAGACATAAGGGCTTACGGCTGGATTGTGGCTGTAAGGGCTGTAGGGTCAAGAGACGGAATGACTGCAGAAGCCCTCGAACTCCCCTGGGATGTGCTCAAGCAGCTTGAATCGAGAATCACTTCCGAGATCCCGAAGGTAGCCAGAGTAGTATATGATATTACTCCCAAGCCGCCTGCAACAATCGAGTTCGAATAAAACAGAAAAGTGCAGGATAACCGAAAAGATAAGGCAAAGGAAAACACAAGATAAATGAACCCTTATCTTTAAAAGGCTTCAATCAGCTTTTTTTACAAATTGAATATAAATCATAAAGTGAAATATTAATTCACAAATATTAGTTCACTCACAAACATTAATTCACAAAGCGAGTTTTAAGCCCATGTCCCTTAATAAAGCAGTACTGGATATCCGGCAGCGGATCAAAGTAAAGCCTTCACCTACGGACGAGCCTGCGGCAAGCTGGACCGGAACAGACCTTGTAGACAGGGTTCAAACAAAAACCCTCACCGTAATCTTCAGGAGCGCAGGTTGCCGCTGGGGAAAAGCCGGAGGCTGTACAATGTGCGGTTATGTCTATGACTGTGCAAGTGAGCCACCCACCCTTGAAGACTATGAATCCCAGCTTGCAAAAGCAATGAGGAAAGCTGAAAAGTTTTCCGAATTCATGGTTAAGATCTTTACCTCAGGCAGTTTCCTTGACGAACAAGAAGTCCCGCCTGAAGCCAGAGATGCTATTCTTAAGACCCTTGCAGAAGATCCAAGGGTCATCAAGGTGCTCGTCGAGACACGGCCCAATTATGTAACCGAAGAAAACGTGAAGGCCTGCCTGAACATCCTGAAAAACAAGCCATTCGAACTCGCATTCGGGCTCGAGACGAGTTCGGACAAAATCCGAAAAGACTCCATCAATAAGGGCTTCACATTCCAGGACTTCGTCCGCGCAGCAGAAACTGCAAAAAAGTATGGCATAACAGTAAAGGCCTACCTTATGCTCAAACCTCTCTTCCTCTCAGAAAAACAGGCAATGGAAGACATCACTCGTTCCATAGACGATGCAGCCCCATATGCAGACACCATATCCATCAACCTCTGCAATGTCCAGAAAGGCACCCTTGTAGAAACTTTATGGGAAAAAGGTCAGTACCGCCCACCGTGGCTGTGGAGCATAATCGAGATTCTCCAGAGAGCAAAAGCTGCTCACCCCGATCTTCCCCTGATGTCCGATCCGGTCGGTGCAGGCTCGAAACGCGGCCCCCATAACTGTAAAGAGTGCAGCTCGGAAGTTGCCGATTCCCTCAGGACTTTCTCACTCACCCAGAATCCCGCAGATCTCAGCACAACAGACTGCGGCTGTAAAGAGCTCTGGAAAAAAGTCCTGGAGATTGAAGACTTCACCTACGGAACGCCCATTTTAGACTGAAACCGCGGAAGAATTTCTCTTGAGAAAAATCCGTTTTTTATTTAAACTGAGCGGGAATATTGTATCTGGCCATCATAGTGAGGTCAGAATACTTCCCTCTCTTTATAATACTTCTTTTTCCCTTCAATCTCGAACCCAAATGAGCTATACAGGTGGATAGCCCTTTCATTGTCCGAAGTTACATCCAGTTCGATCCTTACAAGCATGAGCCAGTTGTCTGCAAGGTCAAGGATGTTTTCCAGCAGCTTCTTTCCAATTCCCTGTCCCTGATATTCGGTCCTTACCATCATGCCAAGGCAGGCAGTATGCCTCTGCCTCGCACTTTTGAGGAGATGGATTCCTACCATCCCCACTACTTTCCCTTCAAGTTCAGCTACCATTATAGGTCATCAGTACCCATGTTTTTGAGAAAAGCTTCGGTAAAGGCAATAGTTTCAGTTGGCAGTGCAAGCATATTCGCCCTGACATCTTCTTGCCTTCTCATCTCATTAATGGCCTCGGAATCGTTTAATCTAACAGGTCTGATAAGTAAATTCACGGCTTCCTTCACTCCGGAATTATGGACTTTTCTTTCAAAAGTCTGGATCTATAGTGCTGCCAATTACTCAAGCGGATGATCTGGCCCGTAGATCATTGTTCCGACTCCGCCGTCAGTAAAGAGTTCAAGGAGCATGGAATGGGAAACACTACCATTTATAATATGTGCTCTTTCTACCCCGCTTTTAACAGCAACAGCGGCACCTTTGAGTTTAGGAATCATGCCGCCCCTGATAACTCCTTCCTCGATAAGGGGGTCAATCTCATCCAGATTTACACGGGAAATGCGGCTGTTCGGGTCTTTCATATCCCTCAGGAGGCCGGAAACGTCGGTCATGAGGATAAGTTTTTTAGCCTTCAAAGCCGCTGCGATGTCTCCTGCAACCGTATCAGCATTAATATTCAGGGCATTGCCTTTTGCATCCACAGCAACCGGAGAAATAACGGGAATATAGCCCTTTTCAAGCATAATATGGAGAATTTCTGGATTTATGACCTCACTTTCCCCAACCCAGCCTATGTCCACTTCAGTCTCCACGCCATCGACAAGCACGCGTTTTGCAGCCTGTTTATGACCGAGTATCATCCTTCCGTCATAACCTGTAAATCCGACACCTTTGCCGCCGAATACTCCAATAAGAGAAACAATCTTTGTGTTTATGTTTCCTACCAGAACCATCCTGGCAATTTCCATGGTTTCGTCATCCGTAATGCGAAGCCCCTGGAAGAACTCAGCTTTTTTGCCCATGCGTTCCATTTTTTCAGTGATTTCAGGCCCGCCCCCATGTACAATAACGGGTTTGATTCCCACATAACGCAGAAGGACAATATCTTTTATGATATCCTCCATGATCTGGGCGCTGACCATTGCGTTTCCACCCACTTTGATAACCATGATTGAATCATAGAACTCCTGCATGTAAGGCAGGGCTTCAATAAGCACATTCTCTCTTTTGAGTTCCATGATTTAGGAATCAGAAAATCTCTTTTTAAACTTATCGTTGAATATCAAAAGTTAAATAAGAAAGGTTCTCCAAAAGGGCCGATATAGAAAGCTCACATAAAGTATCAATGTAGAAATAAGCCAGCCCGGATAGTATTAAATAAAGACCCGTCCAGGCTAATTCGTATCTGGATCTCGAAAATAAAAAGAAAGAACCCCGTTTTCCAGGGTATATGAAAATAAAGGCTTACTCGAGTTTTTCGATCTTTTCTTTCTTAACAAAGGGCTTGCTGATTTTCTCAGGCATCCAGTCAGGCCTGTTTTTTGGGGCTGCGACAAGTTCTTTCCATGCCTTGAAAACGTGCACCTTCTTTGTCCCGCGTTCCCTGAGGCGGATGATATCAGGTTTGGATTTGGTCCCGGCGCCCCGGTTTGCAGCTTTCAGGGCAGCCTGCCGAGGCTGTTTTCCAGTGAAAACTCCGTGTTCATTGCCTTCTTCGTCTCGTAAAACAAAATTTCTTGTGTTGGACATAAAGGTCACCTCGCAAATTGTATTGCTAGACACTGATTAATTTTTAAAGTATATAAAATCTTTCTTCGGATGTTGCCTATAGTTATTGGTTTATCGAAAATTGCCTTTAATTTGCACAGGTATATAAACTAAATTTTTCAAAATTGTCATCAAAATGGGAAATATTTAAATATTTATTTCTTGTTGAAAATGTAACTCAAAATAGTATTCAGGAAAGGGTTTTTAGATACTCTTTTAAAATATATTCTATTGTACTTTTGGAAAAGAGCCGGAAAGCACAAACTTTACATGCTATAACTTCTTATGGTCACTATATTTTTCCAAATGCATATAATAGAACTATGTATTTGCTAAGTATTTACTCAACAAATCAAGCACACACTCATCTTTTCACGGATCTGGTTAAATATGGAACACTGCACTTTCAATCTCCCGGATGTCCAGGCCAGCAAACCAAGCATAGCTATTAACCTCACCCGCGTTGGGGTAACAAATATGAAAAAGCTGGTTGAAATCAAACGTAAAGACAAGCGTCCAATAGTATTGATTTCAACTTTTGATGTCTTTGTTGACCTGCCTTCAGACCGTAAGGGAGCAAACCTTTCGAGGAACTTTGAAGCCGTAGACGAAGTTCTGGAAAAGGTCCTCAGCACACCGGTGTATGAAATAGAACAATTATGCAGCGATATTGCACATAACCTTCTCGGCCGCCATGAATATGCAAATCAGGCTGAAGTCAGGATGAAAAGCGAATATATGATAAGGCGAGCCTCTCCTTCCACAGGGATCAAGTGTCAGGAAGTAGTTAATATCTTTGCCGAAGCTTCAGCTGTAAGGGGCAATGGCGATAGAGATTACTTTGATGTGAAAAAGCTGATAGGAGCTGAAGTTGTGGGAATGACTGCCTGCCCCTGCGCTCAGGAAATTATGAGAGATAAAGCCGCAAATGAACTTGCCGACCTTGGGGTTGACAGAGATACAATAATAAAATTCCTGGAAAGAGTCCCGATGGCTACCCATAACCAGCGCGGAAGAGGCATTATCTCAATCAAAGTAGCTCACGATTTTGATGTTTCCCTGGAAAGCATAATCAAGATTATTGAGCGTTCCATGAGTTCAAGCGTGTATGAAGTCCTGAAACGCTCAGACGAGAAGGTTGTTGTCGAAACTGCACACAAGAACCCGAAGTTTGTGGAAGACTGTGTAAGAGCAATGGCAGATAATGTAGTAAAAGAATTCCCGAACCTTCCCGATAATGCTGTAATTACTATCAAGCAAATCAATGAGGAAAGCATACACAGACACAATGCATTTGCCGAAAGGGTAGCCCTCATGGGAGATCTCAGGAAAGAAATTAGTCAGTAAAAATGTAGTTAAAAAAAAAGAAGTGACTGATGACAAAAAAGCAGTCAGTTACTGAGAAAATAATAAACTTTAAACTTTCTTTCTATTTCTTAAACAGTGAAGTCTCTATTGAGTCTAAAATCCATATTAAGTCTATCAGGACTTTTTAGAGACTTTAAAGGTAAAACCACACAAACTTTATTAAAGGGCCTGAATAACCTATAAGCAGTTATTAAAGAAGGAGTGGACTTGCAGGGCCTAAAATGCCAGCGTCCTGGAAGCCCTCGAGGTGAAAGCATGGCTGATGCTGAGGAAATCACAGCGATAGGGCGGAACAAGAAGACTATCAAAGTGGGAGATGCTGTCAAATACGTAAATAGCGATACTGTAAGTCGTGTGACCGAGATCAAAAAGGATGAACAGGGAAAAGTCTGGGCCCTGCTCGAGAGTACAGATCTCTGGTATAAAGAAGAAACTCTGGAATATACAGATCTCAAACCCACGGAAAAGAAAGAAGAAAGAGAATTTACTGCCGAAGAACTGGAAGAAAGGTTCAGGAAAGAAAGAGAAACAATGCAGGCTTTCGACCTTGGAAAAGCCGGAGGAGGAGGGGCAGGAGGCTAATTTATCCTGCCTTTACTTTACACAACTTTTTTCTCAAGTTTCCAATACCTTTATTTCAATACCTTTATTTCAATACCTTTATTTTAACACTCTTTCTTTATTATAGAAAAATGGTAGTTTATTACAGACTACCATCCATTTCTACCTTCATTTTTCCTGCATTTTCATCCGCTGTGCAAGAATACATTTTCCACCGTGCCTGCCGCCAAGCGGATTTTGCGGTGAACCCAAAGAGTTCATACAACGGGCCATAACAGCTGCACCTCTGGCAAGCCCATCGTCTACAAAGACCACTCTCTCATCGATTTTAGGGGCAAGATTCATTTTCTCCAGGCAGCTCAAAATCAGCTTAGGTTTGTTCCCGGTAATTCCTGCTCTGCCTGTGATTCCGAAAGTGCTGTCTTCAAAAATGAGACCTTCTTTCTTTGCAACCTCTATAAGCCTGCAAACCACTCCTGCCATTACCTCATCAATCACAGCATAAACAATAGGTAATCCATGGCTTTTGCAAATCTCCATGCCTATTGCACTCAGTTTTCCCATATTTGAGCCGTTCTCTCCCACATCGCAGCCTATAAGTGTTACACCTATCTCTTCAGCCGCATCCGGCCTGACAGGAACGCTCCCGTATCTCTTTCGGTCTCCAGGGACTTTTTCAATGATAATGAGCTCATGAATGCGCCTTGAATAATCTTCTATGGCTTTAGCTTTCATCTTCAGAGTGATGAAAGAAGGCGGTTTCTGTTTTTCAAAAACTTCCAGAGCAGTTCCTACTTTCGAATCAACAATCTTCGAGCCCCTAATAATAGCGTCAGGAATTGCACCTGCGTATCCGCAGAAGTTTCCAATTGTTTTTGCATATGGTTGGTCTGGGCTTGTGATCCTGCCGTCAAGGGTAGTCCCGAAATCAATTGAAATGCAGGGATTCCTGAAATCAACATCCGTCAGTTTAGCCGCTTCCTTTATTCCTGCTGTTGCAAGCTCTCCCTCCATTTCGTTTGCAACAATTTCAACACCTGTAGAGCCGATCGGAGGCACAACGCCAGCTACAGCCCCATCAAAAATCACCTTTTCCAGTTTGCTGTATTTCTGGAGTTTTTTAGAAATGTTGGAGATAGACATTGGAGGGGTCATATTTTTAGGAGGGACTCCTGCCATCAGACATCCGTCTGCCAAGGCTTTGATAAATTCGCCGACTTCTTCAGGGGAATCAAAGCCTGCAACTACACCTGTGGAACGTACCACGAAATTCAGGTCGGTTTTGATATCCAGGCTGGCTTTCTCCATGGATTCGGTAAGTGTGCTTTTAACCAGTTCTGCAACGGACTCGCGTGTCAGTTCCACACCCGTAAGTGTCTTTCCGAACACGACTTCTCCGGGTTTTGGAGGACGGACGTCCCTTGTCATGCGCACAACCTTGTTTATGATGTGCGTCCTGCCAGTATCCATATTTGTGGCTGTAAGGATACTTTTGGTTGTGGTATTACCTACTTCTACTGAAGCTACAATAAAGAACGGTTTTGACTTGAGGTCAATCAAACGAACCTGAGGAGATTCTGCAATTCTGGGTTTCAGAGCCATTTTTGTCCCTTCCTGAGGATCTATACATAGATTACATACATAGATTAGATCGAATTAATATCTTATACGATTGAATCTGCAGACACAGAATTAATTGAGTTTATGTTATAGAATATAAGTATGAAGTTCATTTTAGAGATGATAACAATTAAAAACCGGATTTTGAATATCGGACTATTTGGAAGATCTATCTCCAGGACTCAATAAACATACGTGACAAGAACACAATTTATCTGAAGTTTGAAGAAGGTATTAATCAAAGCCTATAATAACCTTTGCTAAAATGCATCAAATTGTCAGTTCATTTTCACTAATTGTTATAGTTGATTTATTCACGGCTTACCAGTGGTCATAAATCTTTACGTACTGTGTCTATCTATCCTGATTATTGTGTTCACATCTGTTTTTACCATCTAAAAACTATTCTATGTTTACTTATCGTAACCCACAATTATATTACTCACTGTTATTGCGATAGCCATCTTTAACTCATTTTCTCCGTTCATCCTTCAGCATAATTTTTGTAACAGATATTTCTACTCCGATTCATATTTTCGATCAAACCTGAAATTATTCGCCCCATAAGAATAAATTATAGTACGTAATTATAAAGAACATAAATTATAAAGAGCATAATTATAATAATATGCGATGATTAATATATACTTATAAAATATAATAATTATAGGTTGATGAACCAATATAGATTTTTCTCAGGAATTGCGCATATGAAATGTCCTGAAATTTGGGATGAATGATCATCGGAGGACTTTAATGCCACTAGATCCTATTTGCAAGAAAATTATATCTGACAATACTGAATACTTTTCGGATTACGGGGGAAAACATTACTATTTCTGCAGTACTGAATGCAAGCACAAGTTCGATACACTTGAAAAAAGCGTTATTCGGCTCAAGCGCAGCCTGAGCGAAAAAGAGAAGATTTCTTTTGGAAAACTAAAGCGTGATATCATAAAGCCGGGCATCTGCACTCTTTGCGGAGCCTGTGCAGCAAGTTGCGAATACATAACCATCAAAGATGGAAAACCTGAATTGGTAGGCCCCTGTAAAGCCTGCGGAGTCTGTTACTACCAGTGCCCAAGAACCATCACCACAGAAGAAGGACTGATAGGTAGCTTCAGATATGCCTATGCTGCAAAATCTGCCATACCGGAAATACAGGGCCAGGACGGAGGAGTTGTGACTTCTCTTCTTCTCTATGCTCTGGATGAGGGACTTATTGACTGCGCTGTGGTTACAATCCGTTCAGAAGAAGAACCCTGGAAACCAATACCCATAGTTGCAAGAACCAGGGAGGAAATCCTGAAGAGTAGCGGCAGTATTTACTCTCACTCAATGACACTCGAAGCCCTTATGAGTGCAGTCAAACAGGGAATGAACAGCGTTGCATTTGTAGGGACAAGTTGCAATATCGATGCCGTAACAAAAATGCAAAGAAGTTCTTACGGTTTTCTGCACCTCTTCATGAGAGCAAAAGTTCTCAAACTGGGGCTCTTCTGTATGGACACTTTTTCCTATGAAGGAATCAAAGCAGTGCTGGAAAGCTACGGTATCACATTAGATAATGTAGATGCCATGAAAATCCGAAAAGGAAAATTCGAAGTTACCCTGAAAGACGGAAAAGAACACGTCTTCGAACTCAGTGACTTTGACGAATATAGAAGCTCCTCCTGCCGTTTCTGCACAGACCTGACCGCCGAAAACTCAGACATCTCCTTTGGAGGAGTTGGCAGCCCCAAAGGCTACACCACAGTTCTTGCCCGTTCAGCCATAGGCTATGAAATCTTCAACGAAGCTGTAGACAACGGTTACATCGAAGCCCGACAACTTACGGACGACGAACTGGAAAGAGTCCTCAACCTGGCCAAGATGAAAAAGGTACAGATGTACGCACTGCACATGAGACAAAAAGCATAAAATTCAAAAATGTAAGAATATTCCTCTTGAGCTCAGATTCATTCTATAACTTAAATTAGTCCTCTTGAGCGAAGCGAAAAGGACTGCGTACTTCCGAGGCGCAATTCGGGTGGTACAGATGTACGCACTGCACATGAGACAGAAAGCATAAAAATTCAAAAGTCATTCACTGAGCAAGCAGCTTTATATCTTTGGCTTGCTCATCTTTCTGATTTTTTTTAGGCAGAAGATGGAAGTTTGTACCCATAAAATAGTCCTCTTTAACGAGCGAAGTGGATGAAAAGGACAGCGGGCTGTTGCGATTACATCGCAACTACAAGAAAAATATAATAACCCCCTGGATTAAAGTTCCCGATCAACCCTTGTAAATATGATTTCTGGAATGATTGACGTTGTCAAACAATAATAGCATGGGCAACGCTGTTTCGTGATCTCTTTAAACTTTTCGATTTCTTCCGGGCTCATTTCCGAATCGACTATAATATCGAACTTAATACGTTCATAAATAGGGGCTGCAGGTTCCTGATAAATTCCAAAACTTACGCCTAAATTCATGTCAGCCCTGACCTTTATCTTAAACTGGTTGAGCACTATACCCTCCATTGCAGTCCATTTGGCGAAAGTAGCTGCAAAACAGGCTGCTATTCCATAAAGGGCATATTGCACGGGATTGGGAGCAGTTCCTCCACCTCCTAAAGACATGGGCTCATCAGATTGAATCAAGAACTCTCCACCGCTTTCGATATTTATATTTGCTGAAAATTGAGGTCCCATCTTGCCAATTTCCCAATTTCCTTCAAACTCAATTACCTTTTTAGTTTTTGAAGAATCATCTCTTGCTTTTTGAAGAGTTTCATTGAATTGATCTACCTCTACTCTATTTACTATCAATTTACCACCCCGCTTCTGATCTGACCCTTCCCCGTTTCATTAATAAATTAATATAAAACAATTAGAATATAAATTAATGATTATTTATACATCTCGTTCCTAAAAAATACCGATTATCCGTGACCAGGATACAGTTATAAAAACGGACAGGGAAAAACGTAAAATAAAATTCTGCCAGAAGGATATCAGGGCTTGGAAGTTATTGAAAAGATATATTCTCCTCGCATTTGTTAAAAAACTTCAATAATGCATTCATATTCAAGAAAATATTGCGTTAAATAGTGTTGAAAACTCTTTCGGCTTATCCTGATCTTTGAGAATAGGAAGAATATATATTTATTTCATAAACTGTTTCTATTATGCATTACCAACATGCATTACCAACGGCATTCTATTCAGAATCATTCTGTTTTTGAGGAATTTTCATGATCACAAAAGAAGATGTAGAACACATCGGCTGGCTTGCCCGTATTGAGATAAATGAGCAGGAAACAGTCGAGTATATGGAAAAACTTAACTCAGTTCTGGAGTACTTCGGGCAGCTTGATGAACTGCCTACTGAAGATGTTGCTCCTACATACCACGTTGCTGAGGTCTATAATGTATTCAGGGAAGATGTGGCGGAAGAATGCCTCCCGCAGGAAGTTGTTCTTGCAAACACCGAGCACAAGCAGGACGGGGCTTTCAGGGTCCCGAAAATCGGCTGAGGAGATGTTTTGATGGCAAAATGGATGAGTGTTGCACAGGTTAAAGAGAAAATCAAAGAAAGCTCAGCCGAAGAAGTAACAGCCAGATACCTTGAAGTTATCGGAAAGAGCAAAACCAACGGTTATGTAACGGTTTCCGATAAAGCCCTTGAGCAGGCAAAAAAAATCGATGCCGAAGGGCACGAGGGACCCCTTGCAGGCGTACCTATCGCGATAAAGGACAACATCTCCGTCGTCGGGCTGCCAAACAGCTGCGGCTCGAAAATTCTTGAAGGCTATGTTCCTCCTTTCAATGCCCATGTAATTGAAAAACTTCTTGCTGCCGGAGCCGTGATCCTTGGAAAAACCAATATGGACGAATTTGCCATGGGATCTTCTACGGAAACAAGTTATTTCGGGCCGACTGCAAACCCCTGGGACCTCGAAAGAGTACCTGGAGGATCATCCGGAGGAAGTGCAGCAGTTGTTGCAGCCGGAGAAGCTCCTTTTGCCCTTGGATCCGATACGGGCGGGTCTGTGCGCTGTCCTGCAGCTTTCTGTGGTGTTGTGGGGCTTAAGCCAACTTACGGGGCAGTCTCAAGGTACGGGGTCGTGGCTTATGCAAATTCCCTTGAGCAGGTCGGACCTCTCGCAAACAACGTGGAAGATATCGCAGTCCTGATGGATGTTATAGCCGGCTATGATCGGAGAGATTCCACTTCAATTGACAGCAAAACCGAGTACCAGAAAGCTCTTGTTAATGATGTGCAAGGCCTGAAAATAGGGGTCCCGAAGGAGTTTTTCGGAGAAGGTATTCATCCTGACGTAGAAAAGGCAGTACGGGGTGCAATACACAAATATGAAAGCCTCGGAGCGACCTGGGAAGAAGTCTCAATGCCCAACATAAAGTACGCCCTTGCTTCATACTATATCATTGCAATGAGTGAAGCGTCCTCAAACCTTGCCCGCTTCGATGGAACACGTTACGGATTCAGAGCAAATGCCGAGAACTGGCATGCCATGGTTTCAAAGACCAGAGCCGAGGGTTTCGGTACAGAAGTCAAGAGAAGAATTCTCCTCGGAACCTATGCCCTTTCTGCAGGTTATCACGACAAATACTATCTTAAAGCCCTGAAGGTCAGGACTCTTGTGAAGCAGGACTTTGACAAGGCTCTCTCAAAAGTAGATCTTCTCATGGCTCCGACCATGCCGAACCCTGCTTTCAAGATAGGGGAAAAGATTGAAGATCCTCTCACCCTTTACCTTTCGGACGTAAACACCTGCCCGATTAACCTCGCAGGCGTACCTTCAATTTCCGTACCCTGCGGCTTTACTGACGGACTGCCCATAGGACTTCAGATAATGGGCAAGCCCTTTGACGAATCTACTGTCCTGCGTGCAGCTTATACTTTTGAGCAAAATACCGATCATCACACAAAGAGACCTCCGGAGGTGGAATAAATGGTCTACGAAAACCCTGACGGTATAAGGATTGGGCTTGAAATCCACGTCCAGCTTAACAAACTCAAGACAAAGATGTTCTGCGGCTGCTCTACCGATTACCACAATGCACCCCCCAATACCCATACCTGTCCGGTCTGTCTTGGCCTTCCGGGAGCACTTCCGGTCCTGAACAAAAAAGCCGTGGAAGCAGCAATTAAGGTGGGACTTGCTCTGGAAGGGGAGATTGCAGAAGAGACACAGTTCCACAGAAAGAACTACTTCTACCCTGACCTCCCCAAAGGTTTTCAGGTCACCCAGTATGACTATCCGATTGTTAGTAAAGGAAAGGTAGTGATCGAAGGAGAAGATGGGGAACATGTGGTTGGAATTACAAGGGCTCACATGGAAGAAGACCCTGGAAAACTTGTGCATATAGGTAGCATTGAGAAGTCCAAAGGTGTCCTTATCGACTACAACAGGTCAGGCATGCCTCTGATTGAAACCGTTACCGAGCCGGACATGAGGAGCCCCAAGGAAGCCAGGAGGTTCCTTGACAAGTTCAGGAATATCCTCGAATATCTGGATGTCTTTGACGGAAACCTTGAAGGAGCCATGCGTGTCGATGCAAATGTCTCGGTCCACTGGGGAACGCGTGTTGAGGTCAAAAACATCTCCTCCCACAAAGGAGTGGAAAGGGCTCTCCTCTACGAGATAATGCGCCAGAAGAATGTGATCCGCCGCGGAGGAAAAATTACGCAGGAAACTCGCCACTTCGATGAAGGACGGGGTGTAACTATTTCCATGAGGACAAAAGAGGAGGCAGAAGACTATCGCTACTTCCGTGAGCCTGACCTTATGCCAATGCGCGTTACTGGCTGGATTCCTGCAATTAAAGAAACCCTGCCCGAACTTCCTGATGCCAAACGTGCGCGCTTTATGGAGCAGTACGGCATCACAGATATGCATGCAAGAGCTCTTACCTCAAAGATCATGCTCGCTGACTTCTACGAAGGAGTCTGTGCAAAAGGAGTTGATCCGAAGATCGCAGCCACATGGACGGCTGATGTCTTCCTCGGGGAGCTGAACTATAGGGACCTTGCAATTTCTTCTTATGACGGCAGGACAATCGGCTTCATCCATGCAAAAGACCCTGAGGTGGAGAACTCTTTCAAGGTCTCGGATATGGTAGAGCTGGTCAACCTTTTTGCTGAAGGTAAAATCAGTGACAGGGCTGCAGTTGAAGTTATCCGTACAATTCTGGACGGAACTGAGGAAAAGACTCCTTCTCAGATCATAGAAGAAAAGGGCCTCTTTAAAGCCGAAGATGACCTTGTCACCAGGGCTGTTACCGAAACAATTGCCGAAAACGAAGCCGCAGTACAGGACTATCTCGGAGGAACGGAAAAATCCCTGAACTTCCTTGTAGGACAGGTCATGAAAAAGACAAAAGGCACGGCAGATGCAAAAACAGCACGTGAACTGATTGTAAAGGAACTTAAAGGGTAACCCGGCAGGGCTACCTTTTTTAATTATCTTTTGTTTTTCGAATTTCTGAATTTTTGGATTTTTTCTTTTTTATTTGGAAGGTAGAGAAGTCTTTTTTGACCTTTACAGGAGCCAGAGCTTTATTCAGGTAGAGTCTTACAGGAATTGCGGAACAGAGAATTGTAGTTTTTCTATCCAGCACCTCAGCGCGATCTTGACTGCCGCCATATAAAGAAGCTATGATTAGAGAACAGAAAACACATCCCTGTGTGAATTGTTGAACCTTCAGACATGAAGTAGTTTACATCTAGATTTCACTCAGCTCCAATCTTCACTTAATACAGATCAGGTCTGCGATCTTCGAGAATAGAGCCGGTTTGCCTGATTTCCTTTGCCTCTTCAATATCAATTTCCCCGATGAGGACACATTCCTCTTTTCCGGCTTCTGCGAGAACCCGGCCCCATCCGTCAGCGATAAAAGAGCCGCCCGGATAAGTCGAATACCTGTCTCTCCCTACTCTATTGCAGGCTATATGCGGCAGCTGATTTTCAATCGCCCGGGAAATGGACATAATACGCCAGGGATACATATAAAAATCCGGGATATCGGCAGCTGAGACCAGAAAGTCTGCTCCTTCAAGGGCCAGTTTTCGGGCAACTTCCGGATACCTGAGTTCATTGCACACTATAAGTCCCAGGGAGAGCCCATGTTTTTCCAGCCTGATAGGAGCTATGCTGTTTCCGGATGCGAAATATTTTTTTTCGGGACCGTAAAGCTGTACTTTTCGGCGGATACCGGCCAGCTTTCCGGAATCGATGCAGAAGCCGAGGTTGTACTGGGAAGGAGCATTCTTTTCTAAATTAGCTGTGTCCCTATCTTTTATTTCTCTTCTTTCTATCATTGAGCCTGCAAGAATGCAGCCATGTTCTCTGGAAAAGTCGCCGAGAGCTTCGAGTGTGGGACCAGAGGCAGTTTCAGCAACTTCTTCAATGAGGTCATAACAAAAGCCGGTTGAGAAAACCTCCGGAAAGACAAGCAGCTCGGCTTCTTTTGAAACCGCTTCTTCTGCCAGGGAAAGGGCACGCTCAAGGTTTTCATGTTTCAAACAAAGTGAAATATTCATCTGGATACAGGCGGCTTTAATGCTTGTCACTTTTATTCCTTCCGTTCATAGAATACAGATCTTATTTAGATACTTCATTACCTTACTTATGATACTTTGTAAGTATTCTACTTTCTGATTCCGGATTAAAGTTTTGTGTTACGGTGGAACAGAACACCTGTGATTAAAGTCCATAGAAAGTCTGATAGCTATTGCAGACAATAATCTGATTATATATGTATCAGAATATTTGTATAGAACAGTGAAAATCGTGAAAACCCGTAGGCAAAAATATAAAGCATGTGAATTTTAAAGTAGCTTGAAGGAAGAAGCTGACTAAGAGAAAAACCTGAATTCTTACTGACGAGAAAACTGACCATAAAGAGGAAAATATCATGGAAGAACCAGATTCTGATTTTAGATTCCACGCAAATGCCCTCATTTTCAAGTTCCGGGACTTCTTCTTTCCCCGCAGAAAAATCCTTGAAGAAGTAGGGATAAAACCTGGTTTTAAAGTTCTGGATTACGGCTGCGGGTCTGGCTCTTATATCCGTGATGCTTCCGAAATGGTAGGTCCTTCAGGAAAAATCTATGCTCTGGATATCAATCCCATTGCTATTGAAATGGTCCGGCACCTGGCTGCTTTAAGGAGCCTTAAAAATGTAGAGACTATCCTTACTGACTACGATACGGGCCTGCCCGCAGCGAGCGTGGATGTAGTTCTATTCTATGACACCTATCATGCCCTGAATAAACCGGAACTTGTTATGAAAGAACTGCACAGGATCCTGAAACCGGAAGGCACTCTTTCTTTTAGAGACCATTACATGAGAGAAGAAGAAATAATGGAAGGAGCTACCCGGAAAAGGTTATTCAAGCTGAAAAGGAAAGGTAAAAGTACTTACTCCTTTAAGAAGGATGAGGCTTGATAAGCAGATGCCAATTTATGCAAGTATACATATCTATTCTGCTAAAAGACATGCTAAAAACAGAAAATGAAAAGTAAAAATATAAAATAAAGGAACTTGAACTCAGAAGAAACACAAAGTTTAACAGGTCAATAGAGTAACCATCGATAAATTTTCATCTGTTTTTTTATCTGTTTTTAAATCTGTTTTTAAATCTGTTCTTTCTTTATTGATTTGCTTCCATCTCTTTCTTTTGAGCTTAAGTCAGGTCTGGAGCAAATCAATGGTTATTGGAAGATCGGTTTAACTTTTAGGAGGTTGTTTTATTGGATTTGAATATACTGGAGGTTAATTAATAGGCAGCTGGATATTCTGAAGGTTGATTGGCTTTTACGGATAAGTTATCTGACCCTGTTAAATGTGTTCTTTCCCAGTTCAATTTTTGAGTTTATGCTTTTGTTGCCGGAATAACCCCGAGACTTTGCATGATTCTCATTTCCGCGGGAGTGATAAAAGTTCCGTTGCCAAACAAAAACCCATGCAAAACGGGTTCCGGAGTCTTTCTCTGTCTTTTTTCTTTCATATTCCGAATCTCCTTTTCTGGTTTTGCAATTCCTTATGTTCTTATAGGAACACGGAATCCTATTACCGTATTTAAGTATAAATAGTTTTCTCATACAAGAGGTGAGTATTCAAATATGACAAAACTACCGGAAAAATAGACCGAAACTGTCCGGATTAAGAAAGACGAACATAAAGTTCCGACTACAAATACAGGTAAAAAGGTTTCACTTCACGATAGGGGATTGACCTGAAAAAAACTAACTTAAAGCGCTATCAAAGCACTATCAAAAACCTATAAAGTATCTATCAAAAAATAAAAAGGAAGAGGTTAGAGGACTTTGAAACTTACTGCTCTCTTTTAAATCCGACTCCTTTTGAAACAATAAGCTATACTTCCCAGAGAGAAGACAGCCAGAAATCCTCCGAAACCAGAGCTTGCTGCAGCTTCACTGCTGGCTGCTACAGGCATTTCTGCTTCATTCTGGACTTCAGACGAAGTGCTGTAAACCTCTTCGCTTTTCTCACTGGTGTTTTCGGTTATTGCTTTTGTCTGAGTGCTATTTCCCTCCTGCATTTGAACGCCGTCTGATGTGCTGGCTGAAGTATTAGTTCCTGCAGCTCCGGTTCCTGAACTTCCGGGCTTTTGTTCTTCGACAATAATTGTTTTTGCGGGGTAGATTACGTATCCTCCATTGCTTCCTTTTCCCGCATCAGAGGTCTTGAAATACCACTCGTCTGTTATGTTGGTCTTCCTATCAGCATCGACATTGATTGTTATTATGTCGGCGTTTGACATTACTATCAGGTTTTCAAGAGCCTGGTCTACTTCAAAACTGCCAAATTCATCCCCGGAGTCGATGGAAAGAGGCTTGTCCTTATCTATCAGCCAGGTGTATTTGAACACTGCAAAATCGGCATCAGCACTTGCAAAAACGGAATCTACAAGGGTCAAAAAATAAATATGTGAAGCATTGTCCCCGAATTCATCTTCTGCAGTAAATATCCTGTCATCTATAGTGCCATCAGTGGAGATTACCGCAGTTTCCAGCTCCGTACTGTTCCTGTAAAGCGAAAAATAGCATTTATCGCCTTCAATATCAATCCCGTTCAGAGTAAGGCTGTACCCTCCGGCAATATCCCAGGTCTCTCCTGCCCTGAGTGTTTTCTTTTCACTCTCATCCTGCTGGTACAGTATCCTGGCGAGATTTGTTGCATCATTGTCAATAGCACAGTACGACTTACCAAACAGTGGCAGCGTATAAAAGAAAGATACCTTTGTAACGTTTTCTTCTTCAGAGAATACCTTATACTTCGAAGGGAGCTGTCTGGTAGTGTAAATCAATTCACCTTCATCGATTGTACTGGCTGAAGGATTATCTTTCCCGATGGAAGGACTGTTCCCGCTATCCTCAAAATAAAGATGCTCTCCTGACCCGTTCAGGAAATTACTGTACTTATTTGCACTGAAGAAAAAAGCTCCGAAGCTTCTGAAATCCCAGGAAATATTCTGCGCATCCGTACTTCCGGTATCAAAGGGATTGCCTCTTATCTCAACCGACGCAGCCGTACACGTTCCTGCCAGCGCCAGAATAAGCGTTAGCACAAAGATAGCCAGAGCTACAGCGTTAAATCTTTTTAAGGTCATAAAAATTCTCCACTAACTTTTAATTTTTGTTTTTCTATGTTCGGACTTTTATCGTGAAAGTAAAATTCAGGCGATTGCACACCTTTTTTCTGTTACACAAGACTTGCTAAGTTTATTGATTTATTCTCAATGTATTAATTCAGTTTCAATATACTGATTCCCCCGTAAGGGCAGACACACTTTCCTTTTCATATCTTCGATTTCCCGGACAGCTACCTTTACCCTGTAAACCGAAGACATTATCTTGCCGGTTACAACCGTTTCAACTTCTCCCAGCGCAACCAGCTTGCCCCCTGTCAGGGCTGCAGCTCTGCTGCCTACCAGGAAAGCGTGGTCCGGCATATGAGTGTTCATCACAATCGACATCCCCAGGGAAGCAAGTCTCTGAACGGCCTCCAGTACAAGGACCTGGTTGCCAAAATCAAGGTGGGAAGTAGGCTCATCCAGCAAAAGCAGAGAAGGTTTCTGGACAAGAGCCCGGGCGATCAGTACCATCTGGCTCTGCCCGCCGCTGAGACTGGAGACCGGCCTTTCCGCAAGGTCAGAAAGTCCAATCACCTCAAGCGATTCCCTTGCAATCTCCATATCCTCTGCGCTGGGGGATGAAAACATGGAGAGGTGAGGAGCCCGGCCCATTACCACAAAATCCAGCACAGTAAAAGGAAAAACCACCTCATTCTGCTGCGGCACATAGCCAATATGCCGGGCAATTCCCTTTTCTCCGAGAGAAGCCGTATCCTCTCCCAGAATTCGGATAGAACCTGCAGCAGGTTTGAAAATTCCCGCAATGCACTTGATCAGTGTAGATTTGCCCGCCCCGTTCGGGCCCAGGATGCACATAACCTCGCCTTTTTTTAGCGAGAAAGATACATTCTCAAACACCGGGCCGTTTCCATAGGAGAAGGCAAGTGAATTCACTTCCAGCATCAGTTCCATCCCATGCGCCCCCTTCGAATTAGATATGCAAACAAAGGAGCACCTACAAGGGAAGTGAGAATCCCAAGGGGAATCTCCGTAGCAACAATCGTCCTTGAGAGATCATCCACAAGCAGCATAAATGAGGCCCCGATAACCATGCTCATTGGCAGCAGGCGGCTGTAATTCGGACCAACTATCATCCTTGAGATATGAGGTACGACCAGCCCTACCCAGCCAATCACACCGCTGATGCTGACCGCCGCTGAAGTCAAAAGGGTTGCACAAACAATGACGATCAGGCGCATTTTTTCCACGTTCATCCCGAGGGCTTTAGCTTCCTCATCTCCCAGGGACAGGATATTGAGACGCCACCTGAGAAGAAACAACACCAGAGCCCCAACAAACATGGGTAGCAGTATGTAGAGCAGATCTCCGTACCTGACAGCAGCAAGGCTTCCCATGAGCCAGAATACTATTGCGGGAAGTTCATCATAAGGGTCTGCCACATATTTTACCAGTGAAGTAAGCGCCGTGAAAATAGAGTTCACGATTACTCCTGAAAGTACGAAGACCAGAGTTCCCGTACCTTTACTGGCTTTACCCATACTTATGGCAAGAAACATTGCCAGCAGTCCGAAAGCAAAAGCCATCAGCTGTATAAGCAGATAATTGTTCCAGAGCAGTATTGCCAGGCAGGCTCCGAAACCCGCACCTGCGCCCACTCCAAGGATATAGGGAGAGACAAGAGGATTGCGAAAAATCCCCTGAAAAGATGCCCCTGCTGTAGAAAGTGCAGCTCCTACAAGCAAAGCCGCAAGTATCCTGGGCAGCCTTACATTGAACAGTACGGTATGTTGAGTGGAAACCGAAGCAGGAGTGCCAAAAAAGAGAGATGAAAAAGCTTTCATACTCTCATCCACAACCGCCGAGACAGGAGTCTGATATCTCCCTACAAAAAGGGAGCCTATGAGTAAGGCTACTGGCAGCATATACACAAGAGCAATGCGGGGATACCTGCATTCAGGCATGAGTGCACCTCGTCACATGTAGGGGCCAGATCCCGGAAGTTGGCCTGTGAAAAGACCTGTTAGATTTGGATTCCCCAAACGGCATCCTGTAGAACTGCAGGTAGAATTCATCTGCTTCCCTTTTAAGGTCGATTCCTGAATCTCCGGGATATAGTTTATCTGCTATGTACATGAGCCCCAGTATCCAGCGAGGATTTCCGAAATCCCAGGAGGGCGGGACTGCATAAATTCGCTTCTGTTTTACAGCATCCGCCTCTATGCCGTATTGCCTGCACAGGGCATAGAACTCGTCAAGGGGTCGGGAAAGGAAGCCGGAGATGAAAATGGTTTCCGGGTTATTTTCATTGATAAAAGAAGGAGAAACATTTACACCCGGCTTTCCTTCCTTTTGAAGCTGCTTATTGATGCTCATGCTCCCTGAGAATGTCACAAGGTTGTTTTCCATTCTTCCAGCGTTCAGGGCAAAGAGAGGAGAGCCCATACAATAATACACCTTATGACCACTGTTTTTTGCTGCAAGGGCATGGACAAGCTCCAGACGCGTACGGATAAAAGAAATAAGTTCTTCTCCTTTTTCCGGCTCGCCTGCCTTTTCAGCGATAAGCCTGACAAACTCAAGATAAGCGTATGGCTGCTGGATCATATGGTGAACCTGCATAAGGGTTCCGGAATCGGAGATTTTCTCCCATGTGTCTATTAACCTGGAATCGTCCAATACTTCCAGACATGTGAGCACTCCATGGACCATTCCGAAAGCCCGGCTTATCCTGTACCCGCCCATGAAACCTTCCTCATTGAAGCATTCGGTTGCAGTTATCCCTTTAACCGGCACAGTCTTCCCGCAATCACATGTGTAAGTTACCCAGGGTTTTACAGGCCTTGAACCCATGGGCCCGTAGAATTCCCGCTCTGCCAGGAGGCTTCCGCATTCAGGACAGTATGTGTTCAATAGTTCCGTACCAGGAGAATTGAAGAGGTAGACATGATCTATGTGTTTACGCAGAGAGGTGCACAGGCTCTCCGCCTCTCCGATGGAAGGTTCAAGCTCAATAGGAGCGTCCCCGAAGGGAATGAACCTCATGACCTGAACCGGAATGGTAGGGGAGATATCTGATACTGCTTCTGCAACCTTTATCACATCTTCCTCATTTCCTCTGGAATAAACAACTGAGATTTCAACATGCACTCCCATGTCAAAAAGCCGGGAAATGTTGCGGAAAACAGGAGCTGATGAAGGGACTCCGCAGCTTCTGTAACTCCTGTCAGAATAACCTTTGATTCCGACATTCATGAAATCCACAATCTGCCCAAGCTTGTTCAAAGTCTCATCTGTGAAATAGCAGTTTGTGGAACAGCCTGCGAGCAAACCCTGTTCTTTTGCCTGCACTGCAAGATCCCTGAAGAGGTAATAATTTGCAGCAGGTTCATTAAGTGTAGAAACCACGCCCAGGCACTCCTGCTGCAGGGCTCTTTCCACGACCTGGGAAGGAGTTAAGGTGGAATGGGAGAGAGGTTTGCCTGAGGCCAGCAAGCGAGCCACACACCCGGAACACTGGAAATTGCAGCCAGTACTGAAGACCTGGAGGAACTTACCTGAGGAATAATAATGAAGCAAAGGAATAGTTTCTATGGAAACAGGATATGCTCCAAGATATCCCATGCCAGGGTCCTGGACTATGGTATCGCCGGTATAGACATAAGTCCCGCACCTGCCCCTGCTGTATTCATTGATTTCGCACCCGAACTCACACACATTACATTGCATTTTTTTAACCTCCCTTACTCATCCTTGCTCAGGATCACCCAGAAGCCCGAATCGTCCTGGACTACACGATAGGGAATTTCAGTCTGCCTCCCGGCTTCCTGCATAGCCCGAAGATTTTCCGAGCTGAGGCGCTTTTTTGAAGCGGTATGCCAGTCCGGGTCGATTTCGACCATTTTTTCAGAAATCATGGCCTTCAATTCTTTTGTGCCGAAACCGCCCCCTATCCAGGCCTGCCCCCCCGGAGCAAGGATACGGGAAATTTCCCTGAAAGCCACAGGCAGATCTTTCCAGAAAAATACAGAGCCGCGGCTTACTATCAGGTCTGCACAGTTTTCCCTGAAGGGGAGCAGGTGGACATCAGCCTGTAAAGGAATAACTTTACCTGAAAGGCAGTAGCGGTGAGCTTTGTCCTTAGAAAGCCTGCACATCTCCGTTGAGAAATCAACCCCATAAACCTGCATATCCGTGAGTTCCGCAACAGCGATCCCCAGGGATGCGATACCGCATCCCAGGTCCAGGCAAATGCCCCGTTTTATCCCGCTTTCTTTGACGATATGAGCTGCTATTACGGGGTAAATGGGAGCGAAAATATGCTCCGCAATATAAGGAAAACCCGGAGATTTGCCCTTTTCGTCCATGTTCAGGCCTCTGCTGCAGGGTTAAGGAGCGTGTTCAGTTCTTCATCCGTGAGATCGTAGTGGAAGAATTCCGAGTAGAACTCGCGGGTCAGCTCGGAGAGATCCATATCTGTGAAAAGGTCCGGATACAGCATTTTTGCAGTCCAGGCAGTTCCGATAATGAGATGAGGACCCTGGGGCCTGTCAATCCAGCAGAAAGGATTCTGAGGAGCAAGGTACACCCGTTTGTTTTTAACAGCATCCACACTTACCCAGAGAGAGTCAGAGTACACCGTTGAATAGAACTGCGGATTGGAAGTGATGATTACCTCAGGGTTCCATTCTATTACCTGCTCTATTGAAACCTGGGTCATGCCGTTCCCCGGAGTAAGAGGACAGTCGGCAACATTGATGCCCCCGCAAATATCAATGACCTGGGAGTGCTGAGAACCTGATGGGTCGGTCATCAGGCCTTTTGGGCCTTCGGCATAGTAAACCCGTACTTTTTCATCTTCGGGAATATCTTTTACAGTGCTGTTGATCTCATTGAGGATTGAACTGCGAAACTCGATCAGTTTTTCCGCCTGAGCTTCACAGTCAAGCAGCTTACCTGCGTATTCGATAGTAGGATCGGATTTTGTCACGAAGATAATAGAATCATCAATGGCAACCACCGGAATGCTGCCAAAACTTTCCTGCCTGCGTTCTATGGCTTCATCGATTTGTCCGTCAGTGGTGTACCCTTCAATTACAATGTCAGGATCCATGTTGATTATGGTTTCATAGTTCCCTGTCTGGGTCCCGAACCAGCCCCCTATTACGGGCAGACTTGTGTAATTTTCATCCATAAAAGGTTGGGTAAAATTATTTTTAAAATTCCAGCCTGCAAGTTTATCCGGCGCGAGCATATAAACAAGAATAGTAGATGGAGGAGAAGTGGCTACGACAGAGGAAATATATTCTGGAACAGTTAACTGCCTTCCCAGCATGTCGGTAATCTGCACGGTATCTGAACTCTGAAGCACGGAGCTTGAGTTCGGAACAGCCTGCTGGCCCGTACTTTCTGCACACCCACAGGAAGCAACAGCCAGAACCAGCAGAGAGAGTATCAATATTGTACTTATTTTTCCACGCATAGAAATCCCTACAGACTTTTTACAGTTTAATCATTATGTTCGGATAAACATAATGATATAAAAGAATATTCAGTTATTAAATAGATATACAGTTACTGAAATTGGAAAACGGTAATGAAGCTGTTTTCTAGAGAATTTTTGCGTTTTTACGGTAGACTGATGGTTTTCAGAAAATTTCTGCATTATCGATTTTCCGGAGTATTCCCAGCACAGGGGATAGGAAGACGGTAACCTATTTCCTAGTAATATAATAAATAGTTTTTGTTTTGAAGACAATTAGAATTTCTATCAAAACATATAGAAAAAAGGAAAAATCATCTACATTATACACTGCATGCTATCGAAGTTCTAAATCCTCTAATTTTTTAATATGAGTGACAGGAAAAATTGGCTCAATGCGAAAAAAAGGAAATGAATAAGAGAAACACGGTGTGGTACAGTGGTACAGAGTATAACACAGTAATAATCCCTTAAATTTCTCCTAATCCTTTAAACCCCTCCTTGTCTCATTTACTCACTTTTTCCTTCTCAAACTCTTTCCTCACTTCAGCCGATACTCTGTTAAAAGGGCACCCAAAATAGATACAGTGTGGACACTCATACCGCCATATTGTCAGTAAGAAAATCAATATGGAAACCAGATAAGTTCCCAGCAAGAATGGTACTTTCAATAGCCAGGGAAGTGGAAAGAGAATTACGATTATGAATCCAAGAGATGTAATAGCAAGATCGAATTTACCCGGAGGATACGGACTTGACTTGAAGTGTTTGGGCCAACCCCAGTTCATCATGCACCTCAATTTTTTTCCTTCCGCAGGATAATAAGGGCAGTGAGTGCAGAAAAAACGCTGCTCCAGAATATTGAAATGAAAAAAGACTGTGAAAATATAGGCAAGCAGCCAGCCGGTTGAACTGATGCCTATCGCAAGCCCCGCTGAAAATAAAATAGTTAGAGTTACAAAGTTCCAGTAGAGAAAATCCTTAAATTCGTGCTCCATTTTAAGGGAGGCACATCTGCCTGAACCTGTCACCAGAAAGCCCCTTCCTGAAAGTTCAATCTTCTCTGAACGGTCATCCCTTTTCTCAAATTCTTTCTTCATGTCTGCAGGCACCCGGTTCATAGGGCACTCAAAGTTAAGGCACCTTACGCACTCGTACCGGCGGGCGGTCAGAAAGAAGAGTGCCCAGGCTACAATATAGGCCCCCAGTAGCATAGGGTCCCTGACCAGCCAGTAAACCGGAAAGAAAAACATAGGCAGAGCCCCAAGCACAGTCATTGCTTTTTCAAAAGGGCTGTGAGGTCCGGGACGGGCTTTGAAAATCTTTGGCACTCCAGAAAGCATCATGCACTTTACGCAGCCCTTGCTCCTGATGTAATAAAGGCAGTGGGTGCAGGCAAAGCGAAATTCGATTACCAGAAAGAAAAAGAGAGCTATTCCTATGTAAACTGCTACCCATTTGATCGAGTCCCTGGCAATTGCAATTGAACCGATCAGGAAGGGAATCATATTGAAGAAGTTCCAGTAGAGGCGGTCTCTGGCAGAATGTTCTGTTTTTAGGGGAAGCGGGATGCCTGGGAAGGACATGAGGAGTTTTTGGGAAAGGAAGAGGTATAAAGGTTTGGATTTCTTAGAGTTTTGCTGAAAAGCGGTCTTGTATAGGAGACCAATTTTATGGATATTTGGTATTATAGGAAACCACTATGTGAGAGATACTACATTTCCAGATAAATCCGGCAAAGACAGAAGAAAAACAAAGCAAAAACTTCACCCGAGCTGCATGAATAGCTTATCCCCGTCTGTCCTGTCCCGTTCGCTTGCGAACGGCCTGAATAAAACAACTGAAATGAAACAATAAATAAGAAGCAAAATCACATAAAATCAAATAATCACTAAAAGGGGAAGAGGCAGTGAAAGAAAATAATCCCAGAATTAAACTTTACATCGCCTGCAGCCTCGACGGCTACATAGCCCGAAAAGACGGAAGCATAGACTGGTTAATCGAATACGAAAACAACTCAGAAACCGACTACGGCTACTCCGAGTTTTACGCATCAATCGGTACAGTCCTTATGGGCAGAAAAACATATGAACAGGTTCTGGGTTTTGGAGACTGGCCTTACGGGGAGAAGAAAACGTATGTTTTTACAAGACAAAAAGAGCCCCTGCACCGAGAAAAAAATGTGGAATTTGTTTCCGAGGATGTCGGGGAATTTGTGCGCCGGCTGAAGGAAAATACTGATGAAGACATCTGGCTTGTGGGTGGGTCGCAGCTTATTAAGGTGTTTCTCGAAGAAGACCTAGTGGATGATATGATTGTCTTTGTTGTTCCCATTATTCTTGGGAGTGGGATTTCGCTATTTGATCGGATTGGAAAAGAGTTCAGGCTCAAGATAGTTGATACGGAGAGGTATGAAAGTGGGCTGGTAAAGTTGAAGTATGAAATTGAAGGGTGACAATACTTGCAGGACTGATGGTCGAATATAATGTGGAGGTTTCAAAAATAAAATTATACGAAGTTAAGAAGATGAATACAGATTATTTTGAAGATGGAGCAATCTAAAAAATCTCTTTCAATAAAAAATATATACATGAAGTCCCAATATAGTAGTTTGAAATCAAACTAATATAGGCATCAAAAATGGATTAAATATAAATATATCTAAACCGATATTTTAATACTTGTTGCAAGTTTAAGATTTGGGGATTGCAACAGAGGATATAAAGAAACTTTTTGTGCAAATATGAAACTTCCCGTATGGAGAATAAACTTTCCATTTTATGAAAATTTGGAGTATTATCTGGATGATAGAGGAAACGAAAATAGTACAAAAAGGCAAATTTCTCTTTTAAGAGATAAAAAATATATATCTGTAAACAGAATACTAATTGTTGATTCTATTTGATCGAACTTACTAAAATAAGTCCAGAATATATGAATCAAAGACTGAAAACCCGGACGTTAGCCCGGGAGGACGTCGTGTGAGAAGTCATGAAGAACATGCTTAAGACTACAGTTCTGCTTGCCGCCCTTACAGGTCTCCTGGTTATCATAGGTGACTACTTTGGCGGTACAGGCGGAATGATCATCGCATTCCTGTTTGCAGTAATTCTCAACTTTGGGAGTTACTGGTACAGTGACAAGATAGTCCTAAAAATGTACAGGGCAAAAGAAGTTTCCCCTGCGGAAGCCCCTAACCTGCACAGGATCGTCGATGGGCTCGTAATGAAGGCAGGAATACCAAAACCTAAAGTGTATATTGTAGAATCCGGAATGCCAAATGCCTTTGCAACAGGCAGAGATCCGAAGCATGCGGCTGTGGCTGCTACAACCGGAATTCTTGAGTTACTCTCTTATGAAGAAATGGAAGGTGTACTGGCACACGAGCTGGCACACGTGAAAAACAGGGATACCCTGATAAGTGCCATTGCTGCAACCCTTGCAGGTGTTGTCACAATGCTTGCCCACTGGGCACAATGGGCTGCGATATTCGGCGGCTTCGGAGGCAGGGATGACGATAACGGTGGAATCATAGGCCTTATCGCAATGGCCATTCTGGCACCGATTGCTGCAACTCTGATCCAGCTTGCAATTTCAAGGTCGAGAGAATTTGCAGCAGATGCTGAAGGAGCCAAAATTTCCAGAAAACCCTGGGCTCTTGCCGATGCTCTTGAAAAGCTCGAATACGGAAACTCCCACTACAGGCCAAGAGTTTCAGACGTGCAGGCAAAGGAAAGCAGTGCCCACATGTTTATCGTCAACCCTCTAAAGGGCGGAGCGATCCAGTCTCTTTTCAGGACTCACCCGGTAACCGATGAGAGAGTAAAACGCCTGAGGACAATGAGGTTCTAAGGCTCTCAAAACCTTTTTTACTTTCTTTTTTCCTTTTTATCTTTTAATTTTTCCTTTGATTTTTGATTATTCTATTTTCTTTCCACTTTTTTATTTTTCATTTTTGTTTTTTGTTTCCGTAGATTTTAAATTTGATTTTCCTGTCTCGTTTTCTCTTTGAAAGCTTATCCGTTATTTTTTTAAATTTGGCGTGCTATATGCTATCAAGTTGCACAGATGTTACTAGATATCATAGAGAAAAAACACTTATAAAAGAAAATGACAGATAAAACGAAAAGGACTGACAGTCAATAAGAGAACCGGTAAAAATATCTGTTTACAGTGAGCTTATTAACAGAAAGATAAAAAATCCAGGTCCTGTAAACAAAACTTCTCAGTCCGTATCTAATGTTGTAAAAATTCTCTAAAGAGAAGACTGGTAAATCAGGCTGAAAAATTTTTTGGAATAATAAGTTATTTTACTGACTATCCACACCCTATCTTATCGAATGGGGGAACTTTTATGGAAGACAAGTTTGAGATTGGCAGGATCATCAGAGCAAAGAACATCTCTGATGCATGGTACCGCGGACTTAACATAATCTGGAACCACGGACAGGTAATTACCGATGAGAGGGGGAGCCAGATAAAGGAATTTATGGACTTGATGGTGGTAATCGAAGATCCCTATACGGACAGGATTCCCGAAGATACCGCCTGGAATGAAGAAAGGCTTGAAGAATATGCAAAACAGTTAATCTCGGGCGAAAATGTGCAGGACTTTGAGTATACGTATGGACAACGGCTCAGGAACTGGAATGGGGAAGTGGACCAGATCGAATATGTAATCGAAAAACTGAAGGAGAGTCCAACTTCAAGAAGGGCTACAGCTGTCACCTGGATCCCACCTGTGGACACAAAAGTCAATGAAGTTCCCTGCATGATACTCGATGACTTCAAGATCCGGGATGGAAAAGTCCATCTTACAACCCTTTTCAGAAGCCACGATTTTGGAGGAGCTTACCCTGCAAACCTTTACGGGCTCTCCAGACTCCTTGAATACGTTGCCGAAAGGGTAGGTGCGAAACCCGGAGTAATCACCACAGTCAGCATTTCAGCCCATGTTTACGACCACGACTGGGACATGGTAGAAAATATCGTGAAAGGCGTGCGCTAAATCCGGATTATTGAATCGAAGAGAAAAGTCTGATCAAAGTAAAATCAGAGAAAGTATTCAATATAACTAGAGATCAGTTAGAATAAATAGTAGAAAGAACCGGAGTCCTGTTATAAATGCGTGTTTCGATCAATAAATCATCGGTAAAAGGAGAAGTCTTTGCCCCGCCCTCAAAAAGTTACACTCACAGAGCCATAACCCTGGCAGCCCTATCTGAAGAAGCAGTCATCCACCGTCCTCTGCTATCTGCCGATACCCTTGCCACAATCAGAGCTTCTGAGATGTTTGGAGCCTCGGTTAAACAAGAGGAAGAAAATCTCATCATTCGCGGATTTAACGGTAAGCCCACTGTTCCTGATAATGTAATTGATGCCGCAAACTCAGGGACAACCCTCCGCCTCATGACTGCAATAGCAGGTCTCACGGATGGAATTACAGTACTTACCGGGGATTCTTCCCTTCGCACGCGACCAAACGGACCCCTTCTAGAAGTCCTCAATAGGCTGGGGGCAAAAGCCTGCTCTACACGAGGGAACGAAAGAGCTCCTATTGTTGTCAAAGGGGGGCTTGAAGGAAAAGAAGTGAGTATTGACGGTTCTATAAGTTCGCAGTTTATCTCTGCTCTCCTTATTGCCTGTCCCCTTGCAGAAAACAATACCACGGTTTCTATCATAGGAAAACTGAAATCAAGACCCTACGTGGACGTAACCATTGAGATGCTTGAACTGGCAGGAGTAAAAATCCACACCGATGAGAATAAAGGCATGAAGTTTATCATCCCTGGAAAGCAGAAATACAACCTCAAAGAATATACTATTCCAGGCGACTTTTCCTCGGCATCTTACCTGCTTGCAGCTGCAGCTATGACAGAGGGTTCCGAAGTTACTGTTAAAAACCTCTTCCCCTCAAAACAGGGAGACAAACTAATTATTGAAACCCTGAAACAGATGGGAGCAGACATCACATGGGACAGAGAAGCCGGCATCGTGACCGTAAGAGGGGGAAGAAAATTAAAAGCCATTACCTTTGATGCCGGAGCTACTCCTGATCTCGTCCCGACAATTACCGTCCTCGCAGCTGTTGCCGAAGGTACCAGCAGGATAGAAAATGCTGAGCATGTCCGATATAAAGAAACTGACCGCCTGCGTGCCCTTGCAATCGAACTTCCTAAGATGGGAGTCAAACTTAAAGAAGAAAAGGACAGCCTGACCATCACAGGAGGGCAACTGAAAGGAGCAGCAGTTCACGGCTGGGATGACCATAGGATTGTTATGGCCCTTTCACTGGCAGGGATGGTAGCAGGAAATACGACAATTGACACCACTGAATCTGTATCGATATCCTATCCTGATTTTTTCAAAGATATGCGCAACCTTGGAGCAAAAATTGGAGAAATCTCAGAAGAATAAGTTGAAAATACATTTGAATTTCCAAGTGCAGATAAGATGTAAATTAGATGCAGATTAACTGAGTGGTAGTCCCTTTTAATAATTGATCATGAAAGGAATTATCAGACTTTCAGTATTTTTCTTTTTTAATTAACTTTCAGCTGGTCAAAAAAATCACTTACCTTCTAAATAAATCTGAACCAAACTCCTGGAATAACAAAAAAATGGAATAGTACTTTTACATGAAATATCCATATTTAAATATATGGAAGTAAGGTGTAGGTGTGGAGATACGTGCATAAGGCCTGTTTCGGAAGTATTAGAAGACATTGAGTTATTCTACAAACCATGCAACGATTGTAAAACAGAAAAAATAAGGAAATTCTCTCCTCTGGCAGAACAGATTAACTTAGATGAAATGGATAATCATTTTAGAAATTGTAAATGTGGTAAGAGGCAGCTCGACGTTGTAATGGCTCATGTGCTAAAAGTAATGATAGATGAAGGGATAAAAGATAAAAAAGCTAATTTAAGGAATGCATGTGTTCCGCTGGTGACTCCTGGCTATCTAACTGATTCTCTCCCCTATTTGCCTGAAGATTCTTTAGTAATATTATCTGACAAGGTGGATAAAAGATGTGCTGAAACGATTGTAAAGGAAGTCCCTGAAGTTAAAGGGGTTTTAAAGGGAGATTCAAGAAAAACTGTGGGTATAAAAGATTCCGATTCCAGTCCTCATGTATATGAACTCCTTGCCGGATGCGATTTGAGATGCGATATTGTACAGACTTCTTACGGTGCTTTAGGGATATACAAGTATCAGCACGAAATTCATATAGAGTTTCCAGAGGTAAAATCATTTAAAATAGAGACACTTAAAAAGGTTCTGAAAGATTACGACAAGCCTTCTGTTCTTGACTGTACATGTGGCCCCGGGACTTTAGGAATCGCATGCCTTAAAGCCGGCGCGCGAAAAGTTGTTTTTAATGATATATGGAATCCCGCAATAGAGACTACTTTGATTAATTTGGAAGCCAATGGATTTCCGGTCAAACTCTCAGGCAGCGAAGAAGAATTAATAGCATCCGGAAACAAATTTGAAGTTTACAGCATGGATATAAGAGAATTGGCGAATTGTTTGGATGAAAAATTCGATATTTGTATCGTAGATGCATTTCCCGGTGTGGATACGACAGAATTTATTGAAGCCGCAGGCAAATTAGGCGAAAAAGTTGTTGTGATTTGAAAGAAAATTTCGTGTCTCACGATATCAAATATAAAAGAGAATAGAACCTATCTACGTCTTTTGAATAAGCGAAAAGAAGCAACTTCCCGTAAAATTAGTCATCTTGAGCTCAGTTCTCAATACTTACTAGCTCTCATATATAATTCTGTAAATTAGTCCTCTTGAGCGAAGCGAAAAGGACAGCGGGCTCCAGAAACGCAACTCTGGTAGGACAGCGGGCTCCAGAAACGCAACTCTGGTAGGACAGCGGGCTCCAGAAACGCAACTCTGGTAGGACAGCGGGCTCCAGAAACGCAATTCGGGTGGGAAAAAGAGAGAAAAAGCAGGCCCGAAGGCCTACTCTGTTTTAAAGTGTTTAATTTATTGAGTTTATTTTGCCGGGATGACGAGGGATCTCTCACCAGCAGGCACGAACTCTCTGATTGCACCGCGGCCGAACTCTCTCCTGGGTTCAGCGAAGTTGAAGGGCATCAGATCGTCAGCGAAGCACACCTTGATGAGTGGGTTGACGGTGAATGCGTCTCCACGTCCGGAGTGGGCTGCCTGAGCGATACCTGCGTATCCACCCTGGTGACCGACGTTCATTGCGTAGTTGGGGTAGTTTGGACCACGGAGTTCGTCTGGGAGACCTTCGTCGCCCTGGTAGGACAGAACGTTTGTAGCACCGCACTGGTCCTGGAGGTCGTATCCGAAGAATCCGAGTCTGCCCCATGCTTCCTTGTGCAGGTACATGGAGAGGTACCAGCCTGAGAGACCGGCATTTGCGTTTGCAGTTCCGAGTGCACATGCGACACCGGCTGCAGCTGCGAGCACGGTTGCTCTCTGGGATCCACCGAAGTGGTCTTCAAGGGCAGTCGGGAATTTCTCGTAGGTCTCGATACCGTAGAGTGTGGATTCGGTTGCGATGTCCTTTACGACTTCGAGGGTTGCCTTTATCTTGTTGTCCTTGCCTACGTTTGCAGCACCGTTGTACTTGTCGTTGATGTAGTCAACGTCGTAGTACACGTTGTTGTCGAGGATGTCATCAGTGTATGCAGCTGTTGCATACTGTGTGAACCCGACACCACCGGACATGTAGGATCCGAGCCAGATCTGGTCGTAGAGCATGCAGCCTGCACCGACGACTTCAAGAGCAATCTTTGCCGGGTCTTCGGATGTGCGGCTTGTCTGGATGATGTCTGAGAGGTGACCGAAGGAAAGTCCACCGGGCTCGTTTGGTCCACGTGCACGCCTTGCTGGAAGCATTTCACCCATTGAGACAAGGGCTGCGTGCTTTGCAGCGAAGGACAGGTCAGCGACTGCTGCTTCACCGGCGCACATTGCGTATGCGGAGATGAAGGACATACCGATCTGCATGGCTGCCCACCTGGAGGTCTGAGCACCGTCAGTTGTTCTGGAGACAATTGTTGGGATGTGGATTGCCTGCCAGGTTGTCTTGCCGATAGAGGCCTTAATCTGGGCTGCCTGTTCTTCATTGAACATCTTGTTGATGTTGATGACAAACTGCTTGTCGACTTCGTCTGCAAGCTCGTCGTCACCTGTGAAGATCTTTACATAACAGTCGTCAACAAGGGCAGGGTGTGTCTCGACCATCATTTCCTGAACCACTGCTGCACCGGGCATGGCGTGGTTAAGGACTTCAAGATAGTGGTTGATGGTTTCAGGAGTAACTTCCTTACCCAGCCTCTTCTCGAGAGTCTCGTGAGCCATGTCAAGACCGACAATACAGGTTCTCCTGATGTCGTCCCACATCTGCTGCATTGCAGCGTTGTTAACGTAGTGCAGGTCATCTGGTTCTGCAACAATGTCAGTTCCGGAAATGGTGTATGGAGTGATTGCACGCTGACCGAGAGGGGCACCCATGTGCATCATTGGGTTGTAGAATGCAATACCTCTCTTCTCTGCGATTTCTTTCCCGGCCTTAATCATTTCAACTTTTCTTGCGTCCTGCTCAGGGCCGAGTCTCAGGAATTTTTCGGTCTTGCCTGTGATGTCTCCACCACTCTGCTGGTTTGAACCATATTCCTGTGTGAACTTGACTTCCATTGATTTCTTGAATTTAGAGAAAATGTCTGCTGCCATTATGAACACCTCATTTCGGCTGGAATCCGTAAATTGTTCTCTCGTCGAAGATTCTCTGTACCCATTCAACGACTTCTGCATCGTCTCTGAAGGCTACATTGTCCACACGGTAAATGGTGGTCCTCTTTGCAGCTTCTTCACTGGACATTGGCTTGCCGAGGTTCACTTTCCTGTCGAGTGGAATTGCAACCTGGTCCTTATCCATAATGATGACGCCGCCTTCGAGTCTTCTTCTGTCGAGCATGTCGAACATTACACCGTCTTCCTGGAGACGGACAGAGTGACCGTGCACAGTTGCACCACGCATACCTGCGAGTGCGTGGTCAGTCATTTCGGTTTCCATCTGAACCTTTGCGCACTGTTCCATGTCTCTTTCACGGGCTTCGACAATCTGACGACCGGAAAGGGTACCTGGGTCTACACCTCTGAAATTGATTGCTGCGAAGTATGATCTGAAGTACGGGGTAGCCGGAGCGTTGTACATTGAGTCAGCGAATTGGACGTACCTGACCCTGTCACCTGCTGCTGCACCGGGTGTTGGAGCAACATTTTCACGTGTTGAGCATGCGGGTTCTCCCATCTCTGCGAGTGGTGGGTGGGTGCTCGGGTAGTCGCTCCCTGGGGCACGGTGTCCGAGGACTGCAGTTAAGTCTTCGTCGGAAATTTCCCTGAGTTTCTCAAGTTTTCCGGACATGTGCTTTCTTCTGTTAGCGCCGACTGATGTAGCGCCTGGATAATACTGTGCTTCGTATGCCATCTCATGCAACTCCTTTATGATCTTCTAATTGGTCTAATGTCGTCTTGACGTATTTCACGATTAAATTTAGTTTATCCCTGGGACAGAAGTCACCGCGTGTAACTCCGCTTACCATATCCATTACAATTCCTTTGGTACGAGTGTTTTCATCCCTTGGCATCACTAATCTCGTCTTTATCCCTGCTTCTGCAAAATCTTCAAAATCCACTGGAATCTGGCTGACAACAATTGCCGGAATATTTGCCTGACTCAGGATTTCCCTGGTTTTTCTGATTACATGATCCTTGATATTTCCGAGGTGAATAACAGCCAGCTTATGCATTTCAATCTGTGCGACTTCTACCGGACTCAATACAAATGATCCTGTCCTCATACCTGATTCCGGGATCCCTGAGCCTGAATAGAGTACAAGTACGCTCACCTGAATGTTTTCTCTCCTCATGCCGTATGTTATCTCGCACACCGGTTTTGTGATATGCCTCTGTCCGGGACTCATAGCAATGGCTACCACGTCGGCACGGCCGGCCTCCGAAAGAGTGCCTCTTTGAGCAAGCCCTCCTCCTCTGCCCAGTCCTCCGCCGCATCGGCAGTCAACTACCTGTGTTTCCCGATCGATCATCATATCTTTTCACTCATCTTTGTCTTCATCTTCTTCTTTCTCTTGCTTCTCAATGAAGACAAGCTGGTTTATCTTGGCTTTGGGGTCTACCATACCAAGCAAGCGAGGGTCAGCTTTAGGACCAAGTTTAGCATAGTCAGTCACTGTAGGCTTTTTCCTGAGGAAATGTCCTTCCCTGAATTCAAAAGAGAACGGGAGCACTTTTTCACAAGTTGACCTGACTTTTTCTTTAACTTCGGCGTTTGCGACTTCAAGCCTTATCCTGCCCACACTGATCTTGAGTTCAATAACCTGATCTCCGATCCGAATAGGCTTTCTTAAAGGATGTTCCACCTTTTCCCCGGTACCGGGGCCATAAGACACCTTTTCGGGAAGTCTCGGGCCCTGGATCATAACACGGAGTATCCCGTCAATCTGAGAGAGCTCGACTAGGAGTTTCTGAGCAGTATCAGGGGACAGGATTCTAATGGGAAAGATTTCGATTTGAATGGAATTTTCTGTGTTTGAAGCAGAGTCTGACATCTTTAGACCTTTTAACTAATTTGTTTAGAGCACTCCTGCAACTGCCTTAATTGGCTCGCGGAATTCAGGAATTCCACCAAACACATCACCAATGAGGCCGGATGTCGATTCGATTGTGAACATCTGGGTACCTGCATCAAGGGCTACTGCTGCGCATACGCAGGGAATTGCGAAGCCTCTTGAGTGCCTGGTAACGACGTGGTTACCGTTGAAGACACCAGGTCCACCGCCACCATAAATGGAGTGGCTGAAGAATGAGAACCCTACTGCGACACCCTGTGCTTTACCGTAGTCGCATCCTGGGAGACCGGTTTCCTTCTCAAGGATGTCGTTGAAGTAGAGAAGTGTTGAGGAAACGTTCTGAGCTGCACGTCCTGCACCACAGTTTACGAGAGTGGCTGCAAGGGTACCAACTGCTGCAAAGGCGTTCCACATTGGGACGTCGTTTGCCTTGTAGAATTTGTATCCAGAGGGTGCGGTCTTGTCAACGGAAATAACACCGGCTTCAATTGCCCTGCCAACGATTGATTCGATAACAGTTCCAATGGTACCGTTCTTGCCGTTTTCCTTTACAACATCGTACAGCACATTGTTGGCGTTGAGACCCTGGCATGCGAGACCGAGGAGCTGATGCCTCTCAAACATACCGACTGCGCCACCCATCTCGAAGATACCAGCCTGCTCATAGATAGAAGAGAGAGCTGATGCATTCATTGCATTCCTGTTAGCAATTGCTGCAACGTGGTTTGCCATGATGTTCCTGAGAGAGAAGCCAAGACCTTCGTTGTTCTGGGGGATGCTGAGAATGCTCTGAACCTGTCCGCCCATAAGGTCCATTGTCTGCGGGTAGCTTCCCCAGACAGCAGCCTTTACGATGGGTGCATCGTACATGTCGGTTCCGAACATGTCAATAAGAGTCTGGGTAACTGCTGCTGCACCGACTGTGGTGGAGGCCATATAGTCAGCACCAGCGATCATTCTGGATGCTGGGGCCTGAATGAGCAGGCTCTTTCCGCCTTTCAGGACTTTAACGTTTGTGTCGTCGCCTTCATCGACCTGAACATAGTTCTTAACACTTTCTGCAATAGCTTCAGCGTTGCCTACAACATCGTAGTTGAGCCCGCGGCCCAGGATCTGACGGCCCTTTCCGCCCATCTTGCCGCTGGCAAGTGCGCCCTGAATACCTGCGAGGTTGACTGCAACGGACCTCTTGGTGTCCATGATAATCTTTTTAATTGCTGCGTTTCTTGTTGGAGCAAGGCTCATTATGTCGACATTGCTCTCGAGCAGTTTTCCTCTGTCGTCGTAGATGTCTACTGTGTCAGACACTTTAATTTCCTCCTTAATTTATTAAAATCATTTTGGGACTGGTCACCTACTCAAGTGCTTTCGCACTCAATAAATCAAGTACCGCGTCGTTTTTAAGTGTCCACTTTCCCAATGAAATCTCATTCGTTTAGAAGGTACTTAAATCTTTTGTGTTCTCCGCTAGATGAATTCATGTATTTTTTTAAAATTCATTTTATTAAGACGAAATGTATTTTTCTAGAATTATATTAAAAAACAGCATCAATAGGAAAATGATTTTTTAACGTTGCTTAAAATTATCGGATTTTTGCCAAATGACTTATTTATATATTTTTCTGAGAAATGCCCAATATTAAGAAATTTTTTTCAAAATGTTAGAGTTCAACCAGCAGAATCATACCAAAAAGATTTAGTAATATCCTCATAATACGAAAGTTTGATATGGAAGTAGTTGTCGACGTAGGCGGAAATCCCGGGGTAGACTGCAGAGGCTTCTGCAAATACTGTTATTTTAAGAAAGTCAAAGAAGTTCAGCCCCTAGGCTGCAAGTATTGCCTCCCTTTTAAAAAAGGGTGTGATTACTGTACTCGCAGCGTAAAAGAATCGTATTCAGGCTTCAAGTCACTCCAGATGGTACTCGAAGAAACTGCAAACAAACTCTATTTCACAACAGGAGAAGTAAAAAAATTTACGGTCAGTGGAGGAGGAGATTTAAGCTGCTATCCCGAACTGAAGAATCTCATTATTTTTCTATCTCAGTTCGGCACCCCCATACATCTGGGATACACCAGCGGAAAAGGTTTCAGTAAACCTGATGACGCTCGATTTTACATAGATCATGGAGTTACAGAAGTTAGTTTCACAGTCTTTGCAACAGACCCGGCTTTAAGAGCCGAATACATGAAAGATCCTGAACCCGAAGCTTCGATTCAGGTTCTTCGGGATTTCTGTGCTCACTGTGAAGTCTATGGGGCAATAGTCCTCCTTCCGGGAGTAAACGATGGAGAGGTTCTTGAAAAGACCCTCAGTGACCTGGAAGCCATGGGTGCAAAGGGAGCTATTCTTATGAGATTTGCAAACTTCCAGGAAAACGGTTTGATTCTCGAGAATTCCCCTATTATTCCAGGAATAATCCCGCATACGGTATCTGAATTTACTGAGATTGTGCGCTGTTCCGCAGCAAAATATCCTTCCATGAGAATTACAGGAACACCACTGGAGGACCCCCTGATTGGTTCACCTTTTGCAATCCGCAACGTTCCCGAAGCCCTTTCAAAACTTCCCAGAGTTACCAAAAAAGCTACTGTTATTACCGGACAGGTAGCAGCCCCCAGGCTTACCGAAATATTTGAAGCTCTTGGAGGGACCGTAAACATAGTTCCGTTGAAAAAAGATATAGGTTGTCTGGCTACTATTGACGATTTCAAAAGCCTTGACCTCTCTGCGGTGACTGAAACTGTCTTTATTCCGGGAAGAGCTTTTGCCCATGACATGGAAGTTAAAGAAGCTCTAAAAAGAGATGGGGTGGACAGAATTGTGCGCAGAGGTCCAGAGAGCCTTTCCGTGGATGGGGAAATGTCCATAGGCATGACCAGAGAAGAGGTTCTGGAACTGGAAATAGAGAACTTCACGGAGCTCATTAACCAGATTAACTCTCTGGGATTGCCTGTAAAATGAAGCCTGAATCTACCATGAAGAATACATTAAAGTCGAACTCCAGAGAGAGCCAAACATTAACAAAAAAAAGATACCGATTGAAGTATAGATATTGAAACAGATACTATATAAATCTATAGTAAATTATATAATTCTGAAAAAAATCAATAGAAAATTATCCAGTTAAATAGTAGAGGTTTGGTCAGTAAAAAAAAGCCAGAGAATGAAAAGACCTCTTTTCCGGAAGAAAAAAAATCCTGCAGGGAAGTTTGGAGGCATTATTAATAAACATTTCTATTTCTTTCGGTTTTTAGACTGCCCTATCTCCTTCCAGAAGGTAGTAAGAAATTTTTTCAGATTTTTAACGCTCTTTGTTCTTCACCTTAGCGCGCAGATCCGGACATAAAATCTGAAAGTCCCAGCTGCTTAACCTTATGGTTTTCAAACAAAGAGCAGATGTCATAATCAAGAAGCTCGATCCTCTGTCTGGTATAGCTGGAAACTCCATACCTTTCTCCTATCTCTTTTGAGATTTCAAGATATTTGCGGACAGCGCCCTCATGTACAGTCAATACCACATTGCCTCCGCACTTGGGGCAGGCTCCGGTAAGCGGCGGACGCCTGAACTTCTCTCCACACTTGATGCAGCGCATCCGCTGTCTGGAAAAAGAACGAAGATTTCCGATCAAATCCGGAAGGAAATGAGATTTTAAAACCCTTTCGGCTACGTCAGGCGCGTCTACAGCCCTTATTCTGCTGGCCAGAGAGAGTTGAGCCTCCATTTTTTCAATCATACTTCCCAAGGTCTTATATGAAGAGTTAAGAGGACCCGCGGCAATATCTGAAGTATCATGCGTAAACATGAAATGCTCGTACTGCTCAGGTGTCCCGAGCCGGCTGCTGATAAGGTCCATAATGCTTTCAATTTCAGTCGGGTTTTTAATCTCCTCCGTAGCCCTGTAAAACTCAAGAGGATAACGCGCAGGAACATCGATATTATGGGCTTCCTTATCCACTTCCTTGGGGTCGATCCGGGTAGTCAGCACCAGAGGAGCATCCATCTTTCCTCCCCTTTTGTCTGGCAGATACGACCTTGAAAAATTAAGAATTCCATCCATAAGGAGCATTATGCAGTCTTCGTCCCCGTCACAATTTCTGCGTTTTGAAGCATGGAAAAAAGGATGAGCATAACCTACGGAAGCTTTCGTAAATCCTATAAGGCGTCCGAGTACTCCTGCGGAAGTATGAGGAGCAAGTCCTATGAGCAGTGCCCCCACGAGATCCTGGATAGTTTCAGCATTGTAATATGGCTCTACCTTGTAATACTTCACAAGAAGGTCGTCCACGTATTTTGCCGTGCGCAGCATGTACTCGCCCCCGTCATAAGAGATGACAAGATCCTGCACCTTCAAGCAGACAACCTGATCATCCCTCTCAAGGGATTTTCCATAAATATCCTCTATGTAACCGAGTTCCCGGAGTTTGGCTGCCGTAATTCCGAGTTCATCAGCCCGGATATGAGTAAGGGGAATATCGGACATGTCGTAGCGTACAGTCCCGTCCTTAAAAATGTAGACATCGTGTTTTGCGCGCAGGATTCCTTTTTCGAAAGGTTCTGGAGTCATCTGCCCGTTCATGAGCCGTTTTACTCCCTTGATTAAATCCATTTTTTCCCTTTCGCCAATGTTCTCAAAAGCCTGCTTGTAAATGGAACGGAAGTCCAGTTTTACGTTTGCAACGGAAGTCGGTTTTCTCCCGCACTTGGGGCAGGTCTCGGCACCCCTCACATCTATCTTGCAGCGGGGACAGGAAAGTTTGGGATTCGTAAATTCTCCGCATTCGCAGCGCCAGAAGTAAGTCTCTTTCCCGCATGCAGGGCATTCCCTCAGCCCCAGCTCCACTTCAATTTCTCCGATCTTCGCATTCATGCAAGAAGTATAATCTGATGCAGAGACAAGGTTGCGCGTCATTCCTCCTGCATTGTTTATAGGAAAAAGAACCTGAGCCGCAGGAGACATCTTGCGCAGGTCGGATTTTTCCGGCCTTCCCATTCTTGCCCCTATCCTTGAAGGAGCTCTGGGGTAAACCTTAAACCTGCTCAAAACACCTGCAGCTTCTACCATATTATCGGTATCCGGCATGCTGGCTTTTTCTCTCAGGGAATTATCAAGCCCTAGGCATAAAATAAAAGGAAGAGCCTCTTCGATAAGGATCTCACCTTCTTTTACCCTGTGCAGTACAAGAAGCTTTTCAAGCACCGGTTTTATGTTCTCTTCAACGGAAACTTCCAGGGGCAGTTTGAGGATTCCTTCCCCATCCAGCTCACCCTTCAGAAAGATCCCTTTTTCAACCACAAACCTTCTGAGAGCCTCAAACTCATTTCGGTTTATGTCATGCCAGAGGTAGGTGAATTTCGGATGCAATGGCACATTATATTCCCCTGCAAGCCTGAGGGCAAGAGTAACAGACGGGTTTTTCAGCTCTTCCTCAGGAATCATTTCAGGACAGGCTGCTTCGTAATCGTAACGCCACCATTCAAAAACATAAGGAGAAGGCATGAGAGGATGGTTATTTTCCAGGAAGTCCCCGTAGTTGATAAGAATTTCTCCTATATCGACAATTACTTCAACCTGCGGGCGGAGTTCATATGCTTCCTTTATATTATCTATACGGATAAGATCTCCCGAAAAAAGTCTTACAGTCGGCCCCTCTATTGAATCCACAGCAGACATTGCCGCAGCTTTTCCGGGCCTTTCAACCTTAAGCTGCGTCCCGTTAGTAATAAAATCATCAAGCAGAACCATACTCGCAGGACTGATCCCTGCCGAAGCAAAAGAAGTGTTTCTTGACCTCCCGTACCGCAGCCTGAAACCTCCTGGCCTTGAGGGGTGAGAGAATACAGGTCTTCCGGCAATCAGGTCGCGGATATACTTATCCTTTGGCTTGATCTTGTTTTTCTGCTCATCTTCAGCGCTCCCTCCGCTTTTAGCTCCTCCGATAAGCGTCTCGAGCCAGTCCCATCCGTCCATTTTCAATTTATTCACATGCTTTTTGACCTTCGGAGCCTTGAGGGCAAGCCCTTCGGCAAGCACAAGGCACATCCCTCCTCGGACGCGGTTTGTTCCTATCCTTTCGAGATCCCTGTGCCCTTCGACTTCGGCTTCTTCAGTTGGGTCCCCGTCAATGCAGACAGGGCAGTTCCGGACTATCAAACGGATTTCGTCTTCGGAAGGCGTATACTGCAGGCTTGCAACCCTTTTGTAAAGCAGGATTTCTTCCACATACCGCTCCACTTCCTCTTCTCTTGGCTTATAGCGGTCAATCCCTATCCCACGCCTCACATAATCGCCGACCAGGACAGAAAGTGCCTGTGCAGTCCCTCCCGCACTCCGGATAGGTCCGGAATAAAAGATCCTGATATATTGAGAACCGTCATCATTTTTCCCGAGGTCTACTTTGTCAATCCCTTCAATAGGAGCTGCAACCACCCCTTCGGTCAGGGTTGCCATGGAAACACGGATAGCGGCTTCCACTGCATCTTTCTTTGTAGGAAAGCTTCCTACCATCCCTTCGGCGACCTGTCGCCCGATTTCGAGAGCAGCCTCTTCCCTGGACATCTTTGTCTCAAGTTCCCGGATCTTTGCAGCAACTCCCTGGACCCCGATAAGGTTCTCGACCCTATCTGCAAGGTCTTTAGCAAGAGGAATTTCCACAACGGGCTTTGGATCTCCACCCCGGGCTCGTGCTCTGTTTGCAATCTCAATTGCCTCTTTTAACCTTGCCTCAAGCCTGTCGAAGTATTCATGCATTTCTTCACTTGCAATAGTCTCGCCCATCTTGAAAAGCCCCTTTTAACAAAAGAAAGAAAAAACTTATCTCTGCTTGCGCAGGGATCCGGCAGCGAAGAGTCCCTGCATTGAAGTCACAAAGAAAACAAAAACCCCTGCCCAGAGGAGATAATACCCGATATCAATATCAAGAATATTTATATTAAAAGTTGTCAAAAGCAGACCTGCAGCCAGGATTGCAAGGCTAACACCTGTCGTTTTTTTGTTCTGCTGCCGGACTTTTTTGTAAGCACGCATTTTTTCCATCCTTTCTCTTTTTTCCGCCTTCAAGAAGATCTCTCCAGATACCTGAACAAATAAAATAACTATCAAAATTTAAACGTCAAATATGAGTGTCAAACTCTCACTTATAGTCTTGCAATTTAACCGGCATTTCAGATTTAAACAACGTACCTTACTGAGGCAGTTTCTCTTAACCGGCTAAGGAGAGCAGCTCCAAGGCCTGAAAGGGAAAAGGAACCGTCAGCCAAGATTACATCAAGCCCTTTTGCGTCCAGGGCCCTGAGCCCTTCAAACAATCTCTTTGCAGCTTCTTCCGGCTCTTTGCGAGACCCCAGTAAAAAGCATTCGTGGGCACTCAATCCTTCAGCAGTAAAAAAACCTGCGGTCTCATTACTGAGGAAAAGTCCGACTTTCTGTCCTTTGCTCAGGCAATCTTTGAGCAGAATACCAATCTTTTCAGAAACCCTGTCTCTTTCCCCTTCCACAAGCACAACTTTCGTATCAGGAGTATAGTGACCGTACTTCTGGCCTGCCCGTTTTTCAGGTATAGACTCTCCGGCCCCGGTTTCAGCTCCCGAGTACATGGGCCTGACTTTACCTATAACCTTTTCAAGCTCGTCAATTCCCACAGCTCCGAGCCTGAGCACAGCAGGCGGTTCTACTGTCATATCAATCACGGTTGAATCAAGCCCTATGGCTGTTCCCCCGCCATCAATAACCGCATCAATCCTGCCGGTAAGGTCAGCCAGCACATGGATTGCCAGACTGGGGCTTGGTTTTCCAGAAAGGTTCGCACTCGGAGCAGCCAGTGGAGTGCCTGACCTTTTTACAAGTTCCAGAGGAATTCTATGATCAGGCATACGGAGACCTATTGAAGACAGGTTTCCCGAAGTGATTTCCGGAACAATATCGTTTTTCTCAAGCACGATCGTAAGGGGACCGGGCCAGAAAGCGTCCATAAGCCTGATAGCTTTTTCAGGAATGTTTTTTGCGATTTTTCCAAGATTCTCTCTAGAATAGATAAGGAGGCTAAGAGGATTCCCTGGCGGGCGTTCCTTTGCCTCAAAGATTTTCAGGACGGCATCGGGATTCAGCCCGTCTGCCCCAAGTCCGTAAACGGTCTCCGTGGGGAAGGCAACTGTTCCGCCCCTTCGAATAATCATCGCAGCCTCATCAAGAATGGCATCAAAATTCTCTTCGGAGACCCGGAAAAATCGGGTCTCTCTTTTTTTTCCGTTTTCTGTCTGCACCGAAGGTGAACTCCTTATTTCATTATTATCCTGCTATTTTTTCTACAATTCACAGCCTGTAAACGGCTCCACTTTTACTGATAGTTGTGCGATCTGGTTTGACGCAGCTGATTACTTTTTCAGCCATTTTCCGAGAGCGACTTCAAGTTCTTTGTGGTCCTTCGCATAATTCTGCAGGCTGATTCCTTCAAGGCTTGCCTCGAGGGCCTGCCTGCAGGCAGTGGCTCCGGCTGCCGTGCCCATCGGATGTGCATGAATTCCGCCGCCGAACTGCATAATAACATCTTTTCCGAAGATAGAGTAAAGGTCAGGGATCATTGTGGGGGCAAGTCCTCCGGATGCTACCGGAAACATCGGTTTCAGTCCTCCCCAGTCCTGGGCAAGGACATGCTGGCTTTCATCCGCGGGCACTTTGTTGAGCACGCACTGATCTCTGAGATTCAGGACTTCATGTTTTTCTCCATGCATCTTTCCGACAACAGTGCCTATGTGAAGCTGGTCAAGCCCTACCAGCCTGCAGAGCTTGGCAACAACAAGCATACTTATCCCATGGCGCGGGTTCCGGGTGTAGGCTGAATGCATGCAGCGATGGGCATGAAGAGCGAGCCCGGCATCTTCAGCTTCTTCGCGCAGGGTCTGAATTGCAGTCCAGCCCACAGGCACGATGTCGATCATTGCGTAACTGGCACCAAGGTCTTTAAGGACATTCATGCGGCGGATCATTTCCTTACAGGTCGGGGCAGTGACATTGCAGAGGTACATCTTCTTTTCCCCTGTTTCGGACTCTGCCTTTTCTGCGAGCTTCAGAGTAAGTTCGGCTCTCTTTTCAAAACCATTAAATTTCTGGTCAGTCAGATTTTCATCATCCTTAACAAGGTCGCAGCCCCCGGCAAAGGAGTTGTAAGCAACCTCAGCATGCTTTTCTGAGTTCAGACCGACTTTCGGTTTGACAATAGTCCCTATAAGAGGCCTGTCCTGCACCTCCACAAGTTTCCTGATCCCGGGCAGCCCGAAGTTCGGGCCTTTAAACGAACTGAGCATCGACTTCGGGAAGGTGATGTCCTGCAGCCTGAGATTGTCAACGATTTTCATGCTCAGGATATTTCCTGCAACAGCACTGAGAACCTGTGGGACAGAACCCAGTTCAAAGAGGTCTTCCGAATAAGCCACCCTTACAGTCTGAGCTTTCTCATCCGCAAAAAAAACATGGGGCTTCAGTTTCTCTGCAAGTTCGGGACTCAGTGTAGCAATCTCAGTCCAGGAGTCTATGGAACTTTCCCCTGCCATATGAGTGGCAGCTTCCTCAAAATTCACGCCTGCTGACGGTTCTATGTGAAATTCACAGATCAGATCTGTGCCCTTGGGGCTGTAGCCTATGTCTATGTAGTCCCTAAGCATGTTGTTTTCTCCATAATATAAATCAATTTATAATAAAATTAAGTAAAACCCAGTAAATACAATAATCTTCTTCGTTGAAGGAGGCAGTGTGCCTGAATTTCTGTAAAATTCTCTATACCTTTTTCCTCTTCTTTTTTGATTACTGTTCCATTATTAAATACTTATTTCCTGTAATCCACTCTTCATTAATATCAATCAGTATTGAGACTTGTAGTCTCAATACTGATTCCTGACTCGGGAATGCCCCTACTACCTTAGTTCTTCTTTTTATCTCCTTGTTAGTTCTCTCCATGATATTTGTTGTCCTTATTCTTCTCCAATGATTTTCCGGGAACTGCATATAATTCATTACATCATACTGGAAACTTTCAAGTGTATCAGCTGCGCTTTTATATCCCATTTTATCCAGTTCTCTAATCAATTCCTTTAACTTCTGACGGTCTACCAATGCTTCTTTTTTGGAACCTTTTTTAGGGCTTGTCTTATCAGATGGACATGACACATTTGCCAACTTGATCCAACAAAGGACTCTCTAACTGCTTTTTGTATTCCTTTATGACCATCAGAAACAATTAACTTGACACCTCTTAACCCTCTTACTTTAAGGTCTTCGAATAGATCTTGCCAGAATAGAGAGTCTTCACTGTCTGCTAATCTTGCTCCAAGAATCTCACGATAACCGTCGTCCCTGACTCCGGCAACTATGAAAAGAGCTTTATTTTCATAGTGAAGTCCATCTCTCACTTTGAGATAAGTCGCATCGATAAACAGATAAGGAATTTCGTGTTCTATTGGCTTTGATAAGAACTCTTCAACCTTTTGATCAAGTTCTTTAGTAATCCTGGAAACAGAAGAGGCTGAGATTCCCTCTACTCCTAAAGCAGTCATGATCTTATCCACCCTTCGGGTGGAAACACCTTGGAGATAAGATCCACTCACGGCAGCTAAAATGGCCTTTTCAACTCTTGAATACTTCTCAAAAACCTCTGTTTCAAAGGGAAACTCACGGAACTGAGGTTTTAATAATTCAAGTTCTCCATACTTGGTCAGGAGAGTACGGGGTTTGTAACCGTTTCTACTAGCTTTGCGAGAATCAGTCCTCTCATAACGTTTTGCACCAGATTGGAGGAGGGCTTCCTCCTCCATTACAAGGTTTAAAAACCAGGTAATTAACTGGCGAATTCCATCTTCCTGATCGAAAAGATAATCTTTTATAAATGAGACGACATTAACCATTGACTCTGCATCCTGTTTTTTTGTGGTGAAAGGAAAAGGATATAGAGTCAATCATATTTTACAGAACTTTCGGTACACTGCCTTGAAGGAAGTAACTGAAGATTGATAAAATTTATTTACTCATACAATAAGATATTTAATCGAAAATAAAAATAAAACAAAAAACGAAATTTGGCTATTTTATGTGGAAAAAGAAGAAAAAGAGATAAAGAGATGAAAGGAACTTCTGGAAATTAAAATTTTTCCTATAACCTTCCTTTAACCTTCTTTACTGCTCCAGCCTCAAAAGATTTCCTATCCCAAGACCTATGAGGCGGGTCTCTTTCTGAGCACCGAAACCCGGATCAAGGTCCTTTCTTTCAAGATCCAGACGGATCTGCTCTTTTTGAAGCCCATACTCGCTCATATGATCGAAAATCAATTTTTCCATAAGTCCCATTCCGTAGTCCACAGCCTCATGATAATTATCCGCAACTTTCCGTTCCAGTTCAGAGAACACGTGGTATTGCTCGGTTCCGGAACCCACCGGCCTGATCAAAATTTCACTTCTCTTGATAATGTTGCCAGCCAGAGCTCCTGCGGCATTACCTACTTCATGGAACTCCGGAACACGGATATCCGCATCAATAAATTCTCTGAGCTCGGGCACGTATGCTTTTACAGGAGCCCCTATCATTACTACCGGAATATTGATTTTGAATTTTGTGAAGCTGGAGGCTGACAGAAGTTTCTCGAGGTCTTCACGCTTGAAATCTTTTGTAAAAAATGCCAGCAGGTCAAGAGCGATATTCCTTCCGAAAGTCCTTTTTATTTCCCTTGAAAAGCTTTCAGGGTCCAGCCCAAGATAGCTGCCAAGAAGCTCTGCTCCAAGCAGTGAAGCACTGCTGTTCCACATCTCGTATTCTCCGAGCACATGCAGGGCATCCGTAGGTGTAAAACCTATGTGATAGATACAGCGCTTCTGGACCAGGGAGCGAAGAGCCTTTACAAACTGCAGGGGATGTTTTTCAACTGCTTTTGCAATCTCGGATACTGACATAGGTTCGTATCCTATAGTATCCAGGACCTGGCGTTCATTATTTTCCAGTTCAAACTCGATAGAGTAATTAAGGGCATGAATATCATCATCCGACTCAGGATTTCCGCTCCTGACAAAGAAACTCACTGGCTGAAAGATATCATCCATTATCCTGTCCGAAACTTTCTCGGCTTTCCTCAACCTGTCTTCAAGAGAAGGATATTCTGAAGCTGCAAGGCACAGGGGAATAACCCTGTTCGGACCGATGTAGAGTTTTCTCTGTACCCAGACGTGACTGTCTCCTCCCATAGCCGAAGTTCTTATTTTTACTGCCCTGACCATAGTTTTCCAGTTTCCCACTACAGCTCCGTTTTCACTGATCTCTGGAACTCCGTCTTCTATCAGAGCAATATCGGTGCTTGTCCCTCCCACATCCACAGCTACGCAAGTTTTCAAGCCACTTATATGGGCTGCCCCTACAAGGCTTGCGGCAGGGCCTGAAAAAATTGACTCCACAGGCTTTTCAAGAGCTTCTTCTATGCGTGTAAGGGAGCCGTCACATTTCATTACCATCATGGGAGCTTTGATATTTCTTACTTCCATTACCGATAGAACGGCCCGAATAAACTGAGAAGTTATCGGGATCAGGCGAGCGTTCAGAACTGCAGTTACAGCCCTTTCGTAAGCTCCCAGGCTTAGGGAAAGTTCGTGCCCGCAGACCACGGGTTTATCGGTCAGCTGTTCTATCGTTTTTTTCACTGAGAGCTCGTGTTCAGGATTCCGTGCGGAAAAGTAAGAAGATACGGCATATGAAAAGAGCCTGCCTCCGGTACTGTTAACGAACTGTTCTACAGATTTAAGGTCAAGGCAGCTAACCTCATTACCTTTCGAATCATGGCCGCCATCTATTGAAATCATTTCACGTGTCGGGATATCCCCTTTAACGGCATAGCCTGCAAGGATCAAACCTGCTGGATGACCTTTGCCTTCCAGTGTGGAGTTTGTAGAAAGAGTCGTGGAAACTGAGACCAGTTTTATATCCTTCAAATACTCCTGCTTTAAGCCCGCAACCACATTTTCTATCCCTTCAACCAGATTGGAATGCGTTGTTAGTGCTTTATTAAAATCAAGAATCCTGCCTTCTGAAAGATCCATTAAGACGGCATCCGTGTACGTTCCACCAGTATCGATTCCTAAACCGAGTCTCATAGTTTATAGTTTATTTTCAAAAAAATATAACATAGCCGACCAGGATTTTACAGGAGTATAAGGTTCTGATAGGGAATGAAATATTGAAGGGGATGAAATAATAGAAGTGGCGAAATATTAAAAGAAAAGAATAGGTGCAGACAACAAAGAAAAGAACAGTAAAAAAAGAGGATGAACGGTATAGAGGAGACGGATGAAAGAAACCTGGAATTCTCAGGACCCTCCATCTTAACCTTACCTTTATTCATCTTATATTCACTATCATAACTCTAATCATGCTATGCCTCTAATTATATTATACTGTCCACAACTCGCTCTTTTTCTCCTGAGGAGAAAACTCTGCAAACATGAAGACGCCAGCGTGTACATTCGGGTTCAGGAGCTTCGAGTTCAATGTAATTATAGCACTGTGAGGCTTTTCCCCGGACCTTGGACGAGCAGACCGTTCCTGCACTGACAACAAGCATGTCGTTTAATCTCCAGACCCAGGGAATATGCCAGTGCCCACAGAGCACAAGGTTGACACCTGAACGGTCCAGAAGCTCAAGAACATCCCCTGCGTCCACAAGCACATTATTTCCCCTGCCCGTCCTTGGAATTGGAATCAAATGGTGATGAAGGACGAAAACCTTAAAACCGCCTGTTGAGAAAGCTTTCTCAATCCAACCATAGTTTTCCCTTCCTATATGCCCTTCTTCAAGTTCCGGCTGAGAGGAATCAAGTCCTACAACTGTAACTTCTCCAAAGCATCCGGAAGAAGACCTTGCCTTGAAAATGTCCTCAAAGAAAAGGTAACCTGCATTTCTGGAGTCATGGTTCCCTGGAACTATTACCTTGTTTTTGCATTTGATCCTGTCAATGAAGTCTTTTGCCCCATTATACTCGGCTGCGAGCCCGTCTTCTGTAAGATCACCTGTAATTACAACAATATCCGGGTTATCCTGATTTATTTTTTCAAGCATTGCGCCTGCAATCTCCGGGATATAGTATGCCTCTGAGAAATGAATGTCTGAAAGATGTACTATTTTTATAATGTCTATTACCTCTTTGTCCTGCATATTTGCGTTTCTGACTTTTCAGAGTAAGAATTCGCGGAGCGTAATATATAGTTATTCGATTTAGTCTACATATTAGAAAATAAATAAATAAAAAAACAAATAATCTATAGTTAGTACATACCCAGATCGGATCTATAATAGGGTCAGGTTAAACCTGGAAATCTAACTTGGAGAGCTAAATAAAAAAAAATTGAATAAGAAAAGAATCTGAAGGCAGCCTGAAGCAAGGAAAAAACAAAAAAACTAAAGCATAAGCCAGAAATCCGGAAAAATCAGAATTAAAACCTGAAATTAAAAAACTGAAAATAAAATAAAAAGTAATAAAGTGAATGTATTTGAAAAACACATTCCTTTTATCTTTGGTTCTTTATCTTTATTTCTTTTTCTTTGGTACACTTTGTGGTCCGAGTGTTGGGCCGTACTCGTCAAGGCAGGTAACTTCACAGGGTTTTACTCCAGAGCGGTAAGCTGCCTTGCCTATCATGTGACCTGATATGGGAGCTGTAAGCAGGATAAAGACCGCTACAGTAAACGCCTTTACTCCCATGGGGGTATACCCCGCCTGAATGATGATGCTCAGCAGAACTCCCAGAGCACCAAGGGTTGCAACTTTGGTTGTTGCGTGCAGCCTGTTGTATACATCAGGCAAACGCAGCAGACCGATCATTCCAAGACAGAGGAATATTAGCCCTACCACAAGGAAAAAGATACTGATTATATCCAGTATAGTCCCGATTATAGCCATTACAGCACCTCTCCTGTATCAAGATATTTTGCTACTATTACAGTTCCCACAAAGGAGATGATTGAAAGCAGCATAGCCACATCCATAAGGAAGATCGAATTCCCCTGGAAAGCGTAGAGTGCAAATATCATCGCAAGAACATTACCCACGGCATCTGATGCTGCAATCCTGTCAGGAAGGGTCGGGCCGTATAGAACTCTGTACGTGCTCGGGACCAGAGCTACTACCATAACAACCAGTGCCAGGAAATTTGCCTGTTCCAGTGTGATTATCATTCGAATGCCTCCAGTACATAGTGTTCAAGGTCGTCTCTTATGGAGTCACGAACGCCTTGTGGATTGGTTGCATCGATAGAATGCACATACAGGATCGACTTGTCGTCCGAAATGTCTACTGTCAGGGTTCCGGGGGTAAGTGTAATGGTGTTGGCAATACCCGTAATTCCGATATTGGTTTTTGTCCGGATTGGAACCGCAATAATTCCGGGTTTAATATCTATCGTGGGTTTGATGACGATTTTTGCAACTACTATGTTAGCTTTTATGATCTCTTTAATAAGAACATAAACATACTTGAGCTTCTTGGGAATCTTTGAAATCCAGTCTCCTGTAGGGTGTACTACTTCATCAAGCCTGTACAGCTGGCCGAAGGGTGCTACAACCACAACTCCAAAGATAAGACCAAGAAGTATACTGCCAAGAGTTATTTGTCCGCTGACGAGGCACCAAACAACTGGAAGTGCCATATAGGTAAGTGTACGACGCTTCATCTGATCATCCTCACCATTACTGCATCAATATAAGGCTGCGGATCAACAATCTGGCTTGCAATGGTCTGTGAGAACTGTACGACAGGCTCGGGATATAGCCCGACAATCAGTACAATCGCTGCCAGGAACAGGATTGGAGCTACAATCAGGGGAGACAGTTTGTGGTGAGAATATTCTCCGTACTGAGCGTCTCTTTCTCCCCAGAATATAAGCATCCAGCCTCTGAACATGTAAAATAGGGTAAAGACTGCAAAGATCAGGGCTATTCCTATGGGTAAGTAGAACTGTTCTCTAAGACCTGCATCAAAGAGCATAAACTTGGAGATGAATCCTCCCATCGGGGGCACTCCGCCAATGGACATTGCTCCTACCAGGAAAGCAGCACCCATCAAAGGAGCTTTGTTGATCATGCCTCCCATCTGGCGCATATCCCTTGTATCGGCAGTGTGGATGATTCCACCCGAGGTAAGGAATAACATGCTCTTGGCAAGTGCATGGTTTATCAGGTAGATTACGGACGCAGCAAGGATTATAGTTGCACCCTCAGTCTCACCGGCTACGTTTGCCATTGCTGCCATCCCAAAGCCCAGGAAGACGTATCCTATCTGGGATACACTTGAATAAGCCAGCATGCGCTTTACATCCGACTGACCTACTGCCGAGGTTGCTCCAAGAGCTAGGGTGACCAGAGCCATGAAGAGAATAATTGGCCCGTACACTGCCTGGAAAGGAGCAAATATCATAAAGAGAACTCTGAGTATACCGTATGCTCCGATCTTTATGATCACACCACTGAGCATTGCACTGATCGGGGACGGAGCTGTGGGGTGCACATCCGGAAGCCAGTAGTGAAGAGGGAACATTGCTGCCTTACCACCAAATACGATAATAAAGAGCAGGCCCACTGCATACAGGTGCCACGGAACAGTCCCTGCCTCAGCAAGAATCCTGATCTTAAGGGTAATGTCTGCCATGTTCAGAGAGCCGATGGATGCGTATAGTGACGTGACTGCAATCAGCATCACATTACCACCGAGAATGTTCAGGACGAGGTACTTCATTGTAGCTTCCATCTTGTCCGAAATCTTCGTAACCTTTGAGGTTTCGTTTGCAACTATCAGAGCTGCCGAAGAAAGCAGCATTATTTCGAAGAAGACGAACATGTTGAAGATATCCCCAGTCAGGAATATCCCGTTGATGCCTGCAAGCATCAGGTTGTAAAGAGAGTGGTAGGTCTGGTTCAGGGATCTGTCTTCTATGTAATCATAGGAATAAATTAAGCCTAAAAAGCCAATTAAGCAGTTCAGGACAACCATCCCGGCACTCAGCAGATCGGCTACAATTACTATTCCGTATTTTCCGAATTCTCCTACATCATATGCAATAATCCCATTGTTCCAGACGGTTATGATCAGGAGTACGCTTAAGCATAATAAACCAAAGCCAACTACAATATCGATTGCCTTTTGCAGCCCTGGACTGCCTTTGGTCAAGATTGTGACCGGAGCCATTAACAGAGGGATAGCAATCAGGAACATTGGCAGATTATCCATTAAAAAGCTCATTCTCGAAGCCTCCTGAGTTCCTGGACATCAATAGTACCATATTCCTCATTGACGCGGTAGCAAAGAGTCAATACAAATGCTGTGGTTGCAAGCCCGATCACAATTGCCGTGAGCACAAGAGCCTGCACAAGAGGGTCCACGAATTCTGTATATGGATTGGTTGTTATCGGTCCGAGAATTCCAGCTGTCAGGTTATCGTTATAGATAAGACCCTGGTTAAGACCTTCTAAAGCCTGCTCGTGCTCCAGAATCGGTACAAGGGTACCTTCACTGAAAACTCCGCCTCCGACGATATACAGGTTAATGGCATGGGAAATTATACCGAAACCGATGATAACTTTCATCATGTCCCTGCGGAGAACCAGGAAAGTTCCGATCCCGAAGAGCAGAGCGATTGTAAGCTCAAGGAAAAAATTATTCATGTTCTCCCTCCGGGCCTTTGTCAGTTCCTAATTTAGTTGCAATAAACAGCAAACCCCCAACCACTACGAAGTACACACCGAGGTCAAAGAACATCGATGAGACCAGTTCAAGCTCAAACAGGTGCATACCTCCTATTTCTACGGGAATGAAATCAAAAGCGCTTCTGAAGTATTTGTGACCTGCAGATAATGGAGACCAGGCAGTTATGCTTGCAAACAGGAGCCCATATCCAAACCACATATGCCAGTCCGGGTTCCAGATCTTCTTGATATCATCAAGCCCGTATGCGACATAGATAAGTCCGATTCCAGCCGCACACAGTACACCGCCAATGAAACCTCCACCTGGCCTGTTACCTCCTATAAGCAACAGATCTATCGAATACAGCATATCAATCATCAAACAGATCTTTGCGATTGTTTGAGTAATTACAGTGGTTGAGGCCATTATTCCTTACCTCCCTTCACCTTTTTTGCTCTGCTCAGGATAAGGCTGTACACCCCAAGGGCCGCCAGGGAAAGGACTGAAATTTCTCCGATGGTATCATACCCTCTGAAGTCCACGACTATCACGTTAACTACGTTAAGTCCGCCAGTCATTGCCAGAGCCTTCTCCATGAAGTAGTAATTGAAGGTCTCGAACGGGGCCAGTACTCCCATATTTGCATTTAACATTACGGCAAGAACCCCAAATGAGACAACGCCTGAGATTAGCAGGTTCACCATAACCTTACCTGCAGGCATAGGCTCCTTGAACTTCTGGGGAATCTTCATGAGTACCAGGATGAAGATAATGGTTGACAGTGTTTCTACACAAACCTGGGTCATTGCAAGGTCAGGAGCTTTAAGGTATATGTAAAGCAGGGAGACCAGGAAGCCAAGCTCGGAGAGGGATATTACCGCGGGCAGATATCTCGGGAGAAGCGCAGCACCAAGCGCTGCCAGGATCATCAGGGAGTAAAGTACGATTTCATAAGGCTGAGCATTGTAGTTTATTCCTGCAGGTAGGAGGTCGCCAACACCTATACCCAGGCCTATGCTAAACTTATACACCGGCCAGAATATCAGGAAAATCATGAAGAGTAGTGTCATCTTGACATACACTCCAATGGGTCCTGGCTGGGTTATAGCTGCGAACTTGTGAGCTATTGGTTTTGCATTGTTTACAATTGCATCGTACCAGTAGTTCACACTGATCCAGGGAAGTTTTGCATTGAAGCTATTCTGCCAGGCAGCTATTGAGTCATAGAACTTGTAAAGCACAATACCAATGGCAAAGGTTGCAATTGTCATCAACAGCGGTGTGGTAACTCCGTGCCAGAGCGCTACATGTAAGTGTTCCGCATCCGGGACAAGACCGCTGTAGGCAGGCCAGATCAGAACCTCTATCGGGAACTTTGGGTAGAGCCCGAAGAAGATGATCAGACCCACAAGGAAGACTGCCGGAGCGAGCATAACCCAGGGAGCATCATGGACATGGTGAGGGACGTCGTGATCATGGGTTCTGTGCCCAAGGAAGATCCCGTCTACCAGCTTAATGGAGTACATAAGGGTGAACACACCGCCAGCCACTGCAACAGCGGGGAAGACAAAGGCCCACGGACCTCCGTAAGTTTCTGACACCAGTTCTCCGATTTCAAGAGAGGTCTCGTAGAACATTTCCTTGCTGAGGAAACCATTGAGTGGAGGAACACCTGCCATCGAAGCTGCTGCAATTACTGCAACTATGAACGTTTTAGGCATTTCCTTACGCAAACCACCCAGTTTTCTTATGTCTCGAGTAGTCGCTTCATGAGCCACAATACCTGCCACAAGGAAGAGGGTAGCTTTGAAGGTTGAGTGGTTTAGCAGGTGGAAGGTTGCTGCAGCAAAGCCAAGCCCAGGATGTTCTGCAGTACTGTACCCGTACATGGTCATCAGATAAGCCAGCTGGCTGATTGTCGAGTAAGCCAGGATAGCTTTGATGTCGGTCTGCCTGAAAGCCATGAAACCTGCCATCACCATGGTGATCATACCTGTTCCTGAAACAAAAATCAACCATTCAGGAGTACCCGAAAGGATGGGGTGCATCCTTGCAACCAGGTAGACACCAGCCTTGACCATTGTAGCCGAGTGCAGGAAAGCACTGACAGGAGTCGGAGCTTCCATTGCGTTGGGCAGCCATATATAGAACGGTCCCTGAGCAGATTTGGAAGCGGCTCCAAGGAAGATCAGGACCAGGACTGCAACATACAAAGGACTTCCGTGTAGTGTTGAAAGGAGTTCGGAGCTCTGAGCGACTTCAGAGATCCCATAGGTGCCTGTAACAACCCTGAGCATCAGGAAGCCTGCGAACATTAGAAGTCCGCCACCGGCAGTTATTAGAAAAGCCTTGGTTGCACCGTATACGGATTCCGGTCTTTCTCTCCAGTATCCGATAAGCATAAAAGATGTTATACTGGTCAGTTCCCAGAAAATAAACATCTGGATAGTATTATCTGTATAGGCAATGCCCAGCATTGCACCCATAAAGAGTAAAAGCCACTGGTAATACCTTGGCAGGTCTTCCTTTGTGGACATATAACCGTTTGAATAGGACATGATGATAACACCAACGCCTGAAACGATTAATGCCAGGAGAACGGCCATGCCATCTCCGTAAAAGTCTAAGGATAGACCAGCTGCCGGCAACCAGTTAAACGAACCCTTTACAGGAGTGCCTGCCATAGTGTACGGGATTACCTGAGCATTCAACACAAAACACGTAAATGCAATGAGTGCCGAAATCCAGCCAATCCTCTGTTTGAATACACTATATAATACAGGTAATGTCCATGCGAGTATAAATGGTAAAAAGACAGCTATTACTATTGCATTAAATGGATCCATGAATCATCAACCCAACCTCTTTTTGGTTATTAATAGTGAATACTAGTCAGGTTCAAAAGTTTCAATCCAGAATTCAATCCACATGGGAAATAAAGATATAATGTAATCTTATATTTTCCTCGCGTATACTCTTTTGTCATATAGTAAAAATGTTTCGGTTTTTACTGGACGCATCTTCAGTATCAAGCAAACCTTTTGCGTCTAAAATTGCATGAGAAATCTTCCCAAATTATTCCCTGATTACAGTAAATACCTCCCTTTCAAAACTGCAGATTTTCACTTAATTTAAATCACATCCCACCTTTCTCATTGGAATTTTAGCTTTTCTCCGTTCTTAACGCTACCGATTTAATCATATAGGGTTTAATGGAATGTATGTCAGTACTCTAAATCACAGCTAAATAACCTCAAAGATCAAAAACCGATAGCATCAGGTCTACTAATTCCATGTAGATTCCCAAATATTTGAAGATTTCCAAAAAACACTATCAAGAAAAATAGCAATTTCGAGAAAAAAAATATGAAAATAAAGGTCAGAAAAAAGTTTTTTACCCTAATGAGTAGCAATTTAATCGAAAAAGTTGATCAAATTAATTAATAAGTTATCCCCCCGATCAGTACAATTAATTTGAATCATTAAAATTGTGGATGAGGAAATTTAATTTGAGAAAGCAACAGAGAATGATTCATTAATGAGTTCATTTGAATTAATTCTGTTTTAAAATATATGTAATTGCATATCGAAAAATTGAAACCTGGATGTAAAATGAATCAAATAGATAAAAAAGGGAAATCTGCACATTGAAAGTAAAAAAAATCAAAATAGAAGGAAACTCAAAAAAAAGTTTTTTGTCAAAAAAAAGAAACTGCGGACAAAAAAAGTTCACTAAAAGGAAAAGAGTATATCTAACATGGTCTTCGAAAGGTCAATAAATGCCAGTAGACACAAGCCTGCTGGCAAAAGGGTTCAGAATTATTTTCTCTTCTATAGTAGAGAATAAAAAAAGATAATTTTTCTGTATTGCTTGTCCGGTATCCAAAACTTAGTATATTTGTCAGGGTTCAGGCTTTTGTTTCTTGCCCTTACCCTGAAAATGGTTTTCTATCTGTTCTAATTAGTTGATCTCTATTGGTACAGGGCTTTCTTCAGAGCAACGCCTGAAGGTGACCTCAAGCACGCCGTTTTTGTAACTTGCTTTTGCACTCTTCGGATCCACGAGAACTGGGAGTTCCACGTTTTCCGAGTATCCAGAAAGCCCGAGGACTTTAATTTCAAGGTGCTGAGCGGTAGCATGCAGAAGGAGATCTTCCTTTTCAATCTCCGGGAATTCTGCAAGTACATGCACTATATCCTCGTTTTCGAATATATCAATTAAAGGTTCTTTTGTTTCTGAGGGAAAGAAATTCTCTTCCTTTTGGGAGTATTCCGGAATGTTTCCGAATTCCCGGAGTTCTGGATCTTCCCCCGGGCGATGAATGATAGAAAATCCGTAAACAAAGGGAACGGACTCTCCCATTTCTTCCAGGAGGGCTTCAATAATCTCTTCCAGGTTGTCAAAAAGTTCAGACCCAAAATCTTCAAAGAAATCCTTTCTTTTTCTTATGCCCACCATTATTACCTCGGTTTTCCTCACGCTCCCGAAAATCACTCGATATCGATTGAGGTTCGAGAACTGGACTCCAGTCTCTTAAAGGTAACTTCCAGAATACCATTTTTATATGTAGCTTTTGCACTCTGAGGATCTACCTTTACTGGCAGTTCAACACGTTCGGAATATTTTGGATTCCCATCTAATGTTTCGATGTCAAGTATTAAATCAGTTGCGTTCAGTTGGATATTTTCTTTCTCTATGCCCGGCATCTCGGCAATCACATGGACTGCTTCCTCACTTTCCAGTACATCAATAAGAGGTTTTCTTATGTCAAGGTAACGCTTTTCTCCGGTCTCTGTCTGCTCAAACATCGGGATATTCCCGAATTCCCGGATTTCAGGCTCTTCCCCTGGACGCTGGGTCACGGAAAAACCATAAACAAATGGGTGTTGCCCGAAGTTATCCATGCTCATGCCCATAGCACTGCTAAGGCGCTCGAACATTTCTTCCATATCCTGCAGGGGATCAATTCCAAATATTTCATCGAAAAAACTTCTTTTTCTCCTGTCTTTGTCCATCTCATCACATCGTTATTAATTTATGCGTCTTGAGTTTCTTAAATGAGTGCTATTCACAAATCATTAAAGCTGTTAATTGAAGTGATTATTTTTTTTCACAAAAATAAAAAAGCCGGGATTACCGGCGTGTTAGGCAAACCTCATTCGGCCTGCAGGAAACTTGGGATTTCTCTCTCCTCACTCTTCGCTTCCTGTTCTTTTGCTTCGGAAGATTCTTCCTCAAACTCGGTTGCATACCTGGCAAAAAGTTCGGCACTCTTTTCATAGGCTCTCAGAGTTTCTCTTGACGTAGTGGGTTTCACACGGCGGATTGCTTTTTCAAAGTGACTTTTTGAGAGGCGAATATCTCCTGCCTTCTCCTGGATACTCTTTCGGTCAGTACCCGGAGTAACTATTTCCCTCAGGGCAAGCATTGCAGCTTCCCTGCAGATGCCTTCGATGTCTGCACCCACGTACCCTTCGGTCATTTCAGCAAGCTCAGAGAGGCTTACATCCTCTGCAAGGGGTTTTTCTTTTGTGTGAATCTCAAAGATCTTCTCCCTGCCTTCTTTTCCTGGAGGCTTGATGTAAATGAGCCTGTCAAAACGGCCAGGTCTGAGTAGGGCAGGATCTACCATATCCGGCCTGTTTGTAGCAGCGACTATGATCACATCTTTGAGTTCCTCTATCCCATCAAGTTCTGTCAGGATCTGGCTGACCACTCTTTCGGAGACATGGGTATCGGAAACAGAGCTTCTTTCAGGCGCAATAGAGTCGATCTCATCAAAGAAGATTACAGTCGGAGCAGCTTGCTTTGCTTTCCTGAATGTTTCTCTGATTGCACGCTCGGACTCACCCACATACTTGCTGAGCAGTTCCGGACCCTTAATGCTAATGAAGTTGGCTTCACTCTCGCTTGCGACTGCTTTTGCGAGCAGAGTCTTTCCAGTACCCGGAGGTCCGAAGAGCAGCACACCTCTAGGTGGCTTTATGCTGACAACCTTGAACATTTCGGGATATTTGAGAGGCCATTCCACAGACTCGATAAGTTCCTGTTTTGCTTTCTCAAGTCCGCCTATATCATCCCAGCCCACGTGCGGGACTTCAACGTAGACCTCCCTCATGGCCGAAGGCTCAATATTCTTCAGGGCTTCTCTGAAGTCTTCCTTGGTGACCACCAAGTTGTCAATGATTTCTTGCGGGATCTCCTCTTCGATATCGATCTCAGGGGTGATCCTTCTGAGGGCGTGCATCGCAGCTTCCTTACAGAGAGAGGACAGGTCAGCTCCCACAAAACCGTGGGTCACATCTGCGATCTCGCCAAGACTCACTTCATCTTCAAGTGGCATGCCCCTGGTGTGGATCAAGAGGATCTGTTTCCTGCCGTTCCTGTCAGGTATTCCGATCTCAATTTCTCGATCAAATCTTCCACCGCGGCGGAGAGCCTCGTCAATGGAGTTGGGACGGTTTGTAGCAGCGATTACCACCACTTCACCCCTGGATTTGAGCCCGTCCATCAGGGAAAGCAGCTGCGCAACTACCCTTCTTTCCATTTCCCCTGTGACTTCGCTACGTTTGGGAGCGATTGAATCGATTTCGTCTATGAAGATAATTGAAGGCGCATCCTTCTCAGCCTCTTCAAAGATCTCCCTGAGCTTCTGTTCACTTTCTCCGTAGTATTTTGAAACGATTTCAGGCCCACTGATAGTGATAAAATTTGCATCTGTTTCACTTGCGACTGCCTTTGCAATCATGGTCTTGCCCGTTCCGGGAGGTCCGTGAAGCAGGACCCCTTTGGGAGGCTCGATTCCCAGCTTCTGGAAGAGTTCAGGGTGCCTCATTGGCAGCTCGATCATTTCCCTGACAAGCTGGATTTCCCGCCTGAGTCCTCCGATATCTTCGTATGAGATACCCTCTGGAGCCTTGATCTCCTCAATTGATTTTTCTTTAATGACAATTTCAGTATCTTTGGTAACTACAACCGGACCTGCGGGTCTTGTAGATGCCACAACAAAAGTCAGAGGATTGTTTACTGTTTCAACCCTTATCTGCTGACCTTTGTTAAGGGGTCTGCCTTCAATTATTCTCAGTATATAATGAGCGCCGCCTACAAGCCTGACAGGCTGGGACGGAGCAAGTGTGACTCTCTGAGCGTGTTTTGCCTGGACTTTCTGGATCGTAACCCTGTCGTCAATTCCAACTTTTGCATTGCTGCGCAGGTTTCCGTCTATTCTGATCCTGTTTTCCTGCCCGCGCTCAACGTTAGGCCAGACGATTGCATAAGTTTTGGATCTACCCGAAATCTCAATTATATCTCCACTTACAAGCTCCATCTGCTGCATCAAACGAGTATCGATCCTTGCAATTCCCCTTCCCACATCCTTATGATAAGCCTCAGCTACTCTCAGACTCATTTCTTCAGTCATTTATTCTCAACTCCGGTCTCACATATTCTCCAGTATTGCTGGTTATTTTTAATCGTGTATTCAACAAAACCTCTTTCTGCAAGGTCCGTAAGGTTAGACATGATAATGCTCGGATGCAAATGCAGATTATAACAGAGGACAGCTGCTGTAGCTTCGTTTTTCAAAAGCTCGAACAGGAGCTCGCATTCTACGGGATTTCTGGCAATCTCTTCAATGGAGTCCAGGCATCTGTCCATCAGTTCCATATATTCGACCTGTAACTGCTTCTGCATTTGCGCAAGTTCTTCCTGCCTTTCTTTAAGTTCTTTGAGCCTGTCGCTTAATTTCAGGAAGAAGCAGGAAGATTCATCTCTGGCAGCAGGTTCATCCTTCTCGGCAACAGGACTTTCCCCTTTTTTCTCCCTGTCAAAACCAATGTCCTGAAGAGCCATCGTATACGCATACGGTGATACGGATACCTCAAGCCTCATATTATTTGCAATATTGAAGTATTTGCGCCTTTGCTCATCCACACTGCATTCAATCAGCCCTGCCTGTTCTAGCAGGCTCAGATGACTGATAATCGCCTTAGGTCCTACTCCCAGCCTGCCCGAGATTTCACTGACATAGCAGGGGCGGTTTGCAAGAAGTTGAATTATCTTCCTGCGGTTTTCATTCCCCAGGATGTCAAGTAGTTTTGCTGGGTCCATGTTTTTTCCCTGTGATGGTTTTGAAATGTTATAATATGTTAGTAATAAATTTAGAATTTTGTTTTTTATATATTTTTATGATAATTATTATGTATTATATGCCTTGCATGGTTTTAAAGTTCTGATCTTTCCTGCAGATCACTTGAATTGTCATCTTGTTACTGCTCAGATCTACGTAAAGAAAATTTACGAATCTGTATGACAGGATTTATAGAATATTCCCGGCCAGAATACTAACTATGGTGTGTGAGCAATAGTTAGTAACCAATAGTTATCAATAATAATATATAAGTTTTTCCATAAGATGATCCGTGTTCAGATTACCTGGAGATTTGGCTGAAGTTATCCAGAAATGAAAGATCTTTCATTATACAGAATCAATATCACCGAGTCCGGGTAAGAGAAAAAGCATTTAGTGAATCACCCCTCCCTGCTTTCTGATGAAAGCGAGGAAGGGGACTTCTCGCCTTAGAGTTAAACCGCTTTAACCATCAAAACTTCGTTTCCGTAATTTGAGGTTTCAGCCGTAATTTTCCATGCAGGATAATATGTGGTTTGACCTTTATATCTATAGGAATAAGTGTCAAAACTATTGAAATAAACAAACTCGACCTCAGTAATTCTGATCCTTCCCAGTGAAAACATAGGTATATTACCTTTCTGAGTGACGAAATTTCGAATTCTTATTTGCTGGATTATGTATTTTCCTGAGTCGTTAAGACCCGTTGTTTGGAAACTTGCCATTTCCATAGGTTTCAGTTCTGTAGCATTATCAGCTAAATTAAACTTGCTTTCTGCAATCTTGTTGTTCACGACAAGAAAACAGATTTCCCCTGTATAGTTGCTGTTATGAGACTCATTGGAATCAGTAAAACTGACATTAAGGGTGCTTGAGGGAGATTTCCCCTGATACACCGGCAATTGATTTACAGGTATTGAAGGGATCTCAGCATCAAGAGTTACCCTTTGATTTGTAAAAGTATTCCAAATCTGAACAGTCCTTCTGTGAGGCATATCCTCTACCACTGGAGGATAATAGTTAAAAGTCTCATAGAATAGAGGAAGAATATAGAATAATACTGCTATGCCAATGATGACTGCACTTAAACTTTTTACTTTTTTCTGCGTATCCTAACCCCCCAACAGATTCAATCTAGACTGATATAGGACATTCCGGACGGATTATAGATCGGTGTACAGCATCTCAGAGGAGCCAGGATCAATAACATATCATCCTTTTTTTCCTTCCCGAAGGTAAGATATGTCAGAGGATTCATCAAGTGTTTCAGTCTCTCTCTGTCTTTTTTCCAGTCCATTATAAACACGATATGAACAGTTTTTCCATCGTTTACTTCAGAAGTGACTGCAATATTGTACATCAGATCTTCTAGCTCTATAGAACCACTAAATAATTCACCACAAACATAGAAGGTTGCCTTACTTTGAGGATCTCCTTTAACATACCCTGAGTAGCAATATGATTTCCCTCCGCTAAGTCTGGAAATTTCCTTGATTTGTACTTCAAAATCTCTCTCTAATAGCCTGAGACTTACGTTTCCGTTTACAGCAGTATTCTCAAATTCTTCAATATTTATTGTGACTGTTTCGAATCCTTCCCAGTGTTTCTGAGGCTTAAATGAAGCACCCTGAATCTCGACTTTCTTAACAATATCTTTTCCCGAAGTTTCTGGAAGTTTCTTGAGCAACTTTTCATCGGAAGTAATATTATCAAATCGCCTTCCAGTATCTTCAGAAGTTTTAACTTTATTACTACCATCGGTTAAAACCATAAATCCTGAAAGAGTAGCCAGACCCAGGAAGAGGGCAAATAGTTTCATGGTACTATCTATTTTCATTCAAATTCCTCAACGTCGAGAGAATAAGTGACAACCTCCCAAACTAAGAATTAATCTGCACTTATCCTAGAAGAACTTTGTTCTTTTATTTCATGTCTTAATATGTCAAAACTATTAAGTCAATAAAAAAAATAAGAGAACTACATGAAAATATAAATAGTTATAATAAGTAAAGCTAAAAAAGTATATGGTGAAGAAAAGCTTAAAAAATCAAAAAATAGATATAAAATGGGAAAGCCGACAAAAAATAAAAAATTAGAGATTATCTTTGCTTCTTTGCTCTTGATTTATCTTTTTGTTTTTCCTTCTGCTGGTTAAAGACAGAGGGCAAATGGAGAGCATATGAACCTTCCTCCCTGATTGCCATAACAAGTTCTTTTCGCTCCAAAAGAGAATCCAGATTAAGTTCATAAGAACCGGGACCAAGAATCCTTACAGATTCCACCCTTTCCTCGTCAGTTTTATTTTCGTTTTCTGACTGCTGCTCCCTGTCTTTTTCTCCGGATGCAAGGGCTTCGTCAATATTCCTAACAACCTCATCCAGAGAAGCTTCAAGGTCCAGCTTTTGTTCTTCCAGAGCGACTCTTCCCTGATTCTCCAAACCTTCTGGCTCTTTTTTCACATAGAGGAACTTATTCCAGCCGCAGCTCGGGCAGCCGCTGAGAATTACAGAATCCCCGTCTTCAAAAATTGTTCCGCATCTGGTACATCTATGGGGCATGAGTTCACCGGTAATCAATAATATGAACATAATTGATGCAGTTTATACCCGTCTATCTGTATCTTAACTGGATACATACATTGGTTGATTGTTAAACTGAGAACTTAACGGGTACCTGAATTGAGTATGGAATTGATTCTTATGTGTAATGGATACCTATTATCAGTATACCTTAAACAATATCTTAAATAAATACCTTTAATAAATATGTATATTTGTATTTACAGTTTTTTTATTTAGTAATTTTAACGAAATACTTCCTTTCACCGGAGGGCTTTTTGCCCTTACCGACTACAAACTTCCTCGTTCGATATAGAATAGTTATCGATAGACACACAGATAATACAACTTTTTTATAAAAGTTTCCAGTACTTATTCCCATCAATAATATCAGAAGCAGTTCTATGGATTCTATCCATTTCTTCCAGAACTTCCGGAAGCCTGCCAGGTTGGGTAATTTCAAAAACTACCGGATCAAGAGCATGGTTTGTGTAAAGGCTATGTTTAAGATCTTCAAGACTCCAGAGTTTTTCAGGGTCTTTTCTCATACCTTTTGTTAGAATACTTATCATATCTTCCATAAAGTTCCATGGATAGACAATCCATGCCCAATCTTCAAGCTTCTCTCCCACATAATCAGGATCGATCTTCGAGCTCCCCAGGTATTGTAAAGAAGCGGTTCGAACCTCTCTGGGGTTCCGGCTTTCAATGTAATCCTTAGCACTGATCATGCTTTCTCCTGTATCCACTATGTCGTCCACAATCAGCACTTTTTTCCCTTTAATTACACTGTCTGAGAGAGGATATCGTATATAGGGTTCACCGGTGTCGATAGCTGCAGCCCCTATGTAATGCTCGATTTTAAGGCTGGAAAGATCATCAAGACCGAGGAAATCGCACAGCACACGTCCTGCAAACCAGCCTCCTCTGGCAAGGGCGATAATAACGTCAGGCTCATACCCGGAGCTTTTGACTTCTTTTGAAATATTTCTGCACAGGTTATAAATATAATCCCAGTTCGTAAGCACACATCTAAACGATTCTATGTAAAACCCTCCCGGATCCGAAACCCGGTGTGTTGGTCAGGAAATTATACTGTTTCAGGAGCACTTATGTCCTAACTCCACCTTCGAGATTATATAATTCAACCCATAGACTTTAAGTTTTCTTATCTTGTTAAAAAAATAGTTCAGAAAAAAGGTAAAAAAGAAACACTTTAAAGCAAATTAAAAACTTACTGGTATATCTGGTGCGGTTAAAACATTATTTCAAAAAATATTTAAATCAAAGATATTTATATACTGTCTCCATAAACAATAGGCTCAAGGGAGTTTCCAGAAAAAAGAAGAGTAAAAATAGCATCCCCGCAAAGGCGCGAGTCTGGAAAATGAAAAAGAAAGTGAAAACAATGAATAGAATGTTGATAGACCTGCTCTTTATGTCCCAGAAAAGAAGGGATCTTTTGCTCCTTCTCAAAGACGGAGGAAGGACAATGGAAGAAATCGTAAACCTTCTTAATGTCACCCCGACAGGAATGCTTCCACAGATTAAAAAATTAAAGGAGGAATTTCTGGTTCATCAGGATGACAAAGAGTACAGTCTTACCCCTCTGGCAGAAATCCTGGTCGAAAAAATGCAACCTCTGCTTGACACTCTTGAGGTCATTGAAGGACATAAAAACTTCTGGCAGGAACGCGATCTGAGTGATTTGTCTCCAGCCTTCCTCAGGAGACTTAACGAACTAAAACCATATTCTCTTGTAAAACCCGATCCCGATAAAATTTTCGAGACTTCTGCCATATTCCTAAAAAACATAGAGAAATCAAAAAACATATTATCTCTATCTTCAATATTCCATCCGGCATTCCCGGAATATTTTCTAAGAATTGAAGATGATAATGTTGGAATTACCCTTATAGTGACAAAGAGAATTTACAAAAGGTTAGAAAACGATTTTGAGGAAGAACTGAAACTTTATCTAACCAGAAAAAACAGACAACTTTTTGTTTATGCCGAAGAAATGAAAATAGCTATGCTGACAAAAACTGAATGTTTCATGATGGCTGATTTCCTTACATGGAAAGGAACCTACGACCAGGAGAGTATTATAGCTTCTGAACCCGCTTCTTTGAAATGGGCTGAAGAGCTTATTCTCCATTACAAAGGCCAGGCTCAGGAGATAAAAGAATAAATTCTGACAAAAAACTTGTCGAAAGAAATTTGATCTCAAAATATATTTTTCTAATTTCTACAGGTGAAAAAATACCCTGATTTCTATTTATAAGGACTACCGGGCTTATTTCCTGAAGTACTGTATTTTTGTGGATAGAGTACTGATGCTGAATCCCAGCCTGTAAAGGCTGTTTTTTCTGTCGGCAAATTTCATTATTGCAAGTTGTTCTCTACCTTGTCGCAGCCTGTAAAAGCTGTTCTTTTCTACTTATCTTTCAACCCGCAATTTACTTCAATTTTAGAATTAAAGCTGCGAACAGAACCGAAGCTTAAGCAAAGAATAAATTCAAACAGGATTATTTTTTCCTCTGTAAAGAGGAATAAGAGGGAGACAATGAAAGGAAAAATAAATGAAAATCATGTAATAAATATCAGATCTGCAAAAACTGTGAAATTAATGGCAGTCCTGTTCTTAATCTTCACAATTGCTCTTTCCGGCTGCGTTGACAACGGGCAAAACAATACGGATAACGAAACCGAAGGTCCAGGCAGTCAGAACACCAGCGGACAGGAGTACATATATGGTATGGCAAACGTGGAAAGTATCGATGTTCTGATTCTTGAGTCTTTTCCTGTGCAGATATACGTGATAGCAGAAGGTTACCTGCCTGACGGATGTACCGAGATTAACGAAATAAAGACTGAAAGAGAAGGAAATCAGTTCAATATCAATATCACGACAAAGCGCCCAAAAGATGCGATATGCACTCAGGCTATAGAGAATTTTAGAGAAACGATTCCTCTTGAAGTGCAGGGTCTCAGTGCCGGAAACTATACTGTAAATGTAAACGGAGTAAACGGATCTTTTGAGCTTGCTGTTGATAACACCTTAGAGGAAACGCCGAACTCTATGCCTACAGAGCAGGTAATAACCGAAGCTGCGAATGGAACAAATATAACTCTCGAAAAAGGAGAGACCTTTTACCTGAGACTTGAGGAAAACCCGACTACAGGCTATTCCTGGGAGCTCAACCTGAGCCAGGGACTCGATAATGTCTCAGGAACATATTATCCTCCTGAATCTAAAGAAGGTGAACAGCCTCTTGTTGGTGCAGGAGGAGTTCACTTATGGGAAATTAAAGCCATGGCTGAAGGCACTCAGCAGGTAACAGCAGTATATAGAAGATCCTGGGAAAATGAAACCGGTACGGAAGATAGATTTACACTTAATGTTGAAGTGGTCTGAGCTGCAGATTCGTTTTTCAGACCCCTACTTCCTTTTTATTTTCTCTCAAAAATGAAAGTGAGGATGAAAACGTATTTCATGCAGGTCACAATCTTGTCCTCCGGAGCTTTCACAGGAGTCCAAGAGCTTCTTTTAAATCTTTGAGACAGCTGTCGCAGATATACGACGTGCCTATCCGGGTACACCCGAGTATATTTGCATCTTCCCTGTGTTCTTTTTCTTCCGGGCTTCCGGGATAGGTTTCACAGTAGACTCCGCATTTTACTTCGCAATAGGCCCCGCAAAACAAACATCTGGTCATAGTATAATGTGGGGTTCCGGCTTTCAAATATTTTTCCCGAAAAATTCTGAAGAGCCGGTAGAAAGAAATAAGAAATCGATAGAAATTTAATCTGGTAAAGTCAGGTTGAAACTGCAAAGTTCCTGAATAGCTACATAGATCAGCCCCACAAGTTCTCCAAAATTTACGGAAAGATTGAGGGGCCAAGCGAAAAGTATATAAGTAATCGTTAGTATGTTCTGATAGCTGTCTCAGGCAAAGTGCCTGATGTGTAAAACCCTGTAGCGGGGTGGGGTAGCCAGGAGATCCCGACGGGCTCATAACCCGTAGACCGATGGTTCGAATCCATCCCCCGCTATCAGAGAAACTTCAGATAACTCTTTTCCTGATGATTATTCTTTTAGTCAAAATAATCAGCAAGCCCTGTAGCGGGGTGGGGTAGCCAGGAGATCCCGACGGGCTCATAACCCGTAGACCGATGGTTCGAATCCATCCCCCGCTATTAAAAACAATATTCAGGAATTATTTTTTTTCCGTTTTTATATTCAGGACTTTAAATAACCGGTCTTTGCACCATATTTCGATTTTTTTATACATTCTATCATACCTTTTTCAAAAATCTGAAACTAAAAGGCTTATTAAATAAAGATTACTTCTTATACAGGGCTAAGATAAATTCCAAAAAATCACTTTCTTATAAAGGAAAGAAATAGTAGCAGCAAAAAATAGTAACAAAAACAACTTCGTATACAGACTATTAAATTAAACTCAAGTAAACTAGATTAAGTTTAAACAAACTAAATTCAAACTATCTTTTTATCCATCCTCAAAATTAAGCAGGACGATTCTCATATGGTAATGGAAAAACTGGGAGACTCCTTACAGGGAGCACTCAAGAAGCTGATCGGCGCAGGGAGAATTGATGAGCGCACGGTCAATGAAGTAGTAAAGGATATTCAGCGCGCTCTGCTCCAGGCTGACGTTAACGTAAAACTTGTAATGGGGATGTCGCAGAGAATCAAAGAGCGTGCTCTGAAAGAAGATCCTCCTGCGGGCATGAATCCGAGGGAGCATGTAATCCGCATTGTATATCAGGAATTAATGGACATCATCGGGAAAGGAGCCGAGATCCAGCTCAAGCCCCAGACAATCATGATGGTTGGGCTGCAGGGAAGCGGAAAAACCACAAGTGCTGCAAAACTTGCCCGCTATTTCCAGAGAAAAGGGCTCAAAGCAGGTGTTGTTGCCGCAGATACCTTCAGGCCGGGGGCTTACCACCAGCTCAAGACTCTCTCTGAAAAGCTCAATGTAGGATTTTATGGAGAAGAAGGAAATCCCGATGCCGTCGAGATTACCAGACACGGGCTTAAAGCGCTTGATAAATACGATATAAAAATAGTGGACACTGCAGGCAGGCACGCCCTTGAAGCCGACCTTATAGACGAAATGGAGAGGATCCATGCTGTTGCAAAGCCTGACCACAAGTTCATGGTTCTGGACGCAGGTATAGGGCAGCAGGCAAGCCAGCAGGCTCACGCTTTCAACGATTCCGTAGGGATTACTGGTGTTATTATTACAAAACTGGACGGAACAGCAAAAGGTGGTGGAGCACTTTCAGCCGTTTCCGAAACAAAGGCTCCGATTGCTTTTATCGGAGTAGGGGAAACCCCGGAGGACTTTGAAAAGTTCGAAGCTGACAGGTTCATTTCAAGACTGCTCGGAATGGGAGACCTCAAAAGCCTGATGGAAAAGGCAGAGGAGAGCCTGAGCGAAGAAGACGTCAATGTCGAAGCCCTTATGCAGGGACGTTTCACCCTGAAAGATATGTACAAGCAGCTTGAAGCGATGAATAAAATGGGTCCCCTCAAGCAGATCATGTCAATGCTCCCTATGGGCATGGGCGGAATGGGAGGCATGAAGTTTTCAGATGAGATGTTCCAGGCCACAAGTGACAAAATGAAAAACTACAAGGTCATCATGGACTCAATGACAGAAGAGGAAATGACAGACCCAAGGCTCATAGGCGGCTCACGCATCAAAAGGATCTCAAGAGGCTCTGGCTGCAGTCCCGAAGAGGTCAGGGAGCTTCTGAAGTACCATAAAACCATGCAGACAGCTCTGAAAGGCTTTAGAGGCGGAAAATTCAATATTCAGAAAATGATGAAAAAGAAAATGGGGATGTAATAGTCCCCGACTTCTCTTTTAGTTTTGTAACTTTTTAATTTTGTTAATAGCTTACATTTGAAGGGTCAGTACTTCTTGAAGAATCAGTACCGATCACAGACTTCAAAGAAATTCATCAGTAACTCTTCTCCCTGCTCAGTGTGGGAAACCTCAGGATGCCATTGGACACCATAAATCGGTTTTGTGGGGTGGCGCATGGCTTCAATTTCACAAATATCCGAGCGGGCAAGATGGATGAACCCTTCAGGGAGAATAGCGACCTCATCAGCATGGGAAGCCCAGACCGTTGTTTTTGGGCCGAGCCCTCTGAGTATATCGTCTTCTTCTATGACTTCAATTTCAACCTCGGCATAGCCGCCTTTTTTCCCTGCATGGACATGGCCCCCGTAAGCCAGGGCAATTGCCTGGTGCCCGAGGCAGATTCCAAGGATAGGGATATCGATTTCCCGCACATAGTCAAAACAAAGGCCTGCTCTTTCCATTTCCGGCCCTCCGCTCAGGATCAACCCGTCAGGCTCTTCTGCCAGAATATCTTCTATAGGGGTTATATTGGGAATAATTTTTGTATCCATGTCAAGATCCCGGACAGCCCTGTGAATAAGGTGACAAAATTGTCCGTAGTTATTTACAACAAGGATTTTTAATTCTCTCATAATTTCTTCCGTTCCTGTTTACAAATATAAAATGTTCTCATGCTCTGAGCTTATTCTATTAGCCCATCTTATCCTATTTTAATTCTTGTATCTTCCGGACTTTGCTTCAGCGCTTTCTTACTTTTTAAGTTCGTCACTTCCAGATAATAGAGCTACTCAAAAAAGCTCATGGCACCTATTGCAGAAGCTGAGATAGAACAATCACCGACCATAGTAAGCTATAAGGAGAGAAAAAAGAAGAGAAAGCTTTAAGAACTGAACATAGTAGTACATAGATGTACAAATTAGATCAATGGCTCGTTCAGTGCCAGAACAGCTAAAAAACTGAATAAAAATCGGGGTTTGAATAAGTTTAAATAGGAGATACGTGTTAGTATGTCACACACTAGCACGCCAGAAAGAGTTAACCGATAAAACTAACAAAATTTACAAATAAAGTAGATTAATTCAAAACTTAGGGGAATCACAATGTCAGAAATCGGCAAAAAAATTCGCATAGAAAGGCTGATGAATCGGGAGAGCAGAAACATGGTCATTATTCCGATGGACCACGGAATCTCTGACGGACCTATTGAAGGGCTTATTAATATTACCGACACAGTTAATAGGGTTGCCGAAGGAGGAGCAAATGCAGTTCTCATGCAAAAAGGTATGGTCAGGTACGGGCATAGAGGCTACGGCCACGATATCGGGCTTGTTGTGCATATCAGTGCCTCTTCTGTTCTGAGTCCCGATCCCAATGCCAAAGTGCAGGTCTGCACTGTTGAAGAAGTAATAAAGATGGGAGCTGATGCAGTTTCCATGCACATCAACGTGGGGTCCAATACAGAAGCTGACCAGCTCGAAATGCTCGGAACAATTTCAAGGGACTGTACGGAATGGGGCATGCCTCTTCTTGCTATGATGTACCCGAGAGGCAAAAAGATCACAAATCCCCACGATCCTGTAAATGTGGCACATGCAGCAAGGATTGGAGCCGAACTCGGGGCTGACGTTGTAAAAACGGTATACACAGGAGACCCTGACAGTTTCAGAGATGTTGTGAGGGGCTGCCCTGTACCTGTAGTAATTGCAGGCGGACCAAAAACCTCAACTGACAGGGACCTTCTTGAAATGATTGACGGGGCAATGGAAGCAGGAGCAAGAGGAGCTGCAATAGGAAGAAATGTCTTCCAGCACAGGGACCCTGTGAGGTTGACCAGGGCTATCTGCGAAATCGTGCATCACAGAAGACCGGTAGAAGAAGCTCTGGAACAGCTAAAGTAAAAGAATCTTGAGAAAAGATTAAGAAGTAAAAATCAAGCCCGAAACGAACAAAATCACAAAACGAAGGATACCGGAAATTGCCGGGGATAACATACCGAATAAAGCCGGAGTAAAAAAACAGAATTATGAACGGGGTTGAAAGCCTTTGAAAAAGAAAAGCGTCTGGATAAAAGCCGATGAAGGCGGATGGGAAGAACAGAAAGAAAGGATCACGACAGGCCTGGAGTCCGGAGCCGACTGTGTACTTGTAAACCCAGGAGACGTACAGAAAGTCAGGGAACTCGGAAACATCACAGTTGCAGCCTTTGCCCGCGATAACAAGTCCGGAGCTGACATCGTGGTCGTAGGGAAAAGAGGAGAAGGTGACGGGACAAAACCCCTGCCAAAGGAGATTCCGGGTTCTTTTGACGTAAATGCGGCAACCCTGTTAACCGACAAAGGCGTAACCGTAGGCGGATATGTGGTCATAAAGGATAAACATTATGAACGCTTCGCAGCCGAAATGGGAAAAATCTGCGATTATCTGCTCGTTACCGGCACGGATTGGAAAGTTATCCCTCTCGAAAACCTGATAGCTGACCTCCAGCGTGAGAAAGTAAAGATCATCTTTGGAGTAAAAAGTGCTGAGGAAGCAAGACTTGCATTCCAGACCCTTGAAACAGGGGCTGACGGGGTCCTTCTTGACAGCGGAAACCCCCAGGAAATAAAAGACACGATAAAAGCTGCAAGAGAACTTGAAAGCGAAAGTGCCGAACTCGAGTCTGCAGTTGTGACCAGAGTAGAGCCCCTTGGAATGGGAGACCGGGTCTGTGTCGATACGTGCAACCTCATGCAGCGCGGAGAAGGCATGCTCATAGGTTCGCAGGCAAGCGGAATGTTCCTGGTAAATTCCGAATCAGATGACAGCCCTTACGTGGCAGCTCGCCCGTTCAGGGTAAATGCAGGTGCGGTTCATTCTTACATCAAAATTGGAGATAAAACCCGCTATCTCTCAGAACTCCAAACAGGAGATGCCGTAACTATCGTGGATTCAAAAGGAAAACAGCGGGAAGGTATAGTCGGCAGGGTCAAGATCGAAAGCCGCCCACTCATGTTAATTGAAGCAAAAGCCAGAGACAGGACTTTAACTGCAATCCTGCAAAACGCCGAGACCATCAAGCTCGTAGGAAAGGATGGAAACCCCATCTCGGTTGCAAAACTAAAGAAGGGAGATGAGGTTCTGGTACGTCTCGAAGAAGGAGCCAGGCATTTCGGCAAAAAAATCGAAGAGACAATCATAGAGAAATAAACCAGAAGTAAACCAGAAGTAAACCAGAAACAAACCAGAAATAAACCAGGAAAAGCTGAGTGACAACTAGATTCATTAACTGCCAGGCTCGGAAAAAGCATGACTCAAATAGGCTCATTTGACCTTGAAAGAAAGGCTGCAGTTGTTGCAGTAATTCTTGAAAAACCTCTTGAAGCTTCAAAAAAGGCAGCCGAAAAAGGAGCTGATATTCTCGAAATCCGGCTGGATTTACTGGGAATAAGGGACCTGGAAAAAGCTGCAGAAACAATAAGTAAAATAAAATCCGAAACCGGGCTTCCTGTACTCGTTACTAACCGTTCCGTGGCAGAAGGAGGAAAGTGGGAAGGAAAAGAAGAAGATAGAACAGGACTTCTTACAGGCCTCCTTTCTTTTAAAGATGGTCCGGATGCTATTGACATCGAGCTCTCTGCCGGCAGGAAAGAAAGAGATAAAGTTATAAAAGCGGCTAAAGACCAAGGAAAAACCGTAATCGTCTCTTCCCACGACTTTTTAAAAACTCCTTCTCTTCAGGATATGAGGACAACTCTTGAGGAAATGTTTCTTACAGGGGCAGATATTGCCAAACTTGCAGTCATGCCCCAATCAATGGAAGACACCCTTAACCTGCTGAGAGTTGCTCTGGACTTTAAGAATGCAGGAAAACCGGTATGTACCATTGCAATGGGCAGGCAAGGAAAGCATACAAGAGTGGTTGCCCCTCTCTATGGTTCAGTCCTGACATATGGTTCGATAGAAAGTGATGCAACTGCGGCTCCAGGTCAGCTTCCGGTAGACGAAATTAAGAAAATAATGGAAATGCTAAAATGAAGCAAGTTTTTGGTGTATTTGGAGACCCTGTAGGTCATTCCCTTTCCCCTGCCATGCATAGTGCAGCTTTTTCAGCCCTTAGTATGGACTGCATCTATCACGCTTTCAGGGTCAGACCGGAAAAACTGGGAAAAGCGATTCTCGGAGCCGAAGCTATGGGATTTGGAGGGCTTAACCTGACAGTGCCCTTAAAAGAGGAAGCTCTGAAACTGGACTTCATCAAGCCTGATCCCCTTGCAAAGAGAATCGGAGCAATAAATACTGTGGTCTTCGAAAAATCAGGAATCCAGGGGTATAACACTGACGGACTGGGAGCAAGGCAGGCGCTTCTGGATAGTGCAGTGGAAATTGGGGGGTCCAGAATTGTGGTTGCAGGGGCAGGAGGGGCAGCAAGGGCAGTTACTTTCCAGCTCGCAGCTGATGGAGCCGATATAACAGTAATAAACAGGACTGAAGAAAGGGCAATCGAACTTGCAAAAGAGATCTCGGCTGCAGCCCTTCCGGGAAAAGTAAGCGGTACCGGGCTTTCAGGGTTAAAAGAACTGTTGCGGGATGCAGATGTCCTGATAAATACCACAACTCTCGGAATGCACCCGAACACAGATACTACTATTGCAACAGCAGAAGAACTTTACAGCGACCTTACTGTTTTTGATATAGTTTATAACCCACTTGAGACAAGGCTTTTAAAAGAAGCAAAGGCTGCAGGAGCAAAAACAATAAGCGGAGTTTTAATGCTCGTCTATCAGGGAGCAGAAGCTTTCAGACTCTGGACAGGAGTTGAACCTCCGGTAGAGCTTATGAAAAAAACAGTACTGGAGGCTCTGCAGGCTTGAATATGAATTATGAAACCGAACAGATAAAAGCAGAAGATCATTACCATCCCACATACTCAACCCGGAGCCATCCTGAAATCCGGAGAATTCCCGATCCTGAAAAAAAGAACTCCGAAAAAACGAAGGTTCTTATCCTTGGCGGAACCGGAGAGATGGGGCAGTGGTTCACCCGTTTTTTTAAAGAAAGAGGCTATGAGGTTACTGTCTGGGGAAAAGGCGGAAAAGTTGAGATCGCGAGAAAACTGGATGTACCTTTTGCTTCTGACCTTGAGGCAGTTATCCCTGAGAGCGACATAGTGATAGTATCCGTTCCAATTAATGCAACGGAGGAAACTATTGCAGAAGTCGCCCCAAAGATGAAAGCGGGCAGTCTTCTTATGGATTTTACCTCAACCAAGGTAAGACCTGTTGAAGCTATGCGGAGATTTGCACCTGGTGATGTTGAGATCCTTGGAACTCACCCTATGTTCGGGCCGACAATTCCGACAATAAGGGGGCAAACCGTAATTCTCGTCCCTGTAGAAGGGCGCTCGGAAAAATGGTTTCCCGTAATCAGGCAGCTTTTTGAAGAAAACGGCGCACACGTTGAGATCACAACCGCAGCCGAACATGACAGGCTGGTCTCAGTAGTACAGGGGCTTACTCATTTTGCTTATATCACTATAGGGACAACCATTGACAGGCTTGATTTTGATATCAAAAAGTCCAGGAAATTCGTAAGTCCGGTTTACAGCATAATGCTTGACTTTGTGGGCAGGATTCTGGGCCAGAACCCCTACCTTTATGCCCTGATTCAGATGGAAAACCCTGGTGTTCCTGAGGTTCATGAAGCATTTATAAAGGAATGTGAGGAACTTGCCGGCCTTGTGAGGGCGCACGATGAAGAAGGCTTTGTAAGAAAGATGAAAGCAGCTGCCCGGAAATATGATGATACGGCTCATGCCCTGCGCAGGTCGGACAAACTGATTAATTCCAGGATAACCGAATATGAAACCATCCTGAACTCCATAGGGAAAGTCTGTGGCTTTTCTCACATTTATTCAGGAAATATCCATGTGGGCAGACTGGAGAAGGTGGGACCTAACGAGATAGTCCTTACAAAACTTGTCTCAAAAGGGACTGCTCCTCATATCAAGAATAAGTTCATAAAACTTAAGCTTGAAAACCTTCGCCTCCTTTCAGAATCCGAATTGAGGGAATGGAGAAAAGAAAAACTGAAGCATTCGATAAGGGATATCTCAGTCCTGATCCCGGAAGGCGCCGATCCTGAAATAGTCCTCGGAGCAGTGAGTACAAACGAGCAACTTGCAGACTGCCAAATCAGCGACATCTACGATGAGTTTAACAGAACAGAACCTGAAAAGTTAATATGTGAAACAGGAAAACTGGGAGTTACTTACAGGATAACTATCTTTGGAGATTGTAATGCAGATTCTATAGAAAGTGAAGTGACAACCCTTCTTTGCGGGCTAGGGTGCCGGATAAGGGAGAAAAACCTGAAGTACAGGGAATGAAAGGGCCTTTCCCTTTGTCGGGCTTGATAAGTAGAGAAACGCATATAAACAATAACTTGATAGAAATCATAATGTCCCAGGTTAAATGGAAAATCTCTCTTTTATTTGCACTTATCACTCTTTCTATATTTTTCTCACTTCTATTGAATGGGGATAAGTTTGTTGAAAATAGTGGAAATGCAGCGAATACCACAACAGTAGCCGGAGTTTCCGGAGAAAATCAGATAATAAGTCTCATAAACAGGCTGGAAACTGGCAATGACAGTGAAACAAAGTTAAATGCCGCAACCGAACTTGGTAGACTTGGAAAGCCAGCTGCCAGCGCTCTTATTGAAAAGATTGAAACCGAAAATTCAAGCTCTGGAGGAGAAATAAGAAGTTATATGCTTCTGGCACTTCTTGAAACCGGAGATGAAAGAGCGGAAAACAGTCTTTCGGAAAACCTTGGCGAAAAAGAAGCCTCAAACGTGACCGCAACCGAAGGCGCAGTCGGAAAACAGAGCCAGGGAGAGGTCCCGGAAGATATCATGCAGGCTATAGAAGCTAAAGATAAAGCCATGCGAGAGAGCCTTGCAAAGTCCTTAAACGTTGAGTACGGAAACGATACAGACCTTCTTGAAGAGGCTCTCAAGGCTGAAGAACAGAATTCTACTCTCTATACTTCATTCGCACTTTCAAAATTCGAATCTGGGGAAGAATCTGAAGAGTCGGGAAACGAAACTGAGAAACTCCTTGAAGCTCTTAAAAGCCAGAAAGGATATGTAAGAGTTGCAGCTGCAATGGCTCTTGGACAAAAAAAGGAAAAAGCCGCAACAGATCCCTTACTGAAGATGCTTACTCAGGATTACCCTCTGGCGGGACACAGTGCAGCTATGGCGCTTGGAGAACTCGGAGATGAAAGAGCTGTGGATACCCTGATGACAGAACTGAAAAATAACGAGAAAGATTACATCAGGAGCAGCACTGCAGTTGCACTTGGGAAGATGGGAGCAGAAGAAGCCGTACCCTATCTTATTGAGAGACTGAGAGATACGAAGGCCTCGGTAAGGAGTAATTCAGCTCTTATACTTGGGAAAATGGGAGACGAATCAGCAGTTGAACCCCTGATAGAAGTCCTGGAAAGCGGAAAAGAAGCTGAAGGAAGAAGAATAGATACTCTGAATACATATCCAGATGTCAGAAAAAGCGTTGTTCTTGCCCTTGGAGGAATAGGAGGAACTGAGGCTACGCAAGAGTTAACCGTTGTACTGACGGATGATGGAGAAATGCCTGAGGTAAGAGTAGCTGCAACCTCTGCTCTTGGGAACATAGGAAGCCCTGAAGCTGTAAACACTCTTAAAATGGTGTTTGATAACCAGAGCATGAATACAGACATCAGAAACGGAGCCCTTCTTGCTCTTGGTAAAACTAAAAACAAGGAAGCTGCAGGGTTTTTTATAGAAAAACTGGGTGATAAAGACTTTGGAGCCAGTGCCAGAGAAGCCCTTATAGAGATGGGAGAAGTAGCAGTTGAACCTCTTATAGAAAACCTGAACACGGAAGACCAGAGAATTAAGGATGAGATCGCACTGATTCTTATTGAAATTGGGGACCCAAGAGCAGTTGAGCCTCTTATTAAGGCTTATCAGTAACTCAAAAATTCTGAGGAAATTTCAAAAAGCGGCTTAAAAAGCCGCATCCTCTTTTATTCCGGTACTCATTTTTGTTTCTCTGTTCTGATATTCCGGAATTCTTCTTCCTTGAATTCTATTGTCCGAATTCCGTTCTGTCAACAAATCTGTTTGACTGCCAGCTCAGCTTTATGTTTTTTATTTTCGGAAAATATGAAATCTGCTCCTGCCGCCGAAAGCAATGAACTGGTGTAGAGATTCTGGCACTCGACTATTACCTGCTTTCGTGAACCGTACTCAACTATTTTTCCAGATTTCATTACGGCAATGTTATCACATATATAAGCAGCTGCAGCGATATCGTGAGTAATAAAAATGAATGTTATCCCTAATTTTTCATTCATTTCAAGTATAAGGTTAAGGATATCGACACCTATGGAAGCATCAAGCATGGAAATTGGCTCGTCGGCTATTATTATATCAGGACTGGTAATTATCGCCCTGGCAACGGCCACACGCTGGCGCTGCCCACCGCTGAGAGAACGGGGATACTTGTGGAGGTACTCATCAACAGGGGTCAGGCCTACGGACTCAAGGACACTGCGTACTTTATCGGCACTACAATGGCTTTTATGCTTTATGAGATATGGTTCGGTCACAATTTCTTCAATGGTCATCATGTGGCTCAGGGAATCATAGGGGTCCTGGAAAATCACCTGGACTTCAGGTTTCCTTAATCCGCTGTTCCCATCTTTCAGATCGGTAAAGGATATGACTCCTGATGTTGGTTTAAGGAGACCGAGTATCAATTTAGCTAGAGTAGTCTTACCGCTTCCGCTTTCTCCTATGATTCCAAGTATCCTATTTTTTTCCACGGAAAGAGACACGCCATCAAGAGCGGTGACAGATGAACTGCCTTTAAATAATCTTTTACTCCTGAATACCTTTGTAACGTTAGCAACCCTGACAAGTTCATTTTCGTTCATTTTTATCCCTCAACGTGACATAAGTGACATGATACCCTGGAATTGCCAGTACATTCAGGAGGTTTTTTCTCCCTGCAAATCTCGGAACTCCTTTCGCATCTTTCCAGAAATTCACATCCCTGGTACACTTTCAAGGTAGATGGTGGCCTACCGGGTATGCCCTTTACCCTTACAGGTTCCACCATAAGGGGTAACCTTGAGCTTAACAATTTTTGTGTATACGGATGACGCGATCTCCTCAGTATCTCTTCTTTTGTACCCGTTTCCACGATTCTTCCTGCATACATTATGTAAATCCGGTCACAAATTCTGGAAATAGTATGCAGGTCATGGGAAATCACAAGCAAGGAAGTCTCTTTTTCTCTTGCCATATTCTTCAGCAGATCTATGATTTGCAGCTGTATCATCGCATCAAGGGCGGTGGTGGGCTCATCGGCAATTATCAGCTCGGGAGAGAGGAGCATGGAAAGAGCAGTCATGAGCCTCTGGCGCTGTCCTCCGCTGAATTCATAGGGGAAAGCGTTCATCCTTCCCGGATCTATAGACACAAGGGAAAGCATATCGCGGCTGAGAGCAAGCATTTCTTTCTCAGGCATGTCAACATGAGCACTGATAGTCTCCATAAACTGTTTTTTAACACGAACAAGCGGGTTGAGCGCATTCATGGAAGACTGAGGTATGAATCCTATGTGTCTGCCCCTAAGCTCCCGCATTTTTTCCCTGCTGAACTTCTGAATATCCTCACCCATGAAACTAATCTTTCCTGACATTTGCCTGTTGCGGGTATTTATATCAAGAACACTCATGGCAAGGGTTGATTTCCCGCAGCCCGACTCTCCTATCAGACCCACGATTTCTCCTCTTTCAATTTGGAGGTTCACATTTTTCAGCACATGGTGGATCCCCATTTTCGTAACGAAATTGACTGTAAGTCCTTCAATATCAAGTACAGGCATCAATAATCACCTTCAAGGGATTGTCCCAGAAGCACAAATCCGAGTACAAGCAGTGTTATGCATGTCCCTGCAGGCAGCAGCCACCACATCCACGCATCCGTGAAAAATATCATCGGATAGGATATTGCATATTTTATCATGGTCCCCCAGCTCGGGTAAGAAGGGTCTCCAAGCCCCAGAAAAGCAAGCCCCGACTCCGACAGAATGGCACGGATTGACTGCATTACAATCGTGGTTACCATAATGGGATACATGTCCGGCACAATATGTTTCCTGACCACATACCAGGGCCTTGCCCCGGATACCCGGGCAAAATCCACATGTCCGGATACTTTGAGAGTCCTGGTCTGGGCTCTTGTGATTCTTGCACCTACGGGCCATCCCATAATTATCAGAATGAAAATAATATTCCAGATGTTAGGCCTCAGGTATGCTGCAAGGATGAGGATGAGGGGAAGGTCCGGGATCATGAGAAAAATATCAACTCCTCTCATCAGGATCCTGTCAAAGGTCCCACCCACATATCCTGAGAATACCCCTCCGAGGGTACCTATTACCAGCACTCCGAGAGATACGACAGAAGCAACCGTAAGTGAAGTCCTTGAGCCGTACAGGAGCTCTGTGAAGATATCTCTTCCCACATCATCGGTACCAAGCGGGTGAGCGTTATCCGGAGAAAGCAAAGGCTGGCTTGAGAAATCAGAGAACCCGTAAGGAGCCAGGAGAGGTGCGGTTGCAGCCATTACAATAAAAAAAGCCAGAATTGTAAGACCTGCAATTCCTTTTGGAGTTTTTAATCTCTGTGAGACAGTCTTTTCGTGCATACTCACTCCTGTCCTGCCCTGCCGTCAATATATGAACATACGATATCGGCTGCGTAGTTACATGTCAGCACAAAGAGGGACATGAAAACAAAAGCTCCCTGAAGGACAGGATAATCCCTTTCGATAAACGCATTGTAAACAAGAAGCCCCATTCCTGGGTACGAGAATACCGTCTCCACGAACAAGGTTCCTCCTACCATGAATCCGAGCATCGCAGCTACCTGATTCACCACTGGCCCGATAGAGTTGAGAAGTATGTGTCTCTTAACGTGACGGTCTTTCAAACCCCTTGCAATATCCATAAGGACATAGGGACGTTCAAGCTGCTGGGAACAGACGTTTCTTACGAGCAGGTATGTGCCTGGCATCTCAAAAGCTGAAAGGCATGCCAATGGAAGTACCAGGTGGGAAGCAACGTCTTTTACCATTGAGGAAAAATCCTGATAATCCATGTATGGGGTCAGAGCTCCCGAAACCGGGAACAGGCCCAGCCTGTACCCAAAAAGGAAGATGAAAATTGACCCTAAAAAGAATACAGGGACGGACCTGAACAAAGGTATCACGATAAGCAGCAGGTTGTCCAGCCTTTTTTCCCGGTTCCAGGAGGATTCGAGCCCGAGCAAAATTCCCAGCACTGTGGACAGCAGCAGTGCGGTCCCCATCAGAAGCAGGGTCCATGGCAACCTGCCGGAGATTACGTCAACTACGGGCACATTGTAGAATATCGAATAACCAAAATCCAGGTGCGCTGCATCTATCAAATAGTGAACGAACTGTAAGTGCAGGGGGTCGTTTAAGTGATAGTAGTCCATCAGCCTGGACTTTGTCTCATCATCGATGACCACCGGTAAGTCGGCACTCTGGCTCCCGAGCACGCTTAACAGTGGACCCCCGGGCATAAAGCGAGGCAGAAAAAAATTGACAGTAAGAATCAAAAAAAATGTGAGGGCATACTCCAGCCCTCTTGATAAAACATGTCCCCACTGAACTCTGTCCGACAATCACAACACCTGTTCATTACCTTTTTTGTCTGTACAGCATGAGAACAACTGCAAATGCCATCACTGCCGTCAGGATGCCAGGAGCATTCATTGAAGGAGAGTTTGTACTGGCAGTATTGTTTTTTTCAGAGGCAGTACTCTGGCCTTTCCATTCTCCGTAGATGAAAACCAGTTTGTTGTATTCTGTGGGAACTCCACCTCCCACACCTCCGGGTGTGTAGAAGAAGCCATCGAACTTGTCCTGGTTACATGCACTGTAAACGTTCCTGTACAGGAGGGGAATGGTCGGGACATTCTCCGCGATCAAAACCTGCATCCGGTCTACGAGTTCCTTACGTTCCCCTTCGTCCAGGGTACTCATCTGCTGGTTTGCCAGGGATGCGAATTCGGTGTTATTCCAGCCCGTGGACACAGGGAAAGAATTTAACATCCTCTCAGGATCTGTTGAAGTGCCGTGGGAATAGATAGCCAGGTCAAAGTTGCCTGCATTTACCAGGCCATCCACGGTTTTTGTGTCTCCGGGCTTAAGGACCACTCCAATGCCCACGTTCTTCAGATAACTCTGGACAAGTTCTGCAATCCTCTGGTTCTGCTGGTCCGAGGTATACAGTAACTGGAACTCAAGCTTTTCGCCGTCCGGGGTAAGCCTGATCCCGTCCGAACCAACTTCATCATACCCTGCCTCGTCAAGGATTTTACCGGCAGCTTCAGGGTCATATGCGTACTGTGTTACATCTGAGTTATACCAGCCGGAGTAAGGAGGCACGTACCCCGCGCTGCCTGCAACACCTCCGCCGTGAAGTACCTTATTCTGGATTTCCTCACAGTCAAGGGAATGGTAAATTGCTTTTCTAATCTCGGTATTTTCAAGGATTGAATTTGCAGGGATGTTGAATCTCAGCCTGTAAACCCAGTATCCTGGACCCTGGATCACTTTCATGTTTTCCGAATCTTTCAGGGCCTGAACCTGATCAAGGGTAAGGCTGGCTTCGTCTGCATCGCCTACTTTAAGAGAAATCACAGGGTCAGTGGATTTCACGAAGATAAGAGTATCAATAACCGGTTTTCCAAGGAAATAGTTCTCGTTTGCAGAATATTTGTAGGACTGCTGATCTTTGTTATAGTCTTCAAGGATGAAAGGCCCTGTTCCGATAGCTGCTTTGTCATCCATATATTTTGTCGGGTCAGAGACATCTTTCCAGATGTGTTCCGGCATGATAGGAATTACAGCAGCTACCTGCTGCATGAAAGGCGCATATGGCCGGTTGAGCTTTATCCGGACTGTATATTTATCCGGGGCTTCCACACTTTCAATGACTGCAGTATTATACCAGCCTGCTCCGATCGGGCTTATTGCTGCTTTACCTTGAATATAATCGTACGTGAAGATTACATCATCTGCAGTGAACGGTTCGCCGTCGTGCCAGGTCACGTTTTCCCGAAGGTAGAAGGTCCAGGTAAGCCCGTCAGGTGAATTCTCCCAGGAACTGGCAAGCAGCCCTGTGAAGTTTCCTGTCTCATCAGGCCAGACCAGCGAGTCAAAACAGAAACTCGTCATTACATAACCCGGACCCCTGGGGTAAAAGGTCAGTGGAGAAGGAAATCCCCAGTCACCACCGCTTGCTCCCCAGGTTGCTTTGAAAACTCTGTTACTTTCCTCCACGGTGTTTTCTGCGGTTGCAGCAGCCGATGAGAGGAAAAGAGGACCGAATACGGAACTGATAATAAAAAAGGATAAGAGAACTGAGAATACTTTTTCGACTTTCATTTTTACCAGCCTCTGGTATACTCATCATAACAGGATATGCAGACTATTTCTCCATTCTGCATTCTGGCGCGGGATTCTGCAAACATTTCCCCGCACTTTGAGCACTTTACCGAATTAAAGATCCTGGCTTTTTGGGGAATTTCCACGTTTACATGTTTTATGTCGAACATTTCTTCAGCCGGCATTTCTCTCATGTATTCCGAGATACAATTCATCCGTGTTCTGAAGTCCAGTGTTTCGGATTCGGTAGCTGTACCTGACATCACTTTGGGACGAAGCTCGCTTAACTCAAGGTCAAGGTTCTCAATGTTAAAATCGGATTTCAGTACAACCCTGACGGCTTTGCCGCTGTCTCTGCATATGAAAGTGAAAGCCTGCTTCCCATAATCCCTGTAGATAAGGTTGCCTTTTCCAATAGTGCAGCCCGTTACAACCTGAACCGCATCAACTCCACAGGCATCGTTTTCAACAATAGTCACAAGCTCTTCATCGATATCCCTGTCAACACAAAGCTCTTGTGTGCCGGCTCTGGCAGCCATATAACCTATAGTCAGCCCCGGACACACATGCCCGTGAAACTTTGAAACCTCGGAAAAGGGAACTATTTGATCTACCCCTGTATTTTCGTGTGAACATTCTCCAGCCATTTTGATCAAGAATGATTACTTTTGTAATACGTATTATATTTTTCTAAATAATTATTATCAACAATTAATAAAAGAATTAACCATATTAAAATTCCAGCTATATAATAATATCTTAATCGGCATAATTTACCGAAAAAAAGCTATTGAAGAATAAATTAGAAGTTTTAAGGAGACGGATCTCCAGATCAGAAGGAAGATTGCAAGAAAAAAAGAAGTATTTTCGGAGCTTGGCGGCAGCATATAAATGTATTTATTAGAGTTAACCTCAACAAATTTAAATACTCATATTTATCACATTAAATTGAAGAAATAACATTAAATTGCCTTATTTCTTTATTTTTTATAAACTAATATTAAATGATTATTGAGACGCATAAGTCGCAATTATGAAAACAATAAAACCGTGATTATAGACCGTGAAACTGTTTATATAGGTCCTGGCGTTTGAGGAAAAGGATATTCTAGCTTATCTTTGGAAAAAAACTAAGAGTAAGAATTAGAACAAGAGAAAAGCCTGATTTTTCTGCTGATTGAAATCGGAGATGAGAGGGAAATAGAACCTCCCATCAAGTACCTGAAGACAAATACCGACTTAACCTGAAACTCAGAAAACTAAGCTTAAACCAGGCGGATAAGGTCTTCAAGTGCAGCTTTAGGATCTGCAGCTTTTACAATTCCGGAAGCAAGGAGTACACCCTGCGAGCCAAGGTCAAGGGCGGCTCTTAGATCTTCACCTTTTGAAATTCCTGCGCCGCAAAGTACTTTTACATCAGGGTTGATCTTTGCAACGGCTTCAACCGAACCACTAACAACTTCGGGATCAGCTTTTGAGACAGGAATTCCACTGCCTATGAGCTCCGGCGGCTCAATTGCTACATAATCGGGCTCAAGGGCTGCAGCTGCGGCAGTTGTGGGAACGTTATTGGTGCAGATAACCGCCCTCAGTCCGAATTCTTTTGCTGCCTTGAGAGAAGCTTCGATTTCTGCAAGGGTCAGACGCCTTTCAGAGTGATTGATCAGAGTCCCGACAGCTCCTGCTTCTTTTACACATTTTCCGAAAACATGACCTGTAAAGCTTCCTGCTCCTATGCCGTCCAGGTGCTGGGAAAAAACCGGAAGTTCAACCTCGGAAGCTACCCTGTAAATATCAGGAAGCTGAGGAGCTACTGCGATCTCGATACCTGATTCTTCGGACACGGCTTTGCAGGCTTTTGCAATTTCAACTGCTCCCTGGCCTGTACCCTGTATGTAGGTCTTATAGTTCAGTAAAATGAATGGTGAACTCAAGGAAGATACCCTCCTGAAAAGTGAAAAGAAAATGAAAAAGAAAAAGCGTGGAAACTCACACTTTCTCAGAGAATCTCTGCCGGAAATTTTGCCGTATTTTTGTTATTACGGTTTAGCTGTTTTTAATAGCTAATAAAACCGTTTTAACAGTATCCGACAGCTCTTTTTTTCGGAAAATTTTCAAAACCTGTTCAGAAGTCTGTCATGACCCTGAACTGGTCGATTTCTGGCTTGTTAAGGCTGTTGATGAACTGTTCAGCCACTTCCCTGACATCCTTTGCATTGGTAATGGCCCTGCCGACCACAAGGATATCAGCACCCTGAGCGATAGCTACAGGCACCTTGTCAAGACGTACTCCGCCTGCAACTGCAACCAGAGCCTTTGGAGCGATCTTTTTGATTTCTGCAATGTTGCCCCATGCATGTTCTGTGCCTTCGATGTCTATTCCGCGGTGGAGTTCAATGACATCGGGCATAATTTTGAGCTGCTTTAAGACGGAAACCGGGTCGTGCTGGTTAAGTGTGTCCATAACTGCGTAGATGCCTGTCTTGTGGGCTTCCTCAATAAGCTTGTCAATGGTGCTAATGGGGGCAAGGGCTGAAACTACAATAGCATCGCCTGCGGCATCTGCAACCATTCTGGCTTCAAGGTTTCCGGTATCCAGAGTCTTTAAGTCAGCAACAATGAAGGCGTCCGGTCTTACCTGCCTGATCTTGGAAATCACGTCTGTGCCATAGCGCTTGATAAGGGGCGTACCTGCTTCAATAATTACGTGGTCGCTCTTCGGGATGTCTGAGATAGCAGAAAGCACGAACTCAAGGTTCGGGTTGTCAAAAGCAATCTGAAGGTATGGTGGGTCCCAGAGCCTTGTGACTTTGAAGCCCATGATAGCATGTGTGGACTTGTTGCTTTCCTCAAGTACGGTGTCAATATCCGGGAAGCCTTCAAGTGCTCTTTTGATTGCGAGCTTTGTTGCGCCATAGTTGTATCTATAGATCTTGTTATAGTCCTGGGCTTCTGGGTGGATAAAAACGCTTGCTACAATGACAAGATCTTCAACCTGGTCTTTCGGGATCACGCCTTCTTCTACAGAGTCTGCTACTGCCTTTGCAACTGCTGACTGGGCAGGTCCGAAAATTCTTGCTGCCTGGTCCATGTTCTTCACTGTAACCTTCGGGATAATAAGTGTCGAAGGCTTTGGCGGTAAGTTTGGCCTGATAACTGAAAGAAGAGGGGTGTGCCCGGCTGAGAGCTGAGTAAGGCCGTTTGCAAAAGCCTGTCCTACAGGACCTCCCTTGTCTCCTATCATCAAATCAACGTGGGCAAGTTCCGAGCCCTGCCCCATTAATGCTTCTCCTATCTGAAACATGTTTAACCTCGTGAATCGGTAAATGTGAGATGCAGATTATCGATAACATATACTGTGCAGAGTATTGATAGTATGCATGTAAAGTATAACAGCTGTGCATCTTAAATGAATTTGTTATCAAATTCAGGGCTAAGCGTAACCCTTTTGCCAGCTTAATGCCAGCTTTATATAAATAATCTCGTATCCCCCATAAGAGTTTTCTATCCCTGCACAGTGCCTTACGAATTCGATTATACAATAATAATACTTTTGAGAACTCCTGATTAAAGGAGAATTTTAGGGCACATATCGTTCAGGACACAAATTCCGCACCTGGAAGATACAGGCCGGCAGACATTTTGCCCGAATTTTACAAGCAAAATATTTACGTGCCTCCAGTACTTCTGCGGCAGGATCTTTTTTAGTTCTATTTCTGTCTCCTCAGGATTCTTTGTTACTACCAGCCCAAGCCTGTTAGAAATCCTGTGGACATGTGTATCTACAGCAAGAGCATCTTCTTTGAGAAATGCATGCGCAAGTACACAGTTAGCCGTTTTCCTGCCGACTCCGGGAAGTTTCAGGAGAGTTTCCATTTCATCCGGAACTGTGCCGTTGTATTCTTCCAGCAAAATTCTGGAGATTTCCTTTATCCTTCCCGCTTTGACCCTGTAAAAGCCCACATCTTTTATGAGAGCTTCAATTTCTTCAACATCGGCCTCGACCATTTCCTCAGGGGTTGAGAATCTCTCAAAAAGTCTCTCTGCTGCAGGATATGTTACATCGTCACGGGTCCTGTGTGACATGACTGTGGAGATTAATGCGAAAAAAGGTTCCCGTACGTCTACAGTGCAGCCATCAGGATAAAATTCGAAAAGCCTCCGCATGAGTTCATCAATGTCCATGCCCAGAATTAGTATTCTCTTGATATAAAAAATACCAGATTAAAACATAATTGGGTTGTCAGCTGAAAAAACAAAAGCAGATCCTCTGGAGAAGTTAGATTTAAAACAAAAAAGATTTAGAAAAGATTCGATAAGAATTAAAAGATTTCTTACAGAGAAGTAGAAAGTGTTTAAAAAGCCAAGGTCCGGATTCGAACCGGAATGGTATCGCTCTGCAGGCGATTGCGTAGCCGCTCCGCCACCTTGGCACAAAGTGGATTCTTTTAAAGCACGTTATTGAATATATAGTTTTAGGCTAAATCAATTATTAGAAGAGAAAGCCAAGATCCGGATTCGAACCGGAATGGTATCGCTCTGCAGGCGATTGCGTAGCCGCTCCGCCATCTTGGCATTTTTGATCACGTATTAGCCGTGTAGATGCATTTAAAGTAATTTCTTATATATAAATATTTAGCTTAAGGCAATAAACTTCAAAGAATTTGGGAGACACATCAAAAAATAATATATAATCTCCAGAAAGGAGAAACCAAATCAGGATGGAAAAATCATGGTATATGCAATTGATCCTGCCAGAACTACCATAATTATGACAATTAAGATGATCAGGAAAGTAGGCAGGAGTACAGCTATCGCTGATTTAACCATACTTACATCGTGTACGATCATGCCGCCCAAGATATAGAGATATATTCCGTAAAACCCAAAGATCCAGCCGATAAACGGAATCCAGGAAAGCAGCATCACTGCAGTCGCATAAGATATGAATCTTACAGTACCTTCATAGCTCCCTTTTCCTCCAAGCACTTTATAGATGATATAAAGTATTGCAGCTCCGATAAAGATGGAGATAATACCTATAATAGGCATCATGATTGCCATCATAAGGGCGGTAGTAAGACCATACCCTCCTGAACCCATTCCATACCCATACATACCTCCATATCCAGACATGCCTCCCATCATACCGCGGTTAAAAAGTGCAGTCAAAAGTCCGTATATGAAATAGCTGATTGCTGCAAAAGTGAGCGGCTCAGCGTATCCTCCGGCCGTTGGCATTTTTCTATAAAAATTAGACGGCCTTTGTATAACTTCTTTCCAAGTTTCTATATAATCCATAGTTATCCCAATAAAAAATAGGCAGAGTTTTTATAAAAGGATTTGTAAGGAAAAAATGAAAGTTTATTACCAGATAAAGCAGGATAATTCGAACCATAAAACAAAAAATAAATTTGTCCGTTAAAAATGCCTCTTCTTTGTTTACCCAATTGTCAACAGACTCAATCAAGTATTGACGTAAAGGTTTCTCCTTTGCTATAGCTCTCAGACTCTCAAAAGCACATTCATCCACACTTATCAGCCACACTTAGAACCCACTTCTCAAGTTAAAAGTCAAAAATATCTTCACTGTCAGCATTAAATAAGAGACTTTATGGTATTTAAAAACTTTAAATGATTTTTATAATTTTTAGAAGAATTGAAGTCGGTACAGAAATTAGTAGTGTTTTTAAGAGTCGACTAAATATTTAAAGAACGTAATAGAATAATTATAAATTGTGAAAACTATAATTTCCTTTGCATAGGGGGTTTATGTATAAAAGGAAATGAGAAAATTATCGATAGTCTAAACGCTCTTTTAGCTGATGAATTGACTGCTATCAACCAGTACTTTCTTCATGCCGAGATGTGTGAGAACTGGAATTATGACCGTCTGGGTGACGTAATCGAGAAACGATCCATAACTGAGATGAGACACGCAGAGAAGTTGATAGAACGAATCCTCTTCCTCGAAGGGAAGCCAATAGTCATCAATCTGAATAAAATTCACATAGGAGACGAAGTACCGAAAATGCATGAATATGACCACCAGGCCGAAGAAGAGTCAATCAGAGCTTACAATGAAGCCATCCGCCTGGCAGCAGAAGTAGGAGATAATAACACCAAAACTCTCCTCGAATCGTTTCTGAAGGATGAGGAAGAGCACATAGACTGGATAGAAGCCCAGCAGGACCAGATCAATCAGATAGGTATCCAGAATTATCTTGCACAGCAGATCTATGAAAAATGAAGAAAGTGACTACTAAACTCATTACGGCCCAAATATGCTTAAGTCTTGTAGTGTTAACTATAAATTGTAAAAACTATAATTTAATTTGCATAGGGGGTTTATGTTTGAAAGGAGATCAGAAATTAATCGATTGTCTAAACGCTCGTCTGGCAGATGAACTGGCCGCTATCAACCAATACTTTGTCCATGCCGAGATGTGTGAGAACTGGAACTATGATCGGCTGGGTGATGTAATCGAGAAGCGGGCTATTACCGAGATGAGACACGCGGAAAAGCTGATTGAACGCATCCTCTTCCTCGAAGGGAAGCCAATAGTCAGCAATTTGAGCGAAATTCGTATCGGCGGTCAAGTACCGGAAATGCATGATCACGACCACTGGGCCGAAGAGGAGGCTATTAAAGGCTATAATCAAGCCATCCGTCTGGCGGCGGAGCTGGGAGATAACGACACGAAAGTACTTCTAGAGTCGATCCTTAAGGAAGAAACTGAGCATATTGACTGGATCGAAGCCCAGATGGACCAGATCAACCAGGTAGGTGTCCAGAACTATCTGGCTCAGCAGATCCACGAATAAGAGATCTTCTGAATCTATTTTTTGGAGATATCTTGAGGCTACCAGTGAAAAGGCTCTGACAAAGAGCAAATTTCCAATACCCTGAGAATATCTATCTGAATAAAGTCATGAAAGGAAGCATTTAAAATACTCATTTTTTAAAAATTTTTTGTAAGAAAACAAGTAAGATAAACATAAACAGCTAAATTGAGAAGAGATAATCTCAAAGAGTAAAATAAAAGAAAAAATTAATCCAAAATTAAAAAATCAATTTAAAATCAGTTTTAAAATTAGAAGTATTAAAGTATTATAAGGTGAATTTGGCAGCGATCCAGAGTTCCCGAAGGCTCGCACACTTCAGTACAGTAAGGAACGCGGGCAGGCTTATCTGCTGTGTTCGGGATGGGTACAGGAGTTGCCCTGCCGCTATGGCCGCCAAACTCAACCTATAAAATGGATATTTTGTGGAATAAGAAGTCATGTATGGTGCTGCATACCGGATTTCGCCTGGACCTGAATTAGGTGAAAGGAACGAATAGTTAGTGAACGCGGACTGAACACCTCGTTGCCTTGGTGCTTACATCCCGTTTCTATCAAACCGGTCTTTTACCGGAATCCTTAAAGAGGTCTCTTTTTAGGTCAGATTTCGAGCTTAGATGCATTTCAGCTCTTATTCCTTAGCGCGTAGCTGCCCGGCGATGCCCTGTCGGACAACCGGTACACCAGTGGCGCCGCTGCTTGGTTCCTCTCGTACTAAAAGCAGCTTACCCGCAGACCTCTGGCACCTCTAGTAGATAGTAACCGACCTGTCTCACGACGGTCTAAACCCAGCTCACGATCTCCTTTAATAGGCGAACAACCTCACCCTTGGCCGCTGCTGCACGGCCAGGATGGAAAGAACCGACATCGAGGTAGCAAGCTGCCGGGTCGATATGTACTCTTGCCGGCAACGACTCAATTATCCCCGGGGTAACTTTTCTGTCATTTTTGGCCCCCACCAAGGAGGCTCAAAAGTTCGCTAGAACCGACTTTCGTCTCGTCATCCACTGCTGTGCTGAATAACGTCAGGCTGACTTATGCTCTTGCACTCTTCAGCGAGTTTCCGACCCGCTTGAGTCAACCATTGCGCGCCCTTGATATCTTTTCAAGGGCGTCCCGCCCCAGGCAAACTGCCCACCTATCGGGGTCCTCTTCGCAGAGTTAGGGTCGTAGTCCCGGAAGGGTAGTGTCCCAATTGCGGCTCCACGGATGCTGGCGCACCCGCTTCGACGCCTCCTACCTACACTGTACATCCAGAACCACAACCCAACGACAGGCTGCAGTAAAGCTCCACGGGGTCTTCACTTCCCCCTAGAGGTCTCTAGACTGTGCACTAGAATGTAAGCTTCACCGGACTCCAGTTAGGGACAGTAGGGCTCTCATTGATCCATTCATGCAAGTCGCCAATTAAGCGACAAGGTACTACGCTACCTTAAGAGGGTCATAGTTACCCCCGCTGTTTACAGGCCCTTCTTCCCGTTGAACCGGGGTTTCAGGTACCTGCACTGAGCAGGATTCAGAGATTGTACTAGTCCTTACGGATTTGCAATCTCCTATGTTGGTATTAGACAGTTAGAGCCCCCTGGTCACTGCGACCTGCTGTCTTCACAGCAGGCACTCCTTATCCCGAAGTTACGGAGCTAATTTGCCGAATTCCCTTAACTGAATTACTCCGACACGCCTTAGCCTTTTCAGCTAGGGGCACCTGTGTCAGTTCTCGGTACGGACATTTAGCTGCCTTTTCACGGGTCCCTGGGTGCAGCCGACTTTAGCCATTACAGATTCGCCCGCTTCTCGCCATTACGGCTCTCCACGGGGTTCGCTGCTTAGACGGCGCGACGACGCCGCTCGGCCTGCCCTGAGACGTCAGACTCAGTGCTAAATGGTACAGGAATATTAACCTGTTTCCCTTTTGGCGTACTCGAATTACGGTACGTCTTAGGACCGACTAACCCTCGGCTGACGATCATTGCCGAGGAAACCTGGCCCCTTCGGCGGCAGGGATTCTCACCCTGCTTTGCTGCTACTATTACCAGGATTTTCGTTTGTGAACGGTCCACAGGACTTCACAGCCCTGCTTCAGTCCGAACACAACGCCTTCCTACGAGATTACCTTGCGGTACTCCGTGGTATCGGTGGTCGACTTGAGCCCCGTCAATTTTCGGGGCCCCAAACCTCGACTGGTGAGCTGTTACGCACTCTTTGAAGGGTAGCTGCTTCTAAGCTAACCTTCCAGCTGTCTTGGGCTTGGGACGCCCTTTAGCGTTTACACTTAGTCGACACTTGGGGACCTTAACCACGGGCTGGGTTGTCTCCCTTACGGACTACAAGCTTACCCCAGCAGTCCGGACTCCGACTTTCTTTGATGACGGTGGGTTTGGAGTTTGACAAGCGGGCGAGGGGTTTCCCCCCCGGAACCGCCAATCAGTGCTCTACTCCACCGACGATCTCCAGTCAGGTCATGCTGCGACATGTTTCGGAAGGAACCAGCGGATGCCGGGTTAGATTAGCATTTCACTACGAGACGCAGGTCACACGAATGATTTGCAGATCAACACCGCTTGCGGTCCTCCACGTAGCTTTCGCCACGCTTCAACCTGCCCACGCCTAGATCACCCGGCTTCGGGTCGTACCCCGATGACTCCACGCACTTGTATACGTCGTGCCTCACCCGAGGGTTGCGCACATGTTGCTTTCGCTTCGGCTGCCCAATTACAAGGTTAGCCATTGCCATCAAGATACACTCCCTGGCCCGTTCTTCAAAACGTAAGATACGACACTGGCAGTGATACTCGTACAACACTCTCGCGAGTGCTTCCTTCGTATCAAAGATCCTTTCATGCCGTATCGTTCCATCACTATCAGGTTTCAGGCACTTTGCACCTCCCTTCTCGGGGTACTTTTCAGCGTTCGGTCACCCTACTATTTCGCTATCGGTCTCAAGGAGTATTTAGTTTTGGAGGTTGGTGCCCCCCGGATTCCCGCACGATATCCGACGCACGGTACTCAGGGACATGTTCCGGTCTTTTGGTTTACATCTACGTGACTGTCACACTCTATGGTCTGCCGTTCCAGGCAAGTTTGATTTAGCCGCGAGACTTTATGAACAGCCCTACAACACCACATTTCCCTGACGGGATTCGGTTTGAACTGTGCCGGTTTCACTCGCCGTTACTTACGGCATCTCATTTGATTTCTTTTCCCGCTCCTACTGAGATGTTTCAATTCGGAGCGTTCCCGATCATTACTGATCACTATGGAGAGGTCCCATTCGGAGATCCCGGGTTCATTGGCTCCATGCACCTACCCCGGGCTTATCGCAGCTTGGCACGTCCTTCATCAGCTCTTGAGCCGAGCCATCCACCTGATAGCATAATTCCTAATTACCTAACCAGGTCCAGTAAGCGTCCAGTATACAGCACCTATACACGACTTCATCTGCCTGCGGTTCCGCGCAGGCTATCCATCCTTCCCCGAAAATTTACTTTCCGGGTGCACTTGATGATTTGTAAAATTTGTTATTTGGAATAACAAACTGATTAATGGAGAAATCCGAAGGATTTCTGGTTTGAGGATTTGTAGGTTTATCGGCATCCGGGTGACAGTGTTTTATGCTTAGGAGGTGATCCAGCCGCAGATTCCCCTACGGCTACCTTGTTACGACTTAACCCCCCTTGCAAAGCACAGGTTCGAACACGGCACAGAGTCCGTGCCCTCACCCATACCTCACTCGGGTGGTTTGACGGGCGGTGTGTGCAAGGAGCAGGGACGTATTCACCGCGCTATATTGAAACGCGATTACTACGGATTCCAGCTTCACGAGGGCGAGTTACAGCCCTCGATCCGAACTACGAATGGGTTTGTGAGATTACCAGCCCTTTTCAGGGTAGGGACCCATTGTCCCATCCATTGTAGCCCGCGTGTAGCCCGGGAAATTCGGGGCATACTGACCTACCGTGGCCCGCACCTTCCTCCGATTTAACATCGGCGGTCCCCACAGAGTACCCATCATCCCGGAGGACATGCTGGTAACAGTGGGCACGGGTCTCGCTCGTTGCCTGACTTAACAGGATGCTTCACAGTACGAACTGGCGACGGCCATGCACCTCCTCTCAGCGATTCAGGCAAGGTCTTCAGCCTGGCCTACATATTGCTGTCGTCCCCGGTGAGTTGTCCGGCGTTGAGTCCAATTAAACCGCAGGCTCCACCCGTTGTTGTGCTCCCCCGCCAATTCCTTTAAGTTTCAGCCTTGCGGCCGTACTTCCCAGGTGGCTCGCTTCACGGCTTCCCTGCGGCACCAGACACGGTCGCGCCATGCCTGACACCTAGCGAGCATCGTTTACGGCTGGGACTACCCGGGTATCTAATCCGGTTCGTGCCCCCAGCTTTCGTCCCTCACCGTCGAACCCGTTCTGGTAAGACGCCTTCGCCACAGGTGGTCCCACAGGGATTACAAGATTTCACTCCTACCCCTGTAGTACCTCTTACCTCTCCCGGTTCCAAGTCTGGCAGTATCCCCCGAAAGCCTAATAGTTGAGCTATCAGATTTCCCGGAGGACTGACCAAACCGGCTACGGACCCTTTAGACCCAATAATCACGATCACCACTCGGGCCGCCGGTGTTACCGCGGCGGCTGGCACCGGTCTTGCCCGGCCCTTGCTAACAGGTGTATTTTACACACCCGGACAGCCAGCATATGATGCTGGCACTCGGTGTCCCCTTATCACGGTTTCCCGCATTGTAAAGTTTTCGCGCCTGCTGCGCCCCGTAGGGCCTGGATTCATGTCTCAGAATCCATCTCCGGGCTCTTGCTCTCACAACCCGTACCCGTTGTCGGCTAGTAGGTACATTACACCCACTACTACCTGATAGGCCGCAGACCCATCCTTGGGCAGACGAATCCATTTTACGCATAAAGCATTCCAGCATATGTGCGTTATCCGGAATTATCCCCAGTTTCCCGGGGTTATGCCGGACCCAAGGGCAGGTTATCCACGTGTTACTGAGCAGTACGCCATGTATTGCTACATATGACTCGCATGGCTTAGGCGAACACCGATAGCAGTAACCTCTGGCAGGATCAACCAGAATTGTTAATGTATCGCACACTTAAAATTAAAGGTCTTGGTCGCAGAAACTTGCACTAACAACTATCAATTCAGTTAGTTCATTTCGCGATAAAATGTTTGAAACATCTATCACCCAGAATTAACCGAACCGACAAATCCTCGTCAGTCAGGAAACAACTCCTGACTCCATTAAAAGATAACAGAGATTTTGAATTTCAACCCACACATTTGCTTTGTGTGAGGGACACATAGAAGGCAGTTTTTGTATATAAACCTTCTTGTTGTTCTCCCACGCATTTGCGCCTTGTGAGGGATATATACAAGACTTTCCTTGTATATAAGCTTATTCCTTCAAAGAAGGTTGAACAAATTTGGAAGATGGAAAATGAATGGTTAAAAGATTTCAAAGGAGTTATCCTTTTGAATTCTTACCTTCGTCCGTTTTTAGCAGTGATTGTTTAAAAAAACAATCCACTCAGGCACTTTTTAGTCCGTTTTTCAGATTTCGTTTTTAAGTACCTGTTCCGTTTTTCGAACTTCGTTTTTCAAATTCCGTTTTTCACCTTCGGGATGTCTTGTGACGCCCGAGAAGCAACCCTAAAAGGGCACATCTACTATAAATAATTTTCTATTTAAAGCCGGAGGAAGTAAAATTTAAGACAAACATTTAAAAATATACATGATGTTTATATACCAGAAGTGTACATCCATGTAGGTGATTACTATGGATGTACACACTGAAAGAAGGGATCGATTTTTACATCGAACCCATGCAGAATAAAAAAGTAACTGTTTTTGACACAACACTGCGTGACGGAGAACAAACCCCGGGAGTATCCCTGACTTCTACTCAGAAGCTGGAAATTGCTCGTCAACTCGACAAACTTGGGGTAGACATAATAGAAGCCGGATTTCCCATATCTTCGGAAGGAGATAAAGAATCCGTAAAATCGATTTCTAATGCCGGGCTTGATACCACAGTCTGCGGACTTGCTCGTGTGCTGAAAAAAGACATCGATGCCTGTTTTGAAAGTGATGTTGGCCTTGTGCACACTTTCGTTCCGACCTCGGATGTACAGCGGATCTATACAATTAAAAAGAGCCAAGAAGAAGTCATCCAGCTGGCTGTAGAAGCTGTCGAGTACATCAAAGACCACGGACTGAAGTGCATGTTTTCCGCAATGGATGCCACAAGAACTGACCCTGCATATCTCATAGAGGTGTTCAAGGCGGTCCAGGAGGCAGGCTGCGACATCATTAACGTGCCGGATACTGTCGGCGTCATGGTTCCGTCTGCAATGTACAGACAAATAAAAGACATTGCAAACGAAATAACGATCCCGATAGACGTACACTGCCACAATGACTTCGGGCTTGCAGTTGCAAACAGCCTTATGGCTGTCGAAGCCGGAGCATCTCAGGTACAGGTCACGATAAACGGCATAGGAGAAAGGGCAGGAAATGCTGATCTTTCCCAGACAGTAATGAGCCTGACATCAATCTACGGCATAAAAACCAATATCCGGACAGAATACCTTGTAGAAACCTCGAAAATGGTCGAAAACTATACCGGAATCAGGCTCCCGCCAAACACGCCTGTGGTAGGGCAAAATGCTTTTTCCCACGAATCGGGAATCCACAGTCAGGGAGTACTTGAAAAATCCGATACCTTCGAACCCGGTATTATGACCCCGGAAATGGTTGGGCACAGACGGCGCATTGTCCTTGGGAAGCATACAGGCAAACATGCAGTCAAACAGTCTCTTGAGTCCGCTGGCGTAAAAACCAATGATAAGCAGCTCGATGAGATTGTGCTCAGGATAAAGGAAATCGCAAACAAAGGTAAACAGATAACAGATGCCGATCTCTATGCAGTCGCCTCTGCAGTGCTCGGAAAAGCAAGCTCTGAAGAAGAGCTGATTAAACTCAAAGAAGTATCCGTCATGACAGGAAACATCCTCACACCTACGGCTGTGGTCAAGGCAGATATTGAAGGAAAAGAAATCATTGCAGCAAAAACCGGAGTCGGGCCTGTGGACGCAGCCCTCCACGCCGTAAAGGATATACTTGGCGAGAGCAACCACTTCAAACTCCAGGAATTCAGGATCGATGCTATAACTGGCGGGGCAGATGCTCTTGCCGATGTATACATAGGTCTCGAAAATGAGAAGGGAAGGATTGTGACTGCACGGTCTGCAAACCCGGACATAGTTATGGCTTCCGTAGAAGCTCTTGTAAACGCTATGAACCTGCTGTATAAAAAAGAAGAAAAAAGCTAAAAGGCAAGCTAAAAGGCAAAAAAAAGCTGAGGAAAGGCTGAAAAGCCGGAAATTAATAACAGAAATCCGAAAAAATAACTTCGGAATCATCAGCTCAAACCCCAGGGCCGGATAAGGTCTGGTACCTCTTCGTTTTTCGGGTTTGTATTCCTAAAGCATGTATAAAGTAAAATAAAATGAAATGGAATACAAACCCATGCCTTATCCAATCATTGATTCTCACTGTCACCTTGATTTTCCCAAATTCAACCCTGACCGGGAAGAGGCCATCCTCCGCGCCCGGAAAGCAGGAGTTGTCGGAATGATCAACTCCGGAATCTCCCTTAAAGGCAACCGTATGAGCCTTGAACTTGCGGAGAAGAACGAAGATATTCATGCCACACTGGGACTGAGCCCTGATATAGGCAGGGAAGGCAGTGATAAAGATATAGATGCAATCCTTGCCCAGATAGAAGCTAACGCAGGAAATGCAGCTGGTATAGGAGAAGCCGGCCTGGACTTTCAGGACTGCAAAACGAATGAAGAACGTGAGAGGCAAACAGCATCTTTCAAAAAAGTAATCGAGCTTGCAAAAGAACTGAGCAAACCTCTCGTTGTGCACGCTAGGATGGCTGAAACTGAAGTCCTGAAGCTTGTCAGGGATGTGGACACAGTAATTTACCACTGCTACAGCGGTTCTGTTGAGACAATGAGAGAAATTGTGGACACAGGATACCATATTTCCCTGGCGACGCTTGTCTGTTTTTCCGAACATCACCAGACCCTTGCAGCAGAAGTGCCCCCTGAAAACCTGCTCCTGGAAACCGACAGTCCTTTCCTTTCCCCGCGCAAAGGCAGAAACGAGCCTGCTTTCATTGTGGATTCAATTCCTGTAGTAGCGAAACTTAAGGAAATGGAAACTGCAGAGATTGCTAAATTCGCAACTGAAAACGCACGCAGGGTTTTCAAAATATAAAGTTTTAAAATAGTTCTGAGAAAAAGAAGGAAAAAAGAATAAAAAGGAAAGAAAAAGGAAAGAAAGGAAAGAGATAACAGAAAAAGGAACAGAAGAGGAAGAAATATGGAAGTCCGATATATTTGCCCTACAGCTTACGATTCCAGTGTCTACCTTGTAAACGGGAAAGTCCTTATCGATGCAGGAATGAACAGTGACCTGATCATTAAACAACTTGAAAAACACATCAAACTTACAGATCTTAAACTTATTGTCCTGACCCATTGCCATTATGATCACACAGCAGCAGCAGCAGCAATTGCAGAAAAGAGCGGGGCAGAGGTAGGAATACATAAAGCTGACCTTGAAGGTGTAAACGATGAATATATGAGTGTCTCCGTGCTTTTTGGAGACCGTGCACCTGCTGTTAAACCCACAATTATATATGAAGAAGGGGATAAAATTGTCATAGGAAACGGAGAATATCTTGAAGTTATTCACACTCCGGGCCATTCAAAGGGCAGTATCTGTCTCTATGAGCCGGTTTCAAAAAGCCTTTTTTCAGGAGATACTGTCTTTCCGGGAGGAGGCTTCGGGAGAATGGACTTTGAAGGTTCGGTGCCTGAAAAAATGCTTGGTTCCGTAGAGAAGCTTACAAAACTTGATGTAAAAACGCTATACTCCGGACACGGAGCTCCTGCGGATAGGGACGGAAACAAGCAGATTATGGCATCATACACTATGCTGAAAATGATGATGGGAGAATGAAGGTCTTTGAGGTTTGAGGAAATTCCGACCTGAAAAACAGCGGCTGTTTAAACTAGCTCAGGTATTGTAAATTTTAGATGTCAGATAAATGTTTGATAGATGCTGAATATGGAAATTGAGAGGGTCAGGAGCCCGGAAACAGAATATGGCAAAAGATAGAGCAGTAAAAAATGAATCAGTTCCCGAAGAAAATAGAAAGTTCAGCAGAAGAAAATCGAATAGGGAAACGGATAGGAAGACGAAGAGAGAGACGGATAGAAAAACGGGTGGAGAAATTCCTGCCAAAAAAACCAGCTCTTTCGTTCCGAAAAAGGTAGAAACAGGAATGGAAGTAAAATTCAGAGCAAATGCCGCGAGAAAATCGAAAAAAATGGAGTTTGTGGAGGACTCGGAAGGAAAAGGAAAGAAAACAGAATCGAGATCTGAGACTAAAACTGAGAAAAAAGAAAAAAAGCAGAAAAAAGGTTTTTCTTCATCCCTTCCTCTATCGAAGTTTCTCCCGATGAGCCCTGAAGAAGTAAAAGCTCGCGGTTGGAAAGAACTTGATATTATCCTGGTCACCGGAGATGCCTATGTGGACCACTCCAGTTTTGGAACTGCAATAATCGGAAGAGTCCTTGAAGATGCCGGCTTCAGGGTAGGAATAATTGCCCAGCCACGCTGGGACAGTCCTGAAGACTTCAAAAAGCTTGGAAAACCCAGGCTCTTTTTTTCCGTAAGCGCAGGAAACACCGACTCAATGGTTAGCAACCTGACCCCCGGCCTTAAGCCGCGAGATAAGGACGCATATTCCCCCGGAGGTAAAGCAGGGCTTCGCCCGAATCGCGCAACAATCATCTATTCAAACAGGATAAAAGAAGCCTTTCCTGATGTGCCAATAGTACTTGGAGGAATTGAGGCTTCCTTACGGCGCTTTGCCCATTATGATTATCTTTCGGATAAGGTAAGGCAGTCAATTCTGGCCGACGCCCCTGCTGACCTTATAGTTTACGGCATGGGAGAACTCCAGATTGTGGAAATTGCAAAACGTCTTCAGAAAGGAGATGATCTCCGGGAAATAAGAGACATCCCCGGCACTGTCTGGAAAATGGAAGTCAAAGCGTGGAAAGAACTTAAAGAAAAGAGCAAAGGGACTACGGAAACTGTAGCTTGGGATATAGCCTCGGAAGCAGCCGAATTTCCCAAAGAATACATCGAAATCCCTTCGTTTTCTGAAGTTTCTCAGGATAAAGCAGCCTTTGCAAAGGCTTTCCGCACATACTTCCTTGAACAGAATCCTGTAACCGGAAAGGGTGTTGTCCAGCCTCATCCGAAGGCTGTGATCATGCAGAATAGGCCAATGCGCCCCCTGACAGAAGAGGAACTTGATCATGTTTATGAGCTGCCGTATATGGGTGAAGCTCACCCTTCCTATAAAGAACCCATCCCTGCTCTTGAGATGGTAAAATTCTCCCTGACAACGCACAGAGGCTGTTTCGGAGGCTGTTCCTTTTGCGCCATTACACAGCATCAGGGGCGCATGATTGCTAGCCGCAGCATCGAGTCCGTCCTGCGCGAGGCAAAGAAGCTTACGGAAAAGCCGAACTTCAAAGGTATAATTAACGGAGTCGGAGGTCCAACTGCCAATATGTACGGAATGGGGTGCAGGACTTGGGAAAAGAGAGGAGTCTGCCTGGATAAAGCCTGCCTCTATCCGCAGATCTGTCCTGCTCTTGACACCAGCCACAAAAAGCTGCTTGAATTGATGAAGCGTCTGCGCGAGCTTCCCGGGGTCAGGCAGGTCTTTACAGGCTACGGAGTACGCTATGATCTTGCCCTTGAGGATGAGGAATATTTAGAGGAGCTCTGCGCCCACCATATAAGCGGGCAGCTTCGGATTGCACCTGAACATTTCTCAAGGCGAGTAACCGATGCAATGTCCAAACCCGGAAAGGAAGTTTATGAGAAATTTACTGAAAAATTTGCTGCCTTTAACAAAAAATGCGGCAAGGAACAGTATATTGTAAACTACCTGATGTCGGGCCACCCGGGCTGTACCCTTAAAGATATGATAGAGATGGCAGAGTATGTGCGGGACCATGGAGGATATACCGAACAGGTTCAGGACTTCACTCCAACTCCCATGACAGTGTCAACCTGCATGTACTACACAGAGCTTGACCCGTTTACAGGCAAAAAAGTGTATGTTGCAAGGGACAAAAAAGAAAAAGCCATGCAAAGAGCCCTTATGCATTACAGGAGCCCTGCAAATTACGAGCTTGTATATGAGGCTCTAGAAAAGGCAGGACGGCTCGACCTCGTGGGAAATGCTCATAAGTGTTTGATAAGGAGAAGAGAAAGGAAAGAGAAGAAAAAACAGGAAAAGTAACAGTTTTTTACAGCTCATATCAGTTTATAATCAAAAGAAAGATATCTGTTTTGAGGAGAAGATCAGAGAAAAGACCAAAAATGTTACAATATATGTAAAGAGTTAATCCAAAAAACAATTTACAGAGCATACCAGATGCTCTGTTTCACGGCATTAAAGTTAATACATTATCCTGATGCAATCAAGTGCCGTGTAGTATGTATGCTCTCCATTATCTAAGGTATAATGAACAAATAGATAGTATTCACCTTTAGGCAAAGGATTTGCACCGTTATAGTTAAGATTTTTGAGTTTTATAAGAAGATCGGGCGTATCATCTTCGATAGGTGTGCCACCGCAGCAAGGTGCTATCAGGACATTTTCAACTGCTAGTCTCGTAGCATCCTCATCAAACTCAAGAGCATAACGGTCAGACTCGGGATAAGAATAATCATCAGTTTTTTGGAGATAAACTCCGAGAACCTGGAAATCATTCAAAGCCTCCACAGACGTTTTACCAAAGTCATTATAGAGGGCTACACCATCGGCAGCAACAGTTACTACTCCATTATTTTTCAAATTTATCGGGTTTGGACATGAATATGGTTTGACATCGATAGTAAGGCATGCACTCGCAGCTGTAACGGTACTCAGCAAAGCTATCAACGAAATTAAAACTATGCTTACTTTAACCCTAATAAATATACCTCCATTATCCCATAAACAAACCTGAACACCTGAAGGTTAATGTTTATCAGATTTCATTTTTTTTCATATTTATTCTAGATGAACTATAAGATAATTTTCATATAATCCATATATTAAAAAAAAATTCAACAAATAAAATCTATTGGGACTATTTGTAATTATAGATGTTCAGCAGAAAACAGACTTCAAAATTGAAAAGTATATTTCACATTTTATAGATTCATTGATCTGCGTAATATAGGCTGAAAATTTTTTTCACTCAAAAAAAATTTAATAAGTTTAGACAGATAAATAGCTGATCTTATTTTCAGTTTCCCTGACATTCTCTCACGAAAGACCTGAGTTTTCCATTTACCTGTCTACAGTAAACAGTTAAGGGATGCATCTGGTTTCAATTCGCAGATTTACCTCCCTGTCCCGGGCGGAATGAGCAATTATCCGTTTACTTCAAGTAATTCCGGGTTTCCTGGCTGATATCTACCTGCACTGTAAATCAATTTCATAAAGATTCACACTAACCTCATCTATAGAACGAGTTTCTATAGCTTTCAGAATTTTTTCTGGCAAATATGATGGTCATTCCCTTTGTCTTGGTGATCGGCTCTCCGATAATAGGATGGCTGTACGACCGTTCTATATGGCAATACTTCTTAGCTACGGGATTGTTAATAGCCTTCTCAGCCCTTCTGATATGTGCCTTGGGGATATTAAGCCAAAAATTGATTATAGTTATACTCTCAATGGGCCTGTTTGCAGCTGGATATTCCCTTTTACAGAGTCCAAACAATATTGAGATAAAGGGGACTGCATAAAGGTAGAGCAGCTATCGCTTCAATTATTGCAAACACAGGCAGGCATTTTGGAATAGCAATCGGAGAATCTTTTGCATCTATCATTCTTTCCACGAAGGCAATTCCTGAGATAGATACCAACAGCCTGACTCTGTCCTCAGGAATGGCACTGGTCATAGCTGCCCTGCTATGTATAATCGCTGCCTAGCCTTCTTATATAAGGAATAGAAATGAAATAACTGACTTGCCTGGGCAGTTCCATAACTGAAACAGAAAAAATATAGTGATGAAAAAAGTTTATTCATTTAATATCCCTGGCACTCACGCATGAAAGCCTTCAGTTTTCCGCTTACCTGCCCACAGTAAGTAGTTGAGGGCCTTTCCTTTATTTCGATTATTAGATTTGCCTCCCCATCCCAGCTAAAGTGGGCTACTATTCCGTTTCCTTCAAGCCTTCCGAAGTCTCCAGGTGAGGTTTCGATCCCGTAGGTTTGGAGTTTTTTCTTCATGCAGGAAAAGACTTCAGGCGTCACATTCCTGAATTTAATCCCCTGACAGCCTTCAGTATCCAGTTTCCTTTCGCCCATTTTCTTCTTTCCTCCTGCCCGAAGAAGCTTTACCCGGATTTTTCAGGAGCCATGACACTCTTTCACAAAGTCCTTTATTTTTCGGGCTGCAGTATCACAGCTAACAATAAACGGTTTTTCTGTGATCGTAATCGTAAGATTGGACTGTCCATCCCATTCATAATCTGCAGTAACCCCTTTGCCTGAGAGTTCCCCTCTATTGCCCTCAGGAACATGAATACCATAATCCTGAAGCTTTTTCTTCATGCACTTGAAAGTATCAGGTGGAACATTACGAAATGTTATCGGTTTACAACTCATAGGTCATCCTATCCTCCTAAAAAAAGTATCCAGCTCGTATCCAGCTGAGACTTAGATAAACATGAGTTGTTTTCGGAGATAAAAATATGCTATTGGCAAAAAAAAGAACTAATTACCTTTTTCTAAGCTCAGAAAAGTAAAAACTACTATGAAAGAGATAAAGAGTTAGCTGGATCACAATAAGCCGGGTCACAGTAAGTTGAACTATGATAAACCGAGCAAGAATAGACTAAACTTAGCCGACAAAACCTGCCTATATATCAAAAGCCTGCTAAGAGCAAACAGGCAAGATGGCCAAGCTGTAGCCAAGCTTAAAACAGCCAGACTTAAAGCAGCCAGACTTACAGTGATCAAAACATGGAACAATTAAGATTATTCCATCGCCATTGCTACGAGTTCTACAATATCAATTATTTCGATATCTCCACCTGCGTCCCTGAGGTTCCTCACGCAGAGGGGGCAGGAAGTAACGATGTAGTCCACACCTTCGGGCACGTCTCCGAGCCTGTTTCGGGCAAGTTCAAGAGAGATATCGGGATAGCCTATCCTGACTCCTCCTCCACCGCCGCAGCAGCGCGAGTTTTCTTTGATGTTTTTCATCTCTTTGAGGGTGCAGATAGCCTGAATAACTTTTCTGGGGGCTTCATAGACCTTATTGTGCCTGCCCAGGTGACAGGGATCATGATAGGTAACTGTGAGATCAAGACGCTTAAGGTTGAGTTCTTCCAGGTGCTCGGCAAGGAATTCAGGTAGACTGATAACTCTGAGTTCTTCAGGATAGTTGTTCTTGAGGGTTGTGTAACAGCCGGCACAGCTTGTGATGATTGTGTGAGCCCCTACCTTTCTGATTTGCTCAAGGTTATGCTGCATGACCTTTTCTGCATCTTCCCTGAAACCGGTACGGAGGAGAGGAGAAGCGCAGCACCGCTCGTCCGGCAGAAGGGTAACTCCGAAGCGCTGCAAGACCTCAAAGGTCTTTTTGGCAAATTCAGGGTAGCGATAGGAGTCAAAACAGCCTACAAAGTAAATATAATCGGACTTCGCCGGAAGTTTTGTACATTCCGCATCAGAAAGCCAGTGCAAACGGCTTCTTGTTTCCCCAAAGGAGTTTCCACTGGTCGTGACTGCTGCCCTCAGTTTTTCCTGGGCTTCGGTTGTCACCCCGCATTTTACCAGCTGGGCGCGGGCAGCTTCCACCACTTCGGGAGGGTTTGCTCCAGCAGGACATTTGGCAGCACAGATCCCACAGGTCGTGCAGGAAGCTAGGCTTGAGAGAACATCTTCGGAAGGGGGTCTGCCTTCGAGCAGGCTCTTAATGATAAGCATCCTTCCGCGAGTGTTGGCTGATTCCCAGCCGACCACGTCAAAAACAGGGCAGACTGAGCGGCAGGTTCCACACTGTACACATTTATAAACCGAACGGCGGTCAACTTCAAAGGGCAGTATTTTGCCGTTTTTCTCGCTTATTACTTTTCCATTCAATTCTTCTGCCCTCTCAATTTCTTTTCTTACTTCGTCTTTTTTTCCTTCGTTTTTCATAATTTTCACAGCCCTAGCTTTCCCGGATTCAGGATTCCCTTCGGGTCAAGGGCCTTCTTGATTGCGCGCATTACTTCAAGAGCAGGACCCCACTGAGCTTCCATATATTCAGCCCTGGCTGCTCCCACGCCGTGCTCGGAACTGACCGTACCCCCGAGCTCGATTGCAGTCCTGTGAACAAGGTCTGCGGCACGGTTAAGGCGGTCCCATTCATCTTTATTCAGGACATCAATGAAAAGGGCAAGGTGCAGGTTTCCGTCTCCTATGTGCCCATATTTCATGGCGGGCAGGTTGAATTTCTCGGAGATCTCCTGTGCCTTTCTGAGCAATTCCGGGACTTTCTTTATGGGAACCCCAACGTCTTCTCCGACATAAATCCTGGTTTTCGTGGGATCAAGGCGGGAAACAGCAGCTCCTACAAGTTTTCTGGCTGCCCAGATATCTGCCATTTCCTTTTCACTTTCAGCAAGCTTTATGGAGATAGCAAGAGGAGAACAGACCTCTATTATTTGCTCTGCAGCCTCACGCGCTGAGTTTTCAGTACCGTCGACCTCGAAGAGGATAACATCGCCCTCCGAAGGGAGCACAAGTTTCGGATCGTAACGCTTAAGCACCTGCAGGGAAACCCGGTCAAGGATCTCGCAGGCTGAAGGAATGACCCCGTTTGAAAAGGTCTTTACAACTGCCTGCCCCGCAATCTCAGCACTTCTAAAGGAAGCGATTACAAGTTTCCGAGTCTTTGGGAGAGGGGCGATCTTCAGGCTGGCTTTCGTGACAATTCCGAGCGTGCCTTCAGAGCCTATCATAAGCTGGGTCAGGTCATAGCCTGCAGCTGATTTCAACATCTTTGAACCTGTGTGAATAACAGTTCCATCCGCAAGTACCACTTCCAGGTCGCGGACATAGTTTCTAGTTGTGCCGTATTTGACGCAGCGCATCCCGCTTGCGTTATAAGCAATCATACCCCCGATAGTGCACATTGCAGAACTACCCGGGTTAGGGGGAAAGAAAAAGCCGTATGGTTCTAAAGCGTCATTAAGTGCATCCTGGATTATTCCGGGTTCCACGACTACCTGAATATTGTCAATATCGATTTCGAGAATGCGGTTCATTCCCGACATATCCAGCACAATGCCTCCACTAACAGGGACTGCACCGCCAGCAAGACCTGTGCCTGCTCCCCTTGCGGTTACGGGAATTTCATTTTCATATGCAAGCCTGACAATACGGCTGACCTCGTCGGTGCTTTTAGGACGCACCACGTAATCAGGTATCCCTTTGACCTGGGACGCATCAGAAGAATAACAATAAAGTTCAGAAGGCGAGACCGAGAGCCGCACGCCAACGATTTTTCGAAGCTCTTCAGTTATATCCATTATAGACCTCAAATGTAGAATTCGGATGTGAAAAATAGAAAGTTCTGTCACGGTTAGGACAGAAGTGAGAGATAATTTGCAGCAGATAATCAATATTAATAATATATAAGAATATACCATCCTCCTTCCTCCTGATACATTTGAGATCCAAAAAGAATTTACAATTTCTCAGACAAGGTGAAGATAAAGTAAAAGAAAAAGTAAGAAAACAGAAGCTTTTTCAAAAAAAAGTGCAGGGCAAACCTTTACATTCTGATAGACATAAGAGGACAAACATGACACAGTACTTCGAAATAGAAAATAGAGATGGAGCAGCACGTATAGGAAAACTTCTGCTCTCTCCCGAACTCCGCACTCCCTGTGCCCTGCATACGGCAGCACTCGGAAACCTTGAAAACCCGGGGCCTGTTGTTGACGCAGGCAGCCTCTGGACTGTTGACCGGGAAGAACTTCAAGCACGTATAAAAAAAATCCGTGAGAAGACAGGAAAAGGAACTCTCATAATCCTTCCCCATCAGGCTTATCTGCCTGCTATTCCAGCCGATTCACTTGGAAAAGTAGAAACATTTACTTCCTCCGGCAATGGAAGTGATGAAAATGAAGGTCCCAAAGGTTCTCTTTTAAGAGCAGGTGGAGAGGTCCAGAAAAGCGACCTTTACATACTGGAAGGGGCAGGGACTCTGGAAAATAACGCTCGCAGGTTTCTGGAAACCTTAATAGACCTTAAAAACCGCATCCCTCCGGATACTGCCCTGTATGCGCCAAACATGGCACTTCCTGAAAACGCGGCAATGCTCGCCTATGTGGGAATCGATGTAATGGATGACACAAAGGCAGAGATTGCAGCCTATTCTGATATCTATCTTACTGCTGCTGGCAGTTTCTATCTTGATTCTCTGACAGAATTGCCCTGCAGGTGTCAGGTATGTGCTGCCACCACACCTGCAGAGCTCAGGGCTCTCCCGAAAGCTGACAGAGCAAAACTTCTTGCAGCCCATAACAGGGATGCTCTTGACACCGAACTTGCCCTTGTCAGGGAAAAGATCAGGTCAGGGAACCTGCGCGAGTATGTGGAAGGACAGTGCAGGGTCAAACCATGGCTTACAGCCCTGCTGCGTCTCGGAGATTTTGAGTATTCTTACCTTGAAGAAAGGGTTCCTGCTTTCCGGCAAAACCAGCTCCTTGCAGATACTTCAGAAGCTCTTTCAAGGATTGAAGTGGTCAGATTTGCACGCCGAATACAGGAAAGGTACATACCTCCTGATCTTGACGTTCTCCTGCTTCTTCCCTGTGCAGCCAGAAAACCCTATTCAACGTCCCAGTCCCACCAGAAATTCATCCTTACCCTTGGCAAATACCGGAAGTTTGTCCACGAAGTGATCATAACCTCACCCCTAGGAATCGTGCCCAGAGAACTGGAGCTGACATATCCGGCAGCCCATTATGATACTGCAGTTACAGGGCACTGGGACGAAGAGGAAAAAGCCTGGGTTTCAGGGTGCCTTGAAGCCTATCTCTCAAAGCATAGTTATAAAGTGATAGTTGCCCATGTGGAGGGAGCATACAGGGAGATCTGCGAAAGGGCAGCTGAAAAACTGGGAATTGAAATAGTCTATACTGCTGAGGAAAGCCTCATGTCCTACGAATCTCTTTCGAGCCTGAAAAATACCGTTGAATCTATCTGTACATCCGGAAATTTCAGCAGGAAAAGTCAGAATGCCGAAGAAGAGAAGAAAAATTTCGTAAAAGCGATTGCAGGCTATCAATTTGGTGAGGGTGCAGGGCATCTATTTTCGGAAGAAGCAGGAAAGCCTGTAGTCAAAGGTCGTTTTCCGAAATATCAGCTCTTTGTCGGGAAAAAGCAACTTGCAACTTTAGTTCCGCAATACGGAATGCTTGCCCTATCTCCTGAAGGAGCAGAAATGGTACTAAAAAGTGAGAAATACGTGGTAAAGATTGACGACTTTATCCCACGCGGTTCCATTCTTGCGCCTGGTGTTCTTGAGGCAGATCCAGAGATAAGACCCAATGACGAAGTAATAGTTCTAGGGAAAAAAGCGCTATGTGTAGGAAGGGCTGCGATGAGTGGAAGAGAAATGGAAGAGTCAGGCAGAGGTGTTGCAGTAGACACAAGGCACGTTAAAAAACTTTAACACAAGTTTCTGCGAGAGAATAGTTTTCCTTCGAAGAAGTAATAAAATGGTAGAAATATATAATGAGATTATGATAAGACGGTTCGCACCTGAGGATTTCCAGCAAATAGTCGAAATTGAGGAAGAGGCTTTTTCGGAGCATAATTCCCTGGTGTATATGAATTTTTATGAAATGGTCGGGGATGGCTTCCTTGTCGCAGAACAGGATGGAAAAGTCGTGGGGTATGTAGTAGGTTATCGTTCAGCAGAAAACGAAGGACATATATTCTCTGTCGGCGTCAAAAGAGAATATCAGGGCAGAGGGATAGGTACAGAGCTAATCCATGCCATATGTGATATCTTTGTCGCAAACGGACTCAAATATGCAAGACTGGAAGTAAGAACCAGTAATACTGGTGCACAAAAATTATACAGATCGATAGGATTCATACCCTGTTGGACTGAAAAAAAGTATTATTCAGATGGAGAAGACGGTATGGTTATGAAAATGCATCTGCACCTATACCGTCTCCTGGTCTCAAAACAAAAATATCTCGAACCCGTATTCTCGGACAACGAATTCTTCACTACTATAAGGAGCCCTATCAGTTATTACCGATGAGCTTAATGACGGAATTCATGGAATCTCTCATATGGGCAGACGCTTCCTCGAAAATGGGATCGTCCCTGGACATGAGAGTGGCAAGCTCGCCTCCCAAAATAAAAATTGCGCGCTTGTGATCCGCCTTGCTCCTGTGGATGTGGACGGGGCTTATCGATAAAGCCTTGTAGTCGTCGAACTCGTGCGTTACACCGTGCCTCTCAAAGTACCTCTTCATTTGAGCCATATATGTGTGCAGTTGTATTAGTTCTTCCTTGTGCATAGCGAACAGACCTACAATTTTACAAGATCAATTAAATATTATCTTGAACCGAATAAAAGAATTATCCGAGGAAATACCCTTCCTAGTTTTTACTAATAAATTTTTCCATATAATGTATATGAAAAATCATGAAAGATTATGGAGAAGAGTGTGAACTTTGATGCCATAGTGTGAAACCATACTAAATCGTGGTGATTTCACAGAAGATGTACATAAATGTTACACATAAAATAATAACAATGAGATAATTAGACCTAGAAAAAAATAAAGATTACTTTATACGAGGATTCAGCACAAAACAACTGTTTTTTCTGAAAGAATAAGAAAAGATATAAAAAGAAAAAACGGGTAGAAAAATGAAAAAAAGAAGTAAAAAGACCTCTTCAGAGCATACTGGAGGTCAAAACTTCCATATCTGCAGGAACTTTAGCGAGATTTCCTATTTTTACTCCTACAAGATTTTTGATTGCATTACTTGAAGCGATATCAACAAGCCTCTGAGTGATTACGCCATCAAAAACTACACTTTTCACATTATCTCTGTAGTTCTTTAGTCTGCTTGCAAGATCTCTGACTGCAATTTCCTCTACTATCTTATCTTCGGAGTCCAGAATCCTTGCCGTCAATGTTCCTTTAAGAGCGTCAACGTGCGGTCTGAACCTCGCAGCTTCCGGAGAGACTGGAGCCGGAACCGGTCTGGCAGGAGCAGGGGAAACCCTTACTGCCTCTCCACCAGGGACCTTCACAGTTGGAACTTTCTCAGCTACAGGCTTTCCTCTTGGAACTCTGGTGGCCGAAACTGCCCTTGCCATGACTGCAGGCTTTGCAACAGCTGGTCTGCCCTCAATTTTTTCTGCCATTACGGAAGTTTTTTCAGCGAGCCTTTCAGGAATTTTTTCTACGATTTTTTCGGAGGTTCTTTCAAGAGCTTTTTCAGAACCAATCTCTTCCATTTCTTCGGGGAATTCCTCTTCATGAACATCTGCTTTTGGAGATACCCTGTGAACCTTCACACGTTTGTGTAGCTTCTTTTCAGCGGTCCTGGGAACTATTTCCGGCGCTCTCATCTTTCTCTTGGAAACACGTTCCAGCCTGCAGGCGCTATCCTCACTTTCTTTTTCCTGGATGCCGTACTTTTCAATAATCTGTTCCACTGGAACTTTGCGACGAAGGGCTCTAATAATTTCTTTCTGAACCAGGTCTTCTACACATTTACCGTCTGGAGCACGAGCAACATAGTCTATATCTGCTACCTGCAGAAGTTCGCGTATAATGAGTTCTCCACCCCGATCTCCATCCGTGAAAGCAGTCACTGTTTTCTTCTTGGTAAGTTCAGCGACCTCAGGCGGAATGTTAGTTCCACCCACGCAGATGGTATTTTTTATACCGTAGCGGAGCAGATTCAGGATATCAGCCCTGCCTTCAACAATAATAATAGCATCCGAGTTAAGTACATTCGGTCCGCAGGGTATTCTTGACTTCCCATAATAAGTCAGCTCATCAACCCTGACGGACTGTCTGACCTCATCGGCAAGTTCCTGAGATTCGGGCACAGTCTCATCGAACATCTTCGTAAAGATGAGTTTTGCTCTTTCAATAATCTTTTTACGTTTTACAGCCCTTACATCTTCCACCTGGAAAACCTCGATCTTGGCACTGCAGGGACCTACCCTATCAATGGTTTCCAGAGACGCTGCAAGAATGGATGTCTCTACCTTATCAAGGCTCGAAGGAACGAAGATATTTCCTTTGGTCTTTCCACCTTTTGCGGTAACCATTACCTCGATCCTTCCGATCCTGCCGGTTTTTTGCAAATCGCGCAGATCAAGATCAGCCCCAAGCAGTCCTTCGGTCTGACCAAAAATTGCGCCTACGATATCAGGACGCTCAATAACCCCATCAGCATTGATTTTAGAGTGAATAATGTATTTTGTGGTATCCGTATTTTGCATTTAAATTCTCCCAGACTTTGTAATGATTTATCATGAAGTATTTATTACGAAAAATTTTTCCTTAAGTGATTTCTCAATATCCCTGGAAACGTGCTGGAAGCCCATAGTGAGCTGGAGAATACAAAAGTAATAGCAAAATCAGATTTAGAACCAGGTCAGGGATAATACACCCTTGAAAAGGCAGATTTCAGAATTAAAGATTACTGTAACCGGAAAGAGAAATTCCGGACCGTCTGCAACTGCCTGTTGCGCTTATGCCAGGAGAATTAAACCGACGGAACACTTCCTGACTGTTGCTTGATGAAAGTTCTTACCTGCAAGGTAAATGCCAGATCAATATCAGTCTGGTTTTAGAGTTCTCACAGATAGAGCTATTCTTTGGCTTTCGACCAGAGTAAACAGACACCGAAATGTTTAAAGTAAGCTTTTTTGTATCTGCACAAAGGTCTTCGCCCTAACATAAGCTTATTATTGATCTGAAATAGATCTCAGAGCCGTAAGTCAAATTATGTGTTGCGATTCAATCGCCTGATGTCTGAAGACTTCAGAGATATTCCTAGAAATGGAATAAAACTGAGGCGTGAGTGGCTTAAGTGTCCCTGACGCCTTTTTTATCTTAAACAAGTATCCCTAAACGATAAGTGGTAAAGCAGTGAATGGAATGCATCAGGTTTGTTGAAAGCACTTTTTGACTTTCGCTTCATGGGTGATATTAATATAAGGTTATTTTGGACTTGAGAATATTAGCCCTGAATTGGTAATATTATGTATAATCTGAAATTTCTATTAAGTTTGCATACGTTTAGTTAAGTGAAACTCTTTACGAATCCAGTAGTGATGAATGGATGATATTGTTAATTTATGATATGACCTGACAGAACAGCTCCCGCCTGCTTCAAACCAATTTCGGCAAAACAGGAATCCTGTACGTCATGTGTCTTAAATTCATATGTTTAATGCCTGCAGGCTTTAAGAACTTTGTGGTTATTTAAGAAGTTAATTAAACCCGAATTTTTTAATTTGCTCTTGATAAATTTAAGGATAGTAACTTTCTGGAAAGATTATTAAGATTCTAAAAAGTACCTGATTGGAAAAATTTAGAAAAGTATATATAAAACAAAAGACGTCTAAAATTTGAACGAGCGAGAAAATACACTGTTTTATATACTAACCCCCCCACTCCCAACTCGCTCGTTCAGACCCCCATTTAAGCTATTTATCCCTTAAAACGCTTAGATTCATTTTAAAACACTTATACATACTTTACCTAAAAAATACCTTAAAAGATTATTTTAAAGAAAAAAGGATAGATATTTAAAGAAAACTGTTTCAAAGAGATATTCTTTTAAGGAAGTTAAAAGTTTTTTTTTGCATTTAAAAACTTATAATAGGTGCGAAGCACCATTATGAAAAGTATGGGAAGCGATTCTGGAGCAAAAGATACTGGTGGGAATTCTCGAACAGCAGGTAAAGTTCAGGAAGGAATTTCTGAAAAGATCTCAACACATGCCCGAACAGAGAAAGAGTCTACAAAAGTTGTCATTATAGGAGGGGGAGCCTGTGGGATGGCAGCTGCAACTAAAATTCGAAGGCAGAGCGATTTCAATATAATTGTACTTTCATGTGATTCTCACACCGCTTACAGTCACTGCGGAATCCCCTTTGTTCTGGGAAGGGAAATCGAAAATTTTGAAAAACTGATTGTAAAGCCTCCCGATTTTTTCAGAGAAAACAAAATAGATGTGAGGCTGAACGAGAAAGTAATTTCAATAGATCTGACAGGGCAGGTTATCCTGACAGGGGAAGGGATCTATCATTTTGACAAGCTGGTAATTGCCACGGGAAGCCTGCCATTTATATTACGAAAAAGCCAGGCAAATATTATGCCTTACGGAATTTTTACGCTCAGGACTCTTGCTGACGGTATGCTTTTTGGAAAAGCACTGGAGACTGCCCGGATAGTCTGCATTGTAGGCGGAGGCACGATAGGGATCGAGTGTGCTTCAGCTCTTACAAGAAGGGGGATTAAGACCATCCTCATAACCCGAAACAAAGACCTGCTTTCCAGGCAGTTTGATTCAGATATGTCTGCAATTGTCAGGGCACAGCTTAAAGCGCTGGGCGTGGAAGTTATCACAGGAGAAACTGTACTTTTACCTGAAAATTTCTGGAAACAAAAAACCATACTTGTAAAGGACAGGCAGTTTCCTGCAGATCTTGTACTCCTGGCAACAGGCGTAAAACCAGAAACCTGCCTTGCCGAAGAAGCAGGAATAACTATTGGAAAAGCAGGAGGAATAGTCGTAAATGAAATGCTTCAGGTAAAGACAGGAGAGAAGTTTCTACCCAATGTGTACGCAGGGGGAGAATGTGCTGAAGTTACCGATCTTGTGACCGGAGAACAGAGGCTAAGCCAGCTGGGCACAACAGCACGGCATATGGCAGACGTAATAGGAAACAATATAACAGGCAAACATTCTACTTTCGGCCCTCTTGCCGATCCCTGGGTAGCCATTGCCGGGAACCTGCAGTTCGGAGGAGTAGGACTCACATCAGGAGAAGCGGAGAGGCAGGGAATAAAAGTTGTAACCGGCTTTTCCCGGGGACGCACAAGAGCTTCTTACTATCCGGGGCGAAAAGACCTCTACGTAAAACTTCTTTTTAAAGGCAATTGCCTTGCAGGAGCGCAACTCGCAGGAGGAGAAGGTATAAAAGAAAGAATTGATGCCCTTTCCCTTGCGATAAGAAAGAAAACAACAGTAAAAGACCTTCTTAGCCTTGAGACCTGTTACGCCCCTCCGGTTTCCATGCTTGTTGATCCTCTCATTCCGGCTGTAAAATCTGCAGTCAGAAATATGCGAGAAATTAAAGCAAATGAAAAGAGTCCAGATGAGAAATTAGATTAAAGACACAGAAGTCACAAAGTGAAAATAAATTGAAAAAACTAAGTAAAAACAAGGTGAAAAGCTGAGTGGAGAGCTGAGCGAAAACTGAAGAAAAATCAGGCGAAAAACTGAATTAAAAGTTAAGTGAAAAGCCGGCTTAAAAGTTAAGTGAGATACAGGGAGAGGGAAATTGATAGAAATTGACGGTTCTTATGGAGAAGGGGGCGGACAGTTAGTCAGAACCGCTGTTGCCCTTTCTGCGGTTACTGGAAAAGAAATAAAGGTTACGAATATAAGAAAAAATAGGCCAAACCCAGGCCTGAAACAGCAACACCTTAAATCTCTGGAAACTGCAGCAAAGATATGCGGGGCACAGGTTTCAGGACTTTTTCCGGGTTCTTCGGAGCTATTTTTCTCTCCAATAGAAATAAAGGGAGGCAAGTACGATATTGACATAGGAACCGCAGGAAGCATAACCCTGCTTTTGCAATGCATTATGCCAGCCTTGCCTTTTGCAAAAGAAAAGGTTGAGTTAACAATTAGAGGTGGGACTGACGTTGCCTGGTCTCCTACAGTGGACTACCTTCAGCATATAACTCTCAGGGCACTTGAACAGCTAGGATACGTGGGCAGCGTAACCCTGAGAGAGCGCGGTTACTATCCCAGGGGAGGAGGAAATGTCTCGGCTATTTTTAAGCCCTGCAAACTTCATGGTTTTCATTTCCGGAAGACAGAAGAAAATGAAAAATTCGGGGAAAAACTGGTAGGTGAAGAAGGTTTCGAAGAAGAGAGCCAGAAAAGAAAAATTATAGGAGTTTCACACACATCGAATCTTCCAGCCCATGTACCTGCTCGCCAGGCTGAAGCTGCTGAGTCCCTTCTTCTTGAAGCCGGATATGGCTCACGGATTGATGTCCAGTCACACGAATCGTTTTCCACAGGAAGCGGGATAACTCTATGGACAGGTTATTGCGGGGGAAGTGCTCTCGGAGAGAGGGGACTACCTGCTGAAAAAGTGGGCAGGCGCGCTGCAGAAGAAATTATTGCAGAACTCAGAGCAGGAGCTGCTGTGGATATGCATCTGGCAGACCAGTTGATCCCGTATATGGCACTTGCAGGCAACAGTTCTTACACGGTGCGCGAACTGACCTTGCACGCGGCAACAAATATCTGGGTCACAGAACAGTTTCTCAATGTGAAGTTTAGAATAGAAGAGAAAGAAGGCCTTTTTGAAGTCTCAGTAGATGGATAAAAAAGAAAAAAAATGAAAGAAAACCAGCAGAAAAATTAGCAAAAAAATATGTGAAAAAAATCGTGAGAGAATAAGAAAAATGGTAACAAGAAATTAGTCCTCGAGTACAAACAGATACTCAGGAGGTATCTTTTCTGCAAGTACGATGTAATCTGTTGCAAGCTTCAGAGAAATTCCGTCTTCCTGAGCTCTAAAGGCATCAACCTGAAGGATCACAGGACTTTCGGTATGAATCAGGGCAACTTCAGCTGCCTTTTCATATGTAGTACTGAGATGTACATAGCGCTGTTTGATAGGGAAAATTCCGTTCTCAAGCAGGACATCGACCTCCTCAGGGCTTGCTCCATAGTATACGTACGGAGTATCACTTTCTTCGTAGTCAAGATTGACGTCAACGGAATGTCCGTAGCGCGCTCTGATCATGGATCCGCTTATCTGATATCTTCCCTTTTCATCAGACTCCACAAGGGCATAAAGGTATTCTTTTCTCATCCAGTTGTAACGCTTTTTCATAACCTCACAGAAAACGTTAAGGTCCACCCAGCCGTATTTATCCATTCTAACCCCTGCAGATGCCGGGAAGTGTCGGAGAGTGCCTGATACAAACCTGCCAAGCTTTTCTTCTCTACCATCATCCAGCACGTATCTACCAGGGCGTTTACACTGCTGACAGCTGCCTCCTCTAAAATAGCCGTGCTCAGTGCATTTTCGAATCATGATATCACGTACATAATGAAACTTTACCATAAATAAGGTTTTGTTTTAATTAACTTTATTTCTTAAAACTGGTTTTTGAAAAGAGAATTTTACGTCTTACTTTAAAAATTCTGATTCTCTACATCTAGGCTATCTTTCAGGCATTATTCGTGCCTGCCGTCTTCCCAAGGGCTTTGTAGAGAAGGGGCAAAAGTAGCTGATAAAACCAATCCCTGAGAGCAGGTAGCCTGCATAGATCAGCTTTTCATTTTCAAATGGATCAAGCATGCGCATTATTAGAAACTGGATTGCGGGATTTATAGCATAAATGATTCCTATCCAGAAGGCACTTGCTCCAAGTTCCCGGAGGGAAAGCCTGCAGAAAACAGAAAGTGCAACAGAGAGATGAAAGTATGAAAAGCAGGTTCATTCTTACCCCTACTAGGTCTGCAGTGAAAAAATCTGCCATCCAGCCGAGAGATCCCAGAGAAATAAACCTTCCCAGACTCTGCTTTTGATAATGGACATAGGCTATAAGGGCTCCCGGAGGGATTCCAACAATGAAACCGGCTAAAGCTCTTGCAAGCATGAGAGTGGAAGGGTCGGTGGCAAAGACCTGAAATAAAAAAAGAGACTACAGCAAATCCAAAACCTCCAAGAAGTACCGTACGCAGGTGATGGAAGTCAGCAAGCCTTCCGAAAATAAAAGAAAAAAGAAGGGTTGTTGCAGAATAGATCCCCACTATAAGCCCGATCTCGACATAAAACACTTAAGGTACTCACTCTCAAGATGGTTTCTCAGCATATAAAATCTCATTTCCTGGTAGAATACTTTCACCCTGCATACGGTAATCTTTAGTAAGACACCTTACATACCGTATCAAGGGATCTTTAAGAAGTAACAATCTTTAAAGAATGACCGGAAAAGAAGCAGACTTACCAAATAATATTTAATTTTCAGGGATATTCTTATTATGCATTAGCGAAAGGACGTATAGGATCTGGTTATTCTCATACGAGATTAAGAAATATTTTACCTGAACTACCTAAACTTAAAAAATAATGATCTTAATTTTATATCAAATCTTGTCCTGAAATATTTCAGGTTTCCAAAACGATTAATATCTTATATTCCGCATCTTCAAAACAATTCACGTCTTGAGATAAAGCTCACATTAACGTTCCTTCAGGGACGAACACCTGATGTTTAAGGCAAGCTAACTTTTAAGGCAAGTACATATACTGAAGAAAGCATCACCAAGCATTGAAAATAGGGATCAACGATTCAAGGGAGTAACATGACCGATATTGAAAGTATTTATAAGAAGCTCAGCCATGTCATAAGTAGAGAGGATTTCCTGCAGCGTACACAGGAAAAGGTCGAGAACATGGGAGGACTTTGTGATGAGGCTATGGCTGCCATGCTGGTCGCTAATGAACTCGGATTCTCGGATGCTGGCAGAGACAGTATAAAAATAGAAAATATTACCCCAGAAAGCGGACCTGTTAATTTTATTGCAAGAATTATTTCGGTTTTCGATATTAAAGAGTTCACACGGAATGACGGGACCATAGGCAGAGTAGGAAACCTTATCGTTGGAGATGAGACAGGGAAAGTAAAGTTAACACTCTGGGACAACATGGCAGACCTGATTAAAACCGGAAAAGTAAAGGTAGGACAAACCGTTCAGGTTAGTGGATTTGCAAAGCAGGGATACTCCGGAGTGGAAGTTAACATCGGCAACAATGGAGTCCTGACCGAAAGTGAAGAAGAGGTTGATGTGGTTTCGAGCACCCAGAAAATAAAGGACATAAAAGATGGCATGGGAGACCTCAACCTTACCGGAAAGGTACTTGAAATTTCTGAAGTCAGAACCTTCCAGCGTAAAGACGGCAATAGTGGAAGGGTGGGAAACCTGATGCTCGGAGACGAGACAGGTACACTCAGAGTAACCCTTTGGGATGAAAAAACTGATTTTCTAAATCAAATTGAGTATGGGGATACTGTTGAGCTCGTCAATGCTTACGCTCGGCAAAATGCCTTTACCCAGAAAATTGAACTGCAGATAGGGAATCGGAGCATAATCAGGAAAAGTGAAAAGAAAGTAGAATATGAGGAAGAATTCACCCCTGTTGCAGACATAAAAGCTGACATGAATAATATTAATGTGTCAGGCAGAGTACTTGATATCTCAGAAACCCGGACTTTCGAGAAAAAAGATGGATCTGCCGGCAGAGTAGGGAACATTCTTCTTGGAGATTCTACGGGCAAAATAAGACTGACGCTCTGGGATGAAAAGACCGATTTTCTTGAAGAAATTGATTTTGATGAGACTGTTGAAGTTCTTAATGCCTATTCCCGAGAAAACACTTTCAGCCAGCAGGTTGAACTCAGTCTTGGAGCCAGAGGAATAATTCAAAAAAGCGAAAAAAAGGTTGAGTACAGAGAGAAATTTACTGACATAGCCGATATTATACCTGGCGAGAGTTATTCTGTACAGGGAAAGATTTCCGAGGTCGGAGAACTAAGGGAGTTTGAACGAGAAGACGGAACCGAAAATGTGGTCGCAAACCTGCAGCTTAAGGACGAAACAGGCAGCGTCCGGTTGACGCTCTGGGGAGAACAGGCCTATGTGATAGAAGACCTGGATATCGATTCCGAAATACAGATCATTGACGCATATGCCAGGTATGGACTGAACGAAGAAATTGAACTGAGTGTCGGAAACAGGAGTAGAGTGATTATTCTCTGATTATTTCCTGTTTTCCACTTGTTTAAATATTCTCATTATCTTATGGCTTATTTATTATAACTCTATTAATCTGTTTATTTATTTTTTCCAGTTATGTTTTTATCTTCTTAATCTATATTTTCTGCCTTTTACTGTTTTTATTTATTTTATATCGGCTTTTTACTTCTATTTATTTTTCTACCTATTTTTTGCTGAATAACTATCGGATTCTGTTTATGTTTTTACTTGATGTCCTGGTCTGGACTTTGCTGAGTTTGTCAAATTTTTCTTTTACTTTTATTTGATTTCTGTATTTTTATCTACATTTAGACCCTACTTGATTTCTTTTTTGTTCTTTTCAAGAAATATTGGTAGTCTTAAACCCGATATTTTACAAACAAAAAAGTAGGAAAGTAAGTTCCAGTGGAAATATAGGGGTTTGAAAAATTTCCTGTGAGAAAAAACAATAGCATTCTAAATATAATTAAGGATATTTTATTATTTATAATATTTTTTTCAAAAGTATATTTTCCTTCTGCTACTTCTCCCTAATATTTTTTCTAGATAATTCAATATTTTTCATTTTGAGCAAAAATCTCCAGTGGAAATGAAGGGGTTATGAAAAAATTCTTACCGGACTTTTAGAAGCCCCTTGAGAAGAAAACAATGAATCTTGTCTTAAAAAAGAGTTTCTGCGCCTGCTTTGAGCAAAATTAAGATCTCTACTAAAAAGAAATGCCGTTATCATTATGTACCATTGACTCGTATATATAAGTGCTATAAAGACGTCCGAAAAGTTTTGGGAAAAGCATTGGGAAGATGAACTAAGGGAGCAGACAAAATAATACATTTAAACGATAGGCTCCATTGGAACTCCAGTTTTCGAAAGTTACGTTTTTGGTCTTTGTTAAGAATAAAATTTAAAGTAAGCTTGAATGTTTTCCCAGGGAAACTGTAAGCTTGAAAAGATTTGTATTGTAACTTGCGGGTTTAGAGACGCTGAAAAATAAAGGGGGAACGTCATTCGATGGTAGATGATCCTAAAAGGGATACAGATACTGACAGGGGGAGAGATATTGATATTCACAGGGCGGCTAGCACTACGAGTGAAATAGATGCCGATAGAGCGCGAGGTTCTGGTATTCATAGTAGAGAACTTGAAAGAGAGATCTCGGTTTCTGAAGTCATGAATAAAGCAGTTATAGTAATGGATATCGAATCAAACATTCCTTCTATTGCAAAAGAAATGGCAAGTCGTGATGCAGGAAGCGTTATCATCACGGAAAATGGGAAGGCAATGGGGATCATAACTGAAAGAGATCTCGTAAAAGGTATCGTTGCAGAAGACAAAAGACCAAGTGAAGTGAATGCGAGCGAAGTTCTTTCCAGTCCACTGATAACTGTGGAACCTGCAACCAGCGTGATTAAAGCTTCGCAGATCATGTTGAGAGCCAATATAAAAAGACTGCCAGTTTTAGAAAATGATACAATAGTCGGAATGGTCTCAAATACGGATATTTTAATGATAGCACCCGGGCTCAACACTGTCCTCAAAGATCTCATTGACATGAACCGGGAAGCTCTCCTTTCCATTCCCTCAATTGAAGAAATTTCAGAGTCAGAAGAATTCAGTACAGGAGTATGTGAGTCGTGCAATGTTTTTTCATATGATCTTAAGTTTGTGGACGGCAGATACCTATGCGGAAATTGCAGGCAGGAGGAAGGAGAGGATTACGAGTGATTCACAACATAAGTGAGTTTACAATCAGGAGTGAATTGTAAGCTTGAGATCTTGGCTTTCAAATTATCTGTTTTAAAGAAAAAATAGGAAGGTAAACAATGAATGTCAGCGAGATTATGTCAGAAGGGCCCGTAAGTATCAAAGAAGGGGAATTTGTAACTCACGCCCGCCAGCTGATGCGTGATCACTTTCTTCGGGGTCTTATTGTTGTTGATGAGGGAAACAGACTTGTGGGAATGTTAAATGACCAGGATATCATGAATGTCACGTCCACGCGCTCAAATGTCACAGTCAGCGGGTATGCTAGACAGTCCCCCACGATAACTCCAGATATGGATGTCGTGAAAGCTGCAAAGTTAATGGTGCAATCGAAACAGAACAGAGTTCCGGTTGTCAAATCAACAACAGACCGTACTGTTATGGGAATTCTCAGCGATGTGGACATTCTCAGAAACGCGGATCTCCCCAGAAATGTTTCTAAAACAATTGAAGCCATTATGACAAAAAAAGTTAAAACCTGTTCACCTGACGAAAGAATTTCCAGAGTCTGGAATTATATGATAGAGACAGATTATACAGGTATTCCAGTAGTTTCAAAGAAAGGAGATCCCATCGGAATGATAACAAGAAGGGACATAATTAAATCAGGCATTTTAAGGATGTCTATAGAAGATGAGAGGGCAACAAGGCCAAACGAAAGTCCAAAAGTTGAAAGGATTATGTCCACTCCTGCTTACACTCTTTCAGAGAATGACTCCATTAAAAGTGCGATTGAAATGATTGTCCAGCGTGATATAGGAAGAGTAACTGTAGTAAACGAGCAGGGTAAAATATCCGGAATAGCTGACAGGCAGGATCTCCTTGAGTCCATAGTTAAAGGGTGGACCGAATAATCTTAGGCACAAAAGGTAAAAGCTAGGTTCTAGCACAAAAAGATTATAACGATTAAAGATTATAATTGATAAAGATTACAGATTGACAAACAAAATTAAGTGTCCAAACAGTAAGTGTTCAGAAAGATTCGAGAGAAGATTGCTTTGCAAGACTTTGTTTGTTTCCAGCACTAAGCATGAGTCCGAGGTATGACTGCAGCCTCAGGGAAAAGTTCCTGCTAAATGCAGGTAGAGGAAAAACGGAAGATGAAAAAAAGCAATTAACGGCAACTCGATTCGGTGATCCTATTGAACAAAAATACGACATTTGTACCAGTCGAAAAAATGAATGTTCAGCCGAAACTGAACAAATCAAACAAAAAAGCACAGCATAAAGATCCATACATGACCAGCAGCATGGGCACAATGAGAATGGGTCCAAGCTTTAAATCCCGAATTTCAGAACATGAGGGAAAAATTCTTGGTCTGGCAACAAGAAATGTAGTAACCCTCCCTCCTACTGCAACTATCATGGAAGCAATTAAAATTATGACTGAAAGGAGATTCAGGCGTATCCCGATCACAGATGCAGGAACAGGGAGACTGGAAGGAGTAGTTACTTCTGTTGATATTATCGATTTCCTGGGAGGCGGCAGAAGGAACCTCCTTGTCGAAAACCGTTTCAAAGGCAACCTTCTGGCAGCAATAAACGAAGAAGTACGGCAGATCATGGATACTGATGTTGCATACATCTATGATCAGGCAGATTTTAAAGAAGCCGTTACAACAATGCTTGAAAAGAGGACCGGGGGCCTGCCAATAGTAAATAATGATATGCAGGTCGTTGCAATCTTTACCGAAAGAAACGCCGTGGAACTGCTGGGCGGGCTTGTGACAAATAAAACTGTTGATGAGTACATGACCAAAAATGTCACAATGGTAACGACAGATACTCCCATAGGACAGGCAGCAAAACTAATGGTACAGAACAGGTTCCGAAGGCTTCCTGTGGTAAAGGACGGAATCTTTGCAGGAATAGTTACTGCCTCAGATATTGTTCATTTCCTTGGGAAAGGAGATGCATTCAGCAAACTCACAACAGGAAACATTCATGAAGCTCTGGACCAGCCAGTAGGTTCCATTGTTTCGAAAGAACTGATCTGGACCAGCCCTGGCACAGATATGGGGAAAGCTATGGAAATCATGCTCGAGAAAAAAATAGGTTCGCTTCCAGTTCTGGAAGAGGGAATGCTACGAGGTATTATTACAGAGAGCGATTTCCTGCGCGGTTTTGACTTTTAACAGAAGTTTCGATTAGGCTCGAAATAAAATTTGGTAAACCGGAAAAGACTTCTGCTAAACCAGAGAATCTTCACTAAATCAAAAAACTTCTGTTAAACCAAACCAGAACTGATAAGCCAGAATTAACCCGGAATTCATAAAAAGAAACTCGGGTTCAACTTTATTAAAAGGTTGGAAGGAGGTAAACTTCTTAGCTGGACAGACCAATAAGTTCTGTATTCTGGATATTTCTGTATCCTGGAGCGTAGCTGGTCTCAAAGTAGAGATTCAGGACAGGTTCTCTCAGGGCGCGTTCATTAAAGCAAGTTCCTTAAGACCAATTCCTCAGGCTACTGTCGCTTCAACGGTTAAATGTCGTATGAACTTGGCTACAACCATTCAGAACCATTCGATCCTTCAGGATTGATGCGACACTAGAGACAAATTCTCTTCAACCAGCTAATATTTCCTGATACCCTGAAACTCCATACTAATATTAAACAACGTATGTGATTATGAGTAAAAAAAGGAGACATATATTGATAACTTATTGACATTTAAATTGAAATGTGAAATAAAAAATTCAACATTTACACCTGATTCAAAAACTATAACTATTAATACTTATATATTGTAAAAATGAAGGAGGTATTCAATGAATGTGGCGGACATCATGAGTTCACCTGTATATATTATAAATGCAGATGAACCCGTGTCACATGCAAGGAATCTGATGTTAAGACACAGAATCAGTACATTGCTTGTCCTCAACGAAGGCAAAATGGTGGGAATCGTCACGAAATCAGACATCACCAACCGTCTGGCTCAGGCAGAACCTCTCTGGAGGAGACGACCGATAGACCAGATCCCTATAAAGTTGCTGATGACAGAGTCCGTAATCACCATTTATCCCGAGGCCTCCATTTCCCAGGCAGTTGCCTTGATGCTTGAGAACGGAGTGCACAACATCCCTGTAGCAAAAAACGATATCGTAGGTATTGTCACCAGGACAGATATCGTGCGCTATATTGCCGAACATGCAGACGAAATAGAGACTAAAATCCCCAGACTGATGACCGAGGATGTCATTTCTGTTCACAGGCACCACACAATCAACCATGTCATAGACGAACTGAATAAAAATGAGATTGAGAGAGTAATCGTTAAAGACGATGCCGGGAAACCTGCCGGAATGATTTCAAGGAGAAGCCTTGCCTTAAATCTCTTAACTGATAACGAAGGAAAACTTTCAGTAAAAAGTATCAAGATGACCCGGAAGTCCTCACCTGGAGGTCAGAAAACTTACAGGTACGTAAAAGAAGTACCCTTAACGGCAGAAGATATCATGGTTTCTCCAATAATGTCAATTGATATAAACGAGAAAATTAGCAATGCTGCAAAACAATTGATTGAAGAAGGAATAAATGCCCTACCTGTCAGTGATGGTGAAGAAATAGTAGGAATACTGAGCAGGACCGATATTATGAAAGCTATGCTCTGAAAAAACGCTCTGAAAGTGAATTGAGAGATAAATTCGGTAATATTAAAAGTGAAAGAGGGGCAAAATACCTTTAAAAAAGTAAAAGCTATTAAATTATGATAGTAAAAATTAATTGTGATAGTAAACCTACGGTGATAGTAAATCCACGGCTAGAACTATACGGAGGTATATACGGTAGAAAAGAACGAAAAAGGATGGCTGAAAGTAAAAGAAGGATGCAAAAACTTAGAAAAATGGATGTATTAAAGGTCTGAAAGATCTAAAGGTCTGAAAGATCTGTAAAAACGCAAGAATATCTGTAAAAACGTAGATTGCGGAGAATTGAAACTAGAACTCTGGATACGCATGAGGTGAAATGCATGCAAGTTAAAGATATAATGGTACAACCACACAGGATTGATAAGTCAGATACCATATCTCACGCCCTTGATCTCATGGAAAAGAAAGATACAAAACGCCTGCTTGTAGTCCATGATAACCAGGTACTCGGAGTGCTTACCATGAGAAGTCTGACAGAGCAGCTCGGAACTCGAAGGAAACAGAGCAAACCCGCATCCTCTTTGCATGTTGCAACAGCCGTATCCGACAACTTTGTGAAGGTTTTGCCAGATACCGATACTAAAGATGCCCTTACCCTGATGAAAAAGAAGGGAGGCGTGATCATCGTCACTGATAACGGAAACGCAATGGGCTGGGTGACCCCACAGGAGTTCATGAAAGCAAACCGTTTCACAGGCTTTGTGGGGGAAGTAATGGAAAAGTACCCGATTACTGTCAGTCCATCAGACCGTGTGAGCCATGCCAGACGCCTTATCCTTGATAAGAATGTGGGAAGGTTGCCTGTAATTGAAAACGGAAAACTTGTAGGAATCGTTGCAGAAGATGATATCGCTTTTGCGATGCGTTCTTTCAGGGATCTTGTAGCTGATAACCAGCAGGACTCCAGAATTAAAAACCTGCTTGTTGGAGACATTATGACTCGCAGCGTGGTCAGCGTGCACACCAACACTCCTCTTTCAGATGCGGTTAACAACATGCTGGAATACGATGTTGGAGGTGTTCCTGTCCTCAATCTGGAAGAAGAGCTGGTTGGTTTTCTCGCACGCAGGAACGTCATAAATACAATTCAGGAATGACATAATCCAGGAATAAACCTTAGAGGGAAAAAAGAGAGGGGAAAAGGTCTGCTCCTTAAGGGACAGGCCTTCCTGATTTTTAAACGTTGCCTGTTTTGCCTGTTATAATATTTCCTGTTATTTGTCGTCGATTTTCATGAATCTAAAATCTTTTTGGAATGATCTTTTTAGAATAATCTGCTTAATAACCTGTTTAGAATGACCTGTCTCCGCCAAGTAAGCCTCCCAGTACGCCACTGCCACCAATGCCAGTCTGTTCGTCCCGGTTGCGTCCATAGGCAGAGGCCGCAAAAATCCTGTCTGCAAGACGCGAGAAAGGCAGGCTCTGCATGTAAACTGTGCCCGGACCCGTCAGGGTAGCAAGGACAACTCCCTCTCCACCAAAGAGGGCATTTTTAAAGTCTTTTGACCATGTTATGTCATAAGTTACGGACTCGGTGAAAGCTGCCACGCAGCCTGTGTCAACTTTGTAGGTCTCACCCGGAGCCAGATCCTTTCTTATAACAGTGCCTCCGATATGGATAAAAGCCAGGCCGTTACCCCTCAGTCTCTGGAGAATAAAACCTTCGCCACCGAAAAGCCCTGCTCCGAGTTTACGGGTAAAAGCCAGTTCAACTTCCACACCCCGGGCAGCACAGAGAAAAGCATCCTTCTGGCAGAGAATACTGCCTCCAAACTTGGCAAGGTCAAGGGGGATAATCTTGCCCGGATAAGGAGCCGCAAAAGCTACATGCCCCTTTCCGGAACCTTTGTGAGTGAAGCTTGTAATAAAGAAGCTTTCACCTGTCAGAGCTCTTTTCAAACCTTTTTTCAGACCTCCCAGGAGTCCGCCACCTTCGTTTCCCATACTGGTCTGCATCTGGATTCCGGGTCCCATATATGCCATAGCCCCGGCTTCTGCCTGAACAGCCTCGCCTGGATCAAGCTCAATCTCAACGATCTGCATCTCACTGCCAATAATCTCGTAGTCAATTTCGTCAGCCATTTTGTAACCTCTTGGCTTACATTAAAATTAAAATACAGAAGAAATTAGAAGCCACATATTTAAAAAGATATTTGATAGACTGGATATTCTTTATAAATCAAAAGGTTTCTTGTGGATTGACCTGTTCCAAAACCACATGAGAATGATAACTTATTTCACGTCCGAAAACAGATAAACAAGTATGAATAAAGGGGAAAATGGGGAAATAGATCCTGACTTTGTTGCGCGGCTAGCTCACTACCTAGGGTTTGACGAAGGGAGGGTTCAACATCTTTTCGAAAAAAACTACTTTGCCAGGAACTGGGGAAAACATGACTATCTGTTCCGTTTCGATAAAGAAATTTCTCATATAGAAAGAGGAACAGTACTTTACGAAAAAGGGGATTCTTTTGAAGTAATTATGGGTTTTCCCAAAATTCGGAGAGCTATGGTACTGGACCCCACTATAAAAAAATATTTCAGCGGGCTTGAAAAGGTAGCTGTTGAAGAAAAAATGAACGGGTATAATGTAAGAGTTGCAAAAGTAAAAGGCGAAATCCTGGCAATTACCCGCAGCGGTTATATCTGCCCTTACACGACTGAAAGGGCAAAAGAGAAGCTTGACCTGAGGTTTTTTGATGATTTTCCTGAACTTGTGCTTTATGGAGAAATGCTGGGCCCTGACAACCCTTATGTCCCAAAAGAGATCTATGGCATTGAATCCGTGGAGTTCTATATCTTCGATATCCGAGAAAAAAACAGCGGCAACCCTCTTTCAATAAGCAGGAAGCGTAAAATTCTGGAAGAATATAGTTTTTTGCAGGTTGAATGCTTTGGAGAATTTCCCCTTCAGACAGCCGCAGAAGAAATTGCTAAAGTAGTCCGGAAACTTGGGGAAAAAGAGCACGAAGGTGTAGTAATAAAAGACCCTGAGATGATTCTTGCCCCCCTGAAATATACCTCATCCCAGAGCAACTGTTCGGACCTCAGGCATGCCTTCAGGTTCTACAATGAAGCAGGCAGGGATTACATGCTCTCAAGGATTGTTAGAGAGGGATTTCAGACAGTTGAATGGAATGAAAATGAAGCTGAGTTCAAAAAGCGCTATATGCAGCTTGGAGAAAGCATCTTGAACCCACTAAGAGAGTCAATAAGGAGTGTAAAGGATGGGAAGAGACTCTATGAAGAAGCCAGAATCAGAGTAAAGGAACTCAAAACCGCCACAGAATTTGGGAATTATCTGAAAAGGCTTGGGATTGATGCAATTTTTGAAGAGCCGCAGCCGATAGGAAACGAGTACCTAATAATTATTAAAAAAGTGAATAAGAGCACCAATGATAAAACTCAGGCAATCCTAGAAGGAGAGTTTTGGTGACAGGGTTTACCCGTCCATAAAAGTTATTTCTGTCTATTTAGATGTTTGTGACTATGTTAGATATTTTTACTAGTTTTGGATATTTCTAACTATTTTTGATTGACTGCTTTTTTGATTGACTTACTTTTCTTAAGTGGTTTACTTTTTCTAGATTAGTTTTTTCAAATTCAAACTATTTCTACAATTGAATGACAGACAATGTTAACTCTAAACTAAAAAAATAATTCTATTTATTGCTACCGGTAATTGCTTGACAGTTTCTTCAGGGCAGGGAAGAGTTCATCGGATAAAAAATATCCCGATAATCCTCTCCACCGAAAAATTAGAAGCTCCTTATCCTCTTATTTCACCAGAGCAATGCGATTATTGGGTCCTGGAGAAACCGGAGAGAAAGCCCCGAGATAACTGACCAGGGCATCCATATCATGAGGCCCCCCTGTCCTATCGATACCTTCCTTCAGGACAGAGAAATTATCGCCCCCGTCAGCCAGAAAACCGTTCACTGTTATGCGATAAAAGCCATTAGGATCAAGAGAAACGCCGTTGATTTTTATACTGGAGATTTCGACCTTCTTACCTGTAGGAGCGCTTTCGTTCCAGGCATAGCTGAAGCCCTTTGATACCTGCAGTATGCGTTTATCTCCAGGAGAGGGATTATCGAACTGTTGCTCCAGCAAAGCGTCGATCTGAGTGCCGTTCAAAGTCATTGTGATCAAGCTGTTCCCAAATGGCTGGACACTGAAAACTTCACCATAGGTGACCTGACCAAGCAATTCCCCATCGCTCAGTTGATCATATACCAGGTCAGCACGAATGCCACCTGGATTAGTAAAAGCTACCACGTCACCTCCATAACTTGAGTTAGAGGTAGCATAAAGCTGGGCATCGGCTACGATATTGCCCAGAGAGGATTCGCCTGAATCGTTAGCTTCTATTGTAATATTGTCCGTGATATTTCCAACTACCCGATTAGCAAGAGGTGCGGCCAGAGACTCATATTCCTTGACCAGCTCAACTACCTCTGAATCTTTAGGCACATCTCTGGATACTATGATGTTTCTGGCCCTTCCCTTGACCACATCATGAGTCTCGTTACTTATTACCAGATCGATATCTGTAAGCATACTACCTGCTGAGCCAGCCTCTGTAACTATTCTTCCATCAATAACAGCATTGTAGGCTTTATGAGTGTGACCAGTTACGAAAACATCTACTTCATCGTCGGTAGCTGTGACAATATCTACAATAGAGCCTGTCATGTTCAGGCTTTCATTATATAGTCCCTCCTGGGAGCCTCCTTCATGAATGATTACTATTATGGTTTCTACACCCATATCCTTCAGTTTCCTGACGTATTCATTAATGGTTTCAGCTTCATCCAGGAACTTGAGTCCTTTCACTCCAGAAGGTATCACTATGGACGGCGTATCTTTCAAGGTCACTCCAATAAATCCTATGGGCACTCCCTGGACGTAGGTAACATTATAGGCAGGAAATATTGTAGTGTTAGTACTCTCATTAACTATGTTCGCAGCCAGGAACTGGAACTGTGCTCCTTCAAATGAGGAGTTACCGAAGCAGCCATCTATCGGGTGGCACCCACCATTCTGAATGCGCATAAGCTCGTCTGGTCCTTCATCCAGTTCGTGATTGCCTACAGCCGAAAAGTCCAATCCCATAATGTTAAGAGCCTTTATTGTTGGCTCATCATGGAATAGGGCTGAGATAAGTGGACTGGCACCTATAGAACCTCCAGCTGAGACTACGAATGTGTTTTGGCTCTCAGAGCTTAATCTTTTTATGTGGGTGGCCAGGTACTCCGCGCCCCCAGCCTCGACAGTTATGGGTGCACCTGTCTCATTATAATCTACAACTATCTTGCTGGTGGGTGGTTCAAGCTGGCCATGGATATCATTGATGGCCAGGATCTGGATCTCTGTCGTACTTCTTTCAGGCTCTGAGACCTCCAGGCAACCCAGTGGAGCCAGGATGACAAGCATCATCATGCATAACTTAAGGCCAAAGTAGCTATTGGCTTTAGTTATTAAACAATTAAAATCTTTTGGCAAATTAATCCCTCTTTAAGCTCTCAATTGAGCAATCCAAAAACTCGAACATTAATATAATCTTTATATATTTCTTTATTTATTAAATGCGTTTTTATACAAAATGTGCTGTACTGCAGCAGTAAAATCTGTCAAATAAGGATTTTATTCCAGAAAATACTATACAATTTCATGGTTGAAACGAGAAATCAATAGTGTTGAACCTTTAACCTTTTGAAAAACATACTTAACTGAACTGTCTATTGTGGTTAATTTTGGATCTCAATGCATACGTCATGTACTTTTCATTACGCAAAGTTTTGCAAGGAGGACTGTACATCCCTCTCAGATAACAAAGCCTGAACCCAAAGCCTGAACCTCAGATTGCCTAAGAAATTTTAAGGTGAAACTTATTGTCAAAAATATAAAATGTTTACGATTGTATACCTTTTACCCAGGCTTGGCAGTAATCTTATCAGTTACAATATTACGTTCTCAATGATCTCCCTAGTAATCTTTGAAAAATCCCAAGGACTCAAATCTACATTAATAACCCTTCTATGCAGGTCTTTAATTTTTGCACAAACTTCTATGGAAGTCCGTAAACCTGACAGAGATCCTTAAGGATAGAACTAAACATGCTTGACTTCTGTCAACAGATCTTCTGGAATCTTTTCTATCCAATCTGTGAAGTTTTACATTGCCTGAAGGTAAAGTTTTTAGTGTTAGTTACAGGATGAAGGATGTAAATTCAATCTATGATTAATGGATCGTCCACCGGCTCACTTTCTTTCAATTAAAAACCACTCAACAAGTGTATTCAACAAGTGTATATATCACTTTTAGCAGTAAAATACAACCCGATATAGTTATACCAGTTGCAGATACAAAATTAGCAAAAGCTCTAATCCAAAACCTGTAGTTTTAAAACCTGTAGCTTTAAAGAGAATCATAAAAAGATTTATGGGAAAGTTATGAATTTAAAAAAACCGTTGTTAGAGAAATAGTATTTTTCGAGAAATAGATTAGATATGAAACTTAATTGATCTTAAAGATTCAATTAATCCTTCACTAAAATAAACTCAATAATCTGAAAATACTCTCATAAATATCATTGATTTAGAAAACATCGATTCAGAAAAGGGACTCACCATGGTAAACGTTGCAATTATAGGGACAGAAAAAAGTGGCAGGACTTCTCTTGCCGCAAATCTAGGGAGAAAAGGAACATCCTCCGATATAACGATGTACAACAACGATAAGGAAAGCCGTAAGATGGTTTTTGTGGATGCTCACAGCTACCCGAAAACCCTTAAATCTCTGGTTACGGCACTGAATATTTCCGATCTGGCAATCCTGTGTATTCCTCCTCAAGGCCTGGACGCACACACCGGAGAATGCATTATTGCCCTTGACCTGCTGGGTTTTAAATATGGAATCATTGCCCTGACAAGGTCGGACAGCACGCATATGCATGCGGTTGATGAACTGAAAGCAAAGTTAAAAGTGATCACTGCAGGAACTGCACTTCAGGACTGGGAAGCCATTTCCATCAATACAAACAAAAGTGCAAAGAATCCTTTTGAAGGTGTAGATGACCTTAAAGCCAGGATCAATGAGATGGCAGAGAGAATAGAAGCAGAACAGGCAGAACTTAACAGCCTTCCTGCAAGAATCTTCATAGATCACGCTTTCAATGTGACAGGCAAGGGATGTGTTGTCCTGGGGGTTGTCAAACAGGGTACATCAAAGGATAAAGATAAGACCAAAATTTTTCCACTTGACAGAGACATTGAAATCCGGTCTATCCAGAGCCATGATGTAGATATCGACAGAGCCCCGACAGGCACGAGAGTTGGGATGCGCCTAAAAAATGTCCAGGCAAAGGACATAGAGAGAGGTTTCATTATCTCGGATAAAGAAATCGTAACTACTGACTATACCCTGGAGTGTACCATCTCAAAATTTACAAAAAAGATAGAGCCTGCAAGTGTACTTCACCTTTTTGTCGGGCTTCAGTCCGAGCCTGTGCGCGTTGAAAAAATTCTGGTTGACGGAAATGAAGTAAAGGAAGCAAAGCCAGGAACTACCTGCGTACTGGAACTTTCGGGAAACAAAAAGGTTGCCTATAGCAAAGAAGACCGGTTCCTGCTTGCAAACCTTGATCTGACCCAGCGCTTTGCAGGTTACGGTTTTTCGAAGTAAGAAATTTGAAGTGTAACTTCCAAAATGAGATAATTTCAAAATGAGATAAAAAGGAGCCGGACTAGAAGACGTAAAATTAAAACTGCCTGATGAAAAAGGAATAAATGCAGAAGGAAAGAATATGGATCAGGAGACAGACAGGACCCTTTATGGAAGGATTTTTCACAGGAACATTTGCTGGCAGCGCTCTTACGAAAGAGTGGAAGGCGAAGAAATCGTAATGGCACTTTATGGAAGCCTCAGAGACGGACTGCATAACAGTCGGCGCTTAAACCTTCCAAACAAGTCTGACTTTCTAGGGATGACAAGAATCAAGGGGTATGCCCTTTACTCCCTGGGTCCTTACCCTGCTGTCTACCCGGCGGATGACAGTTTTGTGGTTGCAGAAGTGCGCAGGTTTTCAGGAAAACAGCAGCTTGAGGTTGCAAAATCCATTGATTATATGGAACTTTTTGGCGGGTACCACAGGGAATATGTTGACCTTGAAATGGAGCAACAGAAGGTAAGAGGCTTCATCTATGTCTACGATGAAAAACCCGAAACTGAAGTAATCGAGCATGGCGATTGGTTCAGATACCTCAAAGAAAAAGAGCTGTCTGAGTGAAAGAACTGAAAAAATAAAAGAGAAATCAAAGAGAAATTATACCTGCATGAAGGGTTCCCAATATTCGGTAAACTATTAATAGAGAATCTTAAAAATATTCAGCAATGAACAACAACTGAAACATTCTGTTTTATTAAAAGGTGTTAACGATTAATCGTAGATATAGAGTTACGGTCAATCGCAGATATGAGAGTCCGTTGAGAGTTTGAAAGGAGGGCTCGTTTATGAATTTTACAGATATTATCGAATTTATAAGAAAACCGCAAATTTATGCAGAAGGAAATGCTGTTATGTGGACAAATGACCACATTTCAAAGCAGTTGTTGGAAGTTCATTTGAACCCGGATATTGACCTGGCAAGCCGGAGAAGGGTGAGTATAGAGAGTACTGTAGACTGGATTTTAAATTCAGTCAATCTGGAAAAAATGAATATTCTTGATCTGGGATGCGGGCCGGGATTATATGCTGAGCTCATGGCAGAGAGGGGACATAAAGTAACGGGTATTGATTTCTCAAAGAATTCAATCAAATATGCCAGAAACGAAGCCATAAAGAAAAACCTGGATATAGAATACACAAACCAAAATTACCTCGAACTGCATGAGGAGAATAAATATGATCTTGTAATGATGGTCTTTACTGACTTTGGTGTCTTAATACCGAAAGCGAGAAAGACATTATTGCAGAATGTTTATAAGGCTTTAAAACCTGGCGGAACTTTCATTTTTGACGTTCTGAGCGATAAAAATATCGAAATGAAAGTTGCTGAGAAATCCTGGGTAATAGAAGAGCGTGGCTTCTGGAAAGACAGACCACACCTGATTCTTTCGGACTCTTATTATTATCCGGAAGACAAAGTTATATTGTACCAGCACATCGTAATCGATAATTCTGACAATTTCGATGTATATCGTTTCTGGACTCACTTCTTTACATCTGATGACCTGAAGAAGGTGCTGGTACAGGAAGGCTTTGAAAAAATCGAGTGTTATGATAATGTCTTGCCGGATATCGATCTATGGAATGGAAATAACGTTATCTTTTGCAAGGCAATTAAAAAGTAATTTCGATATGTTCTTCGGATGAAGCAATTATTTTGAGAATACCGGGAGAAAAGTAGTTTAAAGGAATTAAGAAAAACGGGAAATAGACCCAAAAGGGAAGTAGAGCCTCGAAAACTTATAGTTTTCTTAAGAATTCGAGGCTTTTGACCCCTTCTTCGACTGAAGTCATTTCAGTAACAAAGATCCCTTTATAATTTGAAAGCTTTCCCATAACATGCTTCCAATCTATGGTACCTTCTCCGAGAGGAAGATGTTCGTCTTTTTTTCCCATATTATCATGGATATGTATATGGGAAATCCGATCTCCGAGCTGATCCAGAAACTCGTCTATAAGTCCAACAGTACTTGCATGCCCGACATCAAAGGTAAAACCCACATTATGACTCCCGACAGCATCGAGCATTTCCTCCATTTCATCAGGGTATTTGCCAAAGATTTTAGGAAGGTCCGGCATGTTCTCAACAGCTATAAGAACCCCGAGGTCAGCTGCAAAGTCACATAATTCCCGGATAGAGGCAAGGTTTGTCATATAGGCTTGCTGCGGGACCTGTACCCCATAAGGAGAGAGATATCCGGGATGTACCACAGCCAGATTCACATAATTAGAGGCAAGGGTCAGGTAATGCTTCATCTGCCTGAGGACTTCCGCACGGATAGAGTCGTTCAGCCCTGCAAGGTTCATGTCAGAAAAAGGCAAGTGAAGGGTTAGTTCCAGGCTGGTGGTATCATAAATGTTCTTAAGGTTCTGAACGGTCTTGCTGCTCAGGCATTGGGATCCCTCCTGTACGATTTCCCAGCCCGTGTATCCGTGGTCTTCGAGCGTGTATGCCCATTTGAAAGGATCTTCAACTACCGCTCGCGATGAAAAACTGATTCTATGCAGCTGCATGTGACAATTCATCCCCTTTAACTCATCTTTTAACTAGCCCTTTTATCAATCCTTTTAATCAATCTTTGATTAACATAAATTTGGAGTGGGAATTAAAATATAGTTAACCAAACTTCCTAAAGTTAACTAAGCTTCATATGACTGGACTTTGAAATTTCAGCCCCTTTCTACATAGTCCATTCCCACTTCAACAAGCGGTACCCCTTCTTCGGTAATAGGTAGAAGCCACTCAAAAAGCCTTTCCATTTCCTCAGAAGAATCTGCCCTGATAGTCACTTCAATGGACCCCAGGGGTTCTTCTTCAGCAGGGACGCTGGGGACTCCAACAAAAGCTGCCTGCTTGTTAAGTAAAAAACTAACCGAAAGCCCTTCGCTGGACAATCCTTTATTGAAAACCTTGTTACGGATACTATCTATAATTTGTTCCCTGCGAATAAGTCCGTGCAGGGTATACAGGAGGTCAAGCCCTCCCTCACCTGTAATATGAAAAAAGGGAGAAACTCCTTTTTCAGGTTCCTTTGTGTCAACATTTTCTTTTTGAAGTTCTATTCCTGTAAAAAGATCTGAAACCGCTTTAATAACCTTTTCAGGATCTTCCGTAGGATATACGGTTGCTGAAATCTTTACACTTATCATGAGTGTGCTCCGCTCGTAATTTCAAACTTTGTAGTTTTAAACTTTATGACTTCAAACTTTTAATTTCAAATTTTGTATAGTTTCAAACTTCATAGTTTCAAACTTACTATTTCAGACGCTATTGTTCCAGAAGGTTTTCAGTTGAATTGTGATTTTTTGGCATTGCTGAACATGATCCTAAATAGTTCCTCAGGACTTCGGTAACATCTTTTATGAAGGTCTCAAGTGTGAAGTTATTTTCGATTTCCACATTGGAAGCATTTATGGCTTCTCCCATGCCCCAGCTGAGTTCTCTTTCATCCCTTTGGCGAAGACCTTCGATACTGTTCATATCGTCGCTTCTTCCTCTTTTCTGAACTCTGGAGAAGCGAACTTCAATAGGAGCATAAATGGAGATCAGGATAAAGCCTTTTCCAAATTCCTTCCTGAAGCACTCGACTTCGGCAATCCCTCGTACACCATCCACAACTACAAGTTCCGAACCTGTTTCCCTTATCTGAGAAATACAGCGTCTAGCAACGGCATCCATGCCCTCACACTTGCGGAGGTCCGTTGCAACCATTCCGGTATTGGAATCATTGGGCTCAAGCCCGCGCTTCAATACTTCCTTCCGGATTACATCACCCATGATTATAACAGGAATGCCCATCTCGGCGGCAATCCTGGAAGCTTCGGATTTTCCCGAAGCTGGCATGCCTACGAACGCTATTATCTTCATCAAAAATTACCTTTTAAACCTGAATATCTGGATTTAATTATAAGCCTGAATGATAAATCTGAGTAAAAACTTCAATAAAGTTTTAGTATTAGTAAAGTTTTAGCATTAGTAAAGTTTTAGCCTCAATAAAGCTTTCAGTTATACTCTATAGGAATTTGAAGCTCGAGTTAGTACAAGATCATATTTCTGATAAAAACTTGAATAGTACAACATTGAACAATGTAAGTTTTGATAATGTAGATCCGTAACTGAAATACGAATTGAAATATGGATTGAAATGAATTGAAATGAATTGAAATATGAATTGAAACATACGTTATAATGATGCTAGTCAAACCACAGGATCATATATATTATTTCCTGAAAACTGAGGCTATTTTCTAAAAGATTGATGAGGAAATTTCTGGAAGAAAGGTTTGCAAAAAAACTTTTCGAAAATCATCTTAGAACAAGTTAAAAATACGCAGTGAAATGTAAGACTGCCTTATAATTTAAAAACTACCTTATAGAATCAAGAATTTGAGGAGTACGCAGAAAACAGAAAGGCTGGATTAGAAAGGTAATCCGACCTTTAGAGATTCATTTAAATACCATTTTGAAGATCGTTTAGAAAATGTTCATGAGAACATTTTGTTGAAGACGGAAGTTTTGAAATCTACAAGAGGTTTGAGCCTGTAGTCTTCAAGAAGTACTTTGCGAGTATTTTCTACAGGAACACTCAAAGAGATTTCTTTTGTCCTTCCGTAACGGCCTTTGCTTACTACCACGGCATTGACTATCCCGAGCATATCGAGTTCTGACATCAGGTCAGTGACCCTGCGCTGGGTAAGAATATCCACGTCTATGTGATGACAGAGCTGGCGGTAGACATTATACATCTCACCGGTTGTGACATTTTTTCCTTCTCTTCCCCTGTTTCTGAGCAGGATGATGCTGTAGAGCACAAGCTTGGATTGGGTTGGGAGGGTCCGCACAACTTCTACGACGCGGTCAATTTCGATCTTTTCCTGCGCACGTCTTACATGTTCTTCAAGAACTTGGGGCTGGTTTTCTCTTTCAGCAATTTCTCCCGAAACGCGCAGAAGGTCAAGGGCTCGGCGGGCATCACCGTGTTCCTGGGCCGCAAAAGCTGCACAGAGCGGAATTACCATTTCGCCGAGCACTCCATCGTTATAAGCCATTTTTGCCCGCTGCTTCAGGATATCGCTGATCTGCTCGGCATCATAAGGCGGAAAGATCAGTTCCTCTTCGCCCAGGGAACTTTTGACTCTGGGATCCAGAAACTCCGTAAATTTGAGGTCGTTAGAAACCCCTATCATACTGACCTTAGCTTTCTTGAGATCGGTATTGATCCTTGAAAGGTTATAGAGGACGTCATCGCCTTTCTTAATCAGCTTATCAATTTCGTCCAGAATGATGATAATGACCTGGTCTCTTGCATCGATTGCTTCTTTGAATTTCATGAAGACCTGATCCGTAGGCCACCCGGTCATAGGGACCTCTTCTTCGAAATGCCTGGCAAGATTTGCAAGAAGCCTATACTGAGTATCGATTACTTCACAGTTAATATAAACAACAGAACAGAAAATTGACTTGTCTTCACTTACTCTTTCAAGTTCTTTTCCTACGTACCTTGTCACAGCAGTCTTTCCTGTTCCTGTTTTTCCGTAAATCAGGACATTTGAAGGAGTCTCTCCCCTGAGTGCGGAAACCAGAATAGTTGCAAGGCTGTTTATCTGATCGTTCCTGTGTAATAATAGGTCCGGTGTATAAGAAGGTCGAAGAACTTCTTTGTTTTTGAAAATTGACTTTCCGTCAAGTAATTTTTCGAATAAGCCGTCTAATGATTGAGCTTTTATCATGAATGACCCTCTTCATAAAAGTTATAATATTACAGATGTAACAAATTAAGGTAATTTATACGAACAACTAACAATTAATATACATATTTGATATACAAAGTTAATAAGCTATTTAAGAAGATTAACGAGTTGTAGAACGTCTTTTTCCTTTCCTTAATTTCAAATTTGATGTTTTAATTTTCAGTTTAGTCTCTTAGCTTGCTTTCTAATTTAATCATTTAGTTTCGTTTTTCAGTTCTAGTTTTTAGTTTATTTTAAATTTTTAGCTTATTTTCAGTTTATTTCTTCAGTTACATCTTCTCAATGTTAATTCTTATTTTTGGGTTTTAATTCGGTCCCATTTGTTGAAGTGAACTTAAACGTTGAAATTTCTGCTCAGGGAGCTAATTAATTCCATACATCCAGATGAGGGAGAAAACTGCAGAGCTTAATCAGATAATTAATTTTACTTAAATTCTTAATGTTTAAGTCACTTTTTTGAAGTTCTTCGAGCAGTTATTCTCATTTTTAAGTTCTTCTCATTCTGAGTTCTGGATACCTGAAACTTAAAACGACACCCAAACGTGACAAAGATATTTTGAAAGCTTTAACTGTCAATTTTCAGATTGTCTTTCGTTTTTGGTTCTCAGTAATTCCAGAGACCCGGGTTATTATTTTTCTATAATCTCGATAAGTTAAATGTTAAAGGTGACAGATTCACAAAGGGAGATGGATAGATAAATGCATGTTTATTAAAGTTAATGCCTGAAATTTTTATTTCCGGCGGACAGGAGACACGCTGAAAAGTCAGTTGCGCACTTTAGGGCATCTCTTAAGCCTTGGGTAAATCTATGTTCGGAATATTCTTTAGCTAAAAATTTAGATTAAATTTGTATATAAACATCTGATTTTAGGGTACATTTGCAGTAGATGCAATGGAAGTACAGGGTATTAATAGTTATGGTGAAGACCCCTGCATTTCCACTGGA